>NZ_KE124774.1:1789355-2091855 GCF_000188155.2 Methylocystis sp. ATCC 49242
AGAAGGTCTTGATGGCGTAATAGATCATTACGCCATTGACGCTGCTGACGAAGACGAAGAAGCCGACGAGCATCGCCAGCACCTTCCATCCATTGAGCGGCCGGCCGCCGGCTTCGTAATCGGTCTGTGGCTCCGGCCTTGATCTGCGCATATTGCTCATGGCGAGGCTCATGTTTCTACCTCACGGCCATACGAAGACATCCTTGGCGTCGATTGTCGCGCCGCTGTCGATGTCCTTCACGGTGAAGACGACGGGGGTCTGTCCCTTTTTCTCCGCCGCGCCGCGGGTTGCAAGTAGAACGCGCGTCTCGCGCGTTTGATCCGGCCCGACTTCGATGACGACGCGGCCGCTGGCGTCGGGTTCGACCCCGACGACGTCGGCGCGCGCGTCGACGCCGGCAACGGCGAGGGTAAAGTGACGCGGTTCGGACTTCTTGTTGGAGAAGCGAACAGTATAACCGTTGCGCACGCCGCCGTCCTTCAGGCGAACGCTGAGCGGATTGCGGTCATGCAGCACGCTGACGCTCATGTCGCCGCGCGTCGCAAGCGTCACCGACATGAAGCCGCCGATGGCGAGAATGAGAATGGCGTAAGCGACAGTGCGCACACGGATGGGACGATAGATCGAGGTCTCGCCGCATTCGCGCCGCTTGATGTTCATCTCCGTGTCATAGCCGATGAGGCGCGCCGGCCGGTGAACCTTCTCCATGACGGCGTCGCAGGCGTCGATGCACAGGCCGCACTGGATGCAGCCGAGATTCGCCCCCTGGCGGATGTCGACGCCCGTCGGACAGACCGCCACGCACTGGCCGCAGTCGACGCAATCGCCCGCCAGCGCCCCTGCGGCCCGCGCGGCGGTCGCCTGCTTGAGCGACATGCGCGGCTCGCCGCGATCGTAGCGATAGGTGACGTTGAGCGCATATTCGTCGGTCAGCGCCGCCTGAATGCGCGGCCACGGACAGGCGTGCAGGCAAAGCTTCTCGCGCATCACGCCCGCGAAGACATAGGTCGTGAAGGTGAGGATGCCGATCCAGAGATAGGCCTCGCCGGCGCCGGGCTGGAAGGTCGCAAGCTCATAGACGAGCGTCGGCGCATCGGCGAAGTAGAGCACCCAGGCGCCGCCGGTCCACCAGGCGATGAGCAGCCAGACGAAGTGTTTCGAGACCTTCTTGCGGATCTTTTCGAAAGTCCACGGCCCGGAGTCGAGCTTCATGCGCTCGCGCGAGTCGCCTTCGATCCAGCGCTCCGTGGTCATGAAGAAATCGGTCCACACCGTCTGCGGACACATGTACCCGCACCAGATGCGGCCCGCGACGGCGTTCATCAGGAAAAGCACGAGCGCGGCGAGGATCAGGAGGCCCGTGACGTAATAGACTTCCTGCGGCCAGATCTCGATGAAGAAGAAATAGAAGCGCCGATGCGGGAAATCGACGAGCACGGCCTGCGACGGCGCATTCGGCCCGCGATCCCAGCGCACGAAGGGAAGGAAATAATAGATCGCGAGGGTCGCGAACTGGATGCCCCATTTGATGCGACGGAACTGGCCGTCGACCTTCTTGGGATAAATCCTCTTCTCGGGCTCGACGAAGGGTTCATCCAGGAGCGGTTGATGTGCGTCTGCGCTGGACATGAGCGGATACTCTGCTGTGTCTCGGACTCCGCGCCACGCGCCTCGTCCGTCGGCGATACGGTCGTCGCCCTGCTGCAAGTCGGAAAGTTCCGACTCGCAGATTGTGTCGTGAGGGCGCCCGGACAAGGACGCCGGACAAAGCGTCGCGCCTACTGCCCGCCGCCGAGCGAATGGACGTAGACGGTGAGCGCCTTGATGGTCGTTTCGTCGAGCTTGTCCTTCCAGGCCGGCATCACGCCGCCGCCGCCATTGGTGATGCGGGCGACGATGGACGGCTTGTCGGAGCCATAAAGCCAGACCTGGTCATAAAGCGCGGGCGCGCCCATTTCGGGATTGCCCTTGCCCTCGACGCCGTGGCAGGCGGCGCAGTTCTCGGCATAGAGCTTCTCGCCCTCAGCCGTCGGCGCATCCGAGTCCGGCGTTTCGGCGTAGGTGCGCACATGATCCGCGACGATCGAGATCTGCTCCGGCGTCAATATGCCGTCGCGGCCGAAGGCCGGCATGGCGGAGGTCCGCGTCGCCTTGTCGGCGTCCCAGCGCACGCCATGCTCGATCGTCTGCCGGATGTCCGCGAGCTTGCCGCCCCAGATCCAGTCGTCGTCGTTGAGGTTGGCGTAGCCCTTGGCGCCCTGCCCGCCCGCGCCGTGGCAGGCGGCGCAGTTCGTCGCAAAGGCGACCTTGCCGACCATGCGCGCCGCCGCCAGCAGTTCAGGATTGGACTCGATCTGCTCGAGCGAGGCGTCCTTGATCTTGGCGAGGATCGGTCCGCGCGTCTCCTGCAAATCGGCCATCTCCTGCGCCACCTGATCGCGCGAGCTCCAGCCGAACAGCCCCTTCGTGCCGCCCGAAAAAGTCGGCCAGGCCGGGTAAACGACCGTATAGGCGATCCCCCATATGATCGTCGCCCAGAGGGTCCACACCCACCATCGCGGCAGCGGCGTGTTCAGTTCCTCGATGCCGTCCCATTCATGGCCGGTCGTCGGCACCCCGCTGTGTTCGTCGATCCTGATCTTTCCGTGCTCAGCGTCCTGAGACATCGTCGTCATCCTCTCGCAAAGGCATTTCGGCTGCTTCATCGAACGACTTCTTGCGCGAGGGCCAGAAGACGTAGGCGATGACGCCAAGGAAAATCACGCCGAAGAAGATCAGACCCCATGACGCCGCGAATGCGCGCCACGCTTCATAGGTCGATACGACTTCGGCCGCTGCTCCGTTCATGGGATCACCTGATGTTGGCCTTGTCGTCGTAGAGCTTGAAGTCCACGGAGACGCCGAGGTGCTGCAGATAGGCGATGAGCGCGTCCTCCTCGGTCACGCCGCCCTTGGAGGCGACGTCCATGAGGACGGCGTTGGGATAGCGTTTCTGCATGGCGGCGGCGCCCGGATCGTCCGGCCCGCTCTGCGCCTTGAGATCGACTTGCGCGTTCTCGATCTGCTCGTCGGTGTAAGGCACGCCGACGATGCGCAGCGTCTTCATCTGCTCTTCGATGTGCTCCGATTTGAGCGGCGTCGTCGCGAGAAACGGGTAGCCCGGCATGATCGAGCTCGGCACGACCGAACGCGGGCTGCGCAGATGGTCGCGCTGCCAGTCGTTCGAATATTTGCCGCCGACGCGCGCAATGTCGGGACCATTGCGCTTCGAGCCCCACTGGAAGGGATGGTCGTACATGCTCTCCGCGGCGAGCGAGTAGTGACCATACCGCTCCACCTCGTCGCGCAGGGGCCGGATCATCTGCGAATGGCAGGTGTAGCAGCCCTCGCGGACGTAGATGTTGAAGCCCGCAAGCTCCAGCGGCGAATAGGGGCGAATCCCTTCGACCTTCTCGATCGTGTTCTTCAGATAGAAGAGCGGCACGATCTCGAAGACGCCGCCGATCGACACCAGAACGAGGATGGCGACGACGAGCAGGATCGAATTGGTCTCCAGCAGTTTTTGCAGTCCGCCGGAGGAAGGCGCGTGTTGAGTCGATTGCGACATGTCTTTCGTCCTCACTCGGCAGGCATGGGCGCCGCGGCGATGTCCGACGTCGGCTCCAATGCGGGAGAGGCAAGGGTGCGGTAGATGTTGTAGACCATGATCAGCGCGCCGATCAGGAACAGGCCGCCGCCGATCGCGCGAATGATGTATTCGGGATGCAGCGCCTCGGTCGTCTCCACAAAGGAATATTCGAGGAAGCCCTGCGGCGTATACGCGCGCCACATGAGGCCCTGCATGATGCCCGCCACCCACATCGAGGTGATGTAGAAGACGATGCCGATCGTGGCGACCCAGAAGTGCCAGTTCACGAGCTTGAGCGAATAGAGCTGGCGGTTGAACACCCAGGGGATCAGGCAGTAAAGTGCGCCGAAGGACACGAAGGCCACCCAGCCGAGCGAGCCCGAATGCACGTGGCCGATGCCCCAGTCAGTGTAGTGCGACAGCGAATTCACCGCCTTCACCGACATCAGCGGACCCTCGAAGGTCGACATGCCGTAAAAGGCGACCGACACGACGAGCATGCGCAGCACGGGATCGGTGCGCAGCTTGTCCCACGCGCCAGAGAGCGTCATCAGGCCGTTGATCATGCCGCCCCATGACGGCATCCACAGGATCACCGAGAAGACCATGCCGAGCGTCTGCGCCCAGTCGGGCAGCGCCGTATAGTGGAGGTGGTGCGGACCCGCCCAGATATAGAGGAAGATCAGCGACCAGAAGTGCACGATCGACAGGCGGTAGGAATAGATCGGCCGGCCCGTGCGCTTGGGGATGAAGTAATACATGATGCCCAGGAAGCCGGTGGTGAGGAAGAATCCCACCGCGTTATGGCCGTACCACCACTGGATCATTGCGTCCTGCACGCCGGACCACACGATCACGGAGTGCGGCGAGAAGATCGAGATCGGGATCTCGGTGTTGTTGCCGAGCACCAGAACCGCGATCGTCACAATGAAGGACAGGTAGAACCAGTTGGCCACATAGATATGCGGCTCGGTGCGGCGCGCGAGCGTGACGAGATAGACCAGCAGATAGGTCACCCACACCACGACGAGCCACAGGATCGCGTACCATTCCGGCTCGGCGTATTCATGCGATCGCGTGATGCCGAGCAGATAACCCGTGCCGGCGATCAGGATGAAGAAGTTGTAGCCCAGCACGATGAACCACGGCGCGAGATCGCCCGCGATGCGCGCGCGGCTCGTGCGCTGCATGACGTAAAAGGACGTCGCGAGCAGCACGTTGCCGCCGAAGGCGAAGATCACCGCGGATGTGTGCAGCGGCCGCAGGCGGCCGAAGTTGATCCAGGGCAAATCGAGATTGAAGACCGGAAAGGCGAGTTCGAGCGCCAGATAGAGGCCGACGATGAAGCCGGCGATCCCCCAGAACAACGCGGCGATCGAGGTGAACTTGATCGGCCCGTAATTATAGTTCGGGCGTCCGTCGATCACGAGCGGCGGGAGCGTCGCCGGCCGCGCGCGGTAACGCAGCAGTATGGCGACGACCGCGGCCACTGAGCCGAGCGAGAACGTCGCCGCATGAAAGGCGTAGGCCGGGGTGTAGGCTTTCGTCGCAATATAGGCCGTCGCGACGGCGAGCGCCGCGAAGATCGCCGACAGCGATATTTCGCCGAAGGTCATGCGTTTCGAGATCAGAGGTGGGCGCTCCATGATGTCTCGTCCTCGAGTGGTTGCGCAAAAATTTCGTGCGGATGCGAGAGTTATGGCCCCGCTTGGGAAAGCGAGGCTTGTGCCAACTCTTTCACCCTCGATTCACAGGTTGAATTGTACAGCGCAATAGAGCGCGGAAGTTGATATTGATCAAATTTTAAAGCCAAGCTTCGTTTGTGCGCGCAATTGTCACAGATCAAATTTTTGCGACATGCGCGGCGCTAGGCGGCGCTTGCATTTGACGCGTTCGGCCCGGTCGCGTCACGACGCCCGAAGGATCTCGATATCGGGTCGTCGCGCGATTATGTCGCAGCCGGAACGCGGCGGAAAATGCGGCTCAGCAGGGATAGCGGCGATGATAGCCGAGGAAGAATCCCAATAGACCGCTGTGACGAAACTGCGTGTGCGGCGGCGAGAAAAACAGGCCGCTTCCCGAGTAGGGGTAGCCGTAGTCGCAGGTGGGATCGTCGGCGGGCGCGACGGCGACCGGCGGCGCTTCGACGAGCGTGGCCGTCGCCACATAGCCGCGCCTGCCATCGAGCGAGACTTTCGTCCATTGCTCGCCGTCGCGCAGCACCACCAGCGTCGCGCCCGCCGGCGCTGACGCCACCACCCGATGACGCGCGCCCGGCCCGGCGCGCAGTTGCACGGGTTCGGCGAGGGTCAGCATGTTCGCAGCCGCCTGCCCCGCCGCGGCGAGCGCAGCGAGAATAACCATGATCGCCAGCAGCGGACGCCGCATATCGCCTCCAATGTCGCCGCCGCTCCCGATGTGCGCCGGCGCAAATCGGAAGCGGCGCTCCTAATCTAAGGGAAAAAGCCGCAGTCTCAAATCTCGAAAGGACGCGGGCGTGCGACCGAATGACGACAGAGACAAGGGCTCGACCCGTCTCGACTTTCCACCGAAGCGCGCCCTATGTTTGACGCGCGGCGCATGGTTTCAGCGTTCTTTGTCCCGCGTCGCTTCTTATGGTGTCGTCATGCGGCGAATTGCGTTTTCTCTCATGGCCGCGCTCGCGGCCTCCCTCCTTTCGCCCCAGGCCTCGACAGGCCGAGACGCCATAGCGGAGACGAAACAGAGGTCCGCCGCGGCGCAATTTTCGCCAAGAGATCTGCCGGCCGACCGTGATGGCGCGAGCCTGCTGACAATCCCCGCTGCGGGGCGCTACTCGATCCGGGCGAAGAGCCCCGCCGGCGCGCGCATCGAACTCGTCGACATGATCGCCGGACCGATGGAGTCCGCTGGCGCTGCGGGTCTGCGCGACGGCCGCATCGACGCGCTGCTCGACAAGGGCGTGTATAAAATTCGCGTCGCCGGCGCGAAAGGCGCGAGCGGCAAGGTCACGCTCGCGGCCGAGCCCTTTGCGGAAATGGAAGCGTCGCGTCCCTCGCTCGTCCAGGGCAAGGTTGAGAACGGCGAACTCGGCGACCTTCAGCAGCGTTCCTACACGCTCGACGTAAACGCCGGGGGTCCGGTCTATCTCGAAGCCGTCGGCCGCTCCCTGCGGGACCTGCGCGTCTGGCAATCCGACGGGGCGCTCGTCGACCTCGCCTTCGAGCGCGGCGCCGTCGAGACGAAACCCGGCCGCTACATGACGCGGCTGCGTCTCGAAGGCCCGCTGTCTCCCGGACGTTATGTTGTTACGGCCTATGGCGGCGAAAAACTCGTCTGGTCCGACGGCGCGACGACGCAGCCTTTCATGTTGCGTCTCGCCGATCCGGCGCTGCTGGCGGCGGGCGTTGCGGAGGGCGTCATCGGCCCCTTCGGCGCCGCGCGTTTCGAGGCGCCGGCGAGCTACGACGCATTCCGTCTCGAACTCCCCGAGCAGAAGCCCGCGCGTCTCGACGCGAGGCGCGGGAGCGCGCGTGACACGACGATCATCGACAAGACGAGCCGCGCTCCGGTCGCGATTGCGCGCGTCGCCGCCGACGGCAAGGCGTCGGCGCGATTGGAAATCTCCGGCCTGGAAGGACAGACGTTCAATCTGCGCGCCGTCCATCAGTCGAACCGCGAGACATTCGAGGCCGAAGGTCCGCATCTCGTCTCGATAGACGTCGCGGGCGAGGGGGGCGACGAGGCTCCGGCGACGGCGCTCCTCGCGCGGCTCGAAAAGGACGGCAAGACGCGCGTCATCGCCTCGGACGCCCCGCGCATCGGCGTCGGCAAGGCGTGGCGCGGCAGGTTCAACGTCCTCGGCTCGACCTCCCTTTTGTTCGAGGCGACGCGCGACGGTCCCGTCGAGATCGCAGTCAAGGGCGTGAAGCTGCGCGCGACGATCGAACCGGCGCTGGGGACATCGGCGCCGCGCGCCGACGGCAAGGACGCGATCCGCTACGATCTCGCCGCGGGCTATTATTTCCTCATGCTGGAGCCGCAAAACGGCTCCGGCGGCGTGGTCGACGTCACGCTCGGTCCGCCCGGGCTCGCCGCGCCGGCGCCGACCGCGCCGCCGTCGCGCGCATCGATCTCCTTTGGCGAGCATCGGCTGGAAAAGGACGGTTCCTATCTCATCCTCGCCAATGTCGCGCCGGGGCTCCTCACCGGTCCGCGCGTCGTCGCCCTGCCGGCGGAGCTCGACAAGGCGCCGCTAGCCCTGCATCAGGATGCGAACAAGGAAATCTCGCTGGCGACGCGCACGCCGAAAGCCGGCAAGACTATTGCGCGCGACGAGACAGGCGCCGACGTCGCCCTGACCTTCGCGGACGAAAAGATCGAGAACGACAAGCGCGTCGTCACGGTTAAAATCGCGCCCGTCGAAAAGGATCGCGCAATCGGCCTCGTCTTCATCCCCGACGCGCCGGCGACCGACGGCGGCGAATCGGCGAAGATCGAAGATACAGGCAAGATCGTCCGCGCCGCCGCAGGCCGCCCGGCTTTCTTCAATCTCGCCCAGGATGAAACGAAAAACCTGCGGTTCGACGTCGCTGAAGGCGGCCTTTACCGCATCGAGACTCTTGGCCGCATGAAAACGGCGCTGCGCGTCGGCGCGACCGCGACGCCGCGACTGGGCGAAGGCGAAGCGAACGGCCCCGGCAAGAACGGGCTGGTGACGACCTTCCTGCGCGCGGGCGCCTACCGCGCCGCCGTCACCGCAAAGGAATCCGCCGGCCATCTCGGCCTTTCGATCACGCCCGCGATTCTGACTCCGACGGCGAAAGTAACCGACGCCGGCGGCGCACGCGCGACGCTCGAACCCGGCAAGGGCGCCGTCGTTCCTTTCGAGATCACGAAAGCCGGCGATTATCGCATCGACCTGCTCGGCCTGAAGCGCGAATGGCGCGCGCGCATCGAGGACGCCGACGGCTGGCCGCTCGCGCCGCCCGGCAAATTCAAACGGGAGACGCGCCGCTACGAACCCGGCGCCTACCGCCTCGTCGTCACGCCCGAAGATGTCGAGGCGCGCATGGTCATGCGCCTCACGCCCGTCGTCGCCGCGGCGGACCTCGAAGGCCATGGTCCACACGCCCTGCCCTTCGAGAAGCCGCAAAGGCTGCAATGGCGCGAACCGCAGACGAAGGACGCGCCGCGCGCGCCCGACGTCTGGCGCTTCACGCTGCATGGCGACTCCGACGTCGAACTGACCATCGGCGAAGGCATGATCGGCGATATTGTGAAAGGCGAAAAGGAGTCGATCGGCAAGGTGGTCGGCGACCGCCCCTTCAAGGGAAAACTGGCCGCCGGAGACTATCGCGTCGACGCGCACAGCCTCAGCCACGATGACCGCCTCGATTACGAGATTTCACTCACGTCGGAACAATTGCAGCCCGACGCGCCGCGCCGCGTCGATCTCCCCGCGACCCTCGCATTTTCACTTGCACACGAGGCCATCGTCGATGTGACGGGCTTTGGCGACGAGGAAGCGATCGGCGTGCTGAAAAATGCGACGGGCGACATCGTCGAGCGCCTGCAGACCCGCGCCGACGACTGGAATGTCGCAATGTCGCGTCGCCTGCCGGCGGGAGACTATCGGCTCGAACTCGAGACACTCGGCGTTGTGGCTGAACCGCCAGGCGAAGGCTCAGACTCGAGCGACGAGAGCGCGAACAGCGAAAGCGCTGGCGATGAAAGCGCGGCGTCGGACGCGACAGAGGAAGAAATCCAAAGCGGCGTCGAAATCCGGCTCGCGCTGATGGACGAAAAGGACGATGGCGCTCTGACGTCGAGCGGCGAGACAGTCGTCACGGGCGCCGGCGCGCATCGCCTGCGCCTTCCCGCCACGCCGCCGGGGGAACTCGCGCTCGTCGCCGCGCGCGCCGATAGCGAAGTCGCCTTGTCCATCGAACGCCGCAGCGCAGACGGCGCATGGCGCGTCATCGGCGTCGAACGCGGCGTCGCGCCCGCGGCGGCGTGGCCCATGCCCGACGACAAGAGCGAATGGCGCGCGGTCGTGTGGCCTGTCGGAGGCGGCGCAACGCCCATTGCCATCGCCGCGCGAAGCATCGATCGACGCGCGCGGGGCGCCGGCGACATAACGCCGGAGATCGTCGACGGCGTGACGCCGCAAATTTGCGTCGCCAAGGCGGCGACGCCCGACGCCGCGCTTGTCGAACTATCTGCGCCCGACGGCGTGGCCGCTGGCTCCGCGCCCGCGCAACTGCTGCGCGCCGCGCGCTCCGGCCCCCTGGCCCCGCAAGCTCAGGCGCTGTGGCTGATGACGCGCGACTGCAAGACGAAGCCGCGCGTCGTCGCTTTCGAATGGAAGGGCGAGGAAATCTCGCTCGACATCGGCGAGAACGAGCGCGCCCAACTGCCGCCGCTCGCAGCGCCTAAGGGCAAGACACGGTTGTGGCTCGCGCGCTCCGCCTTCGCGCAGCCGGGAATCGAGGCTGGCCGCGGCATGGGCGTCGCCCCCGGCGCGGCGCTGGCGCTCGCCGGCGACACCGCGCCGCAATTGTGGAACGCTGGCGGCGCCGGCGCGATGCGCGTCGCGCTACGCGCCATCGATGTCGACACGCGCGCTCCGGTTTCCGGCGGCGCGCTCTTCTCGGGCGTCATCGCGCCAATGACCGCCCAGCCTGTCGACATCGACAAATCCGACGCGCCCCTGGCGCTCGACCTCGCGGGCGGCGTCGCCGCCTTCACCGACGCGCGCGCCATCTTCGGCGATGGCGCGGCGACCGCGCGCATCCTGCATGGCGCCGGCGCGCGCCTGTGGCTGGTCAATGTCGGCGACGCGCCCCTGCCCGCCCGGATTGCGCGCCTCCCCGACGCGGCGGCGACGTTGAACGCGAAGACCGCGTTCAAGCGCTTCTTCGGCGCCGGCGGAGAAATTTCCCTGCCGGTCGATGCGCAGAAGGGCGACCGCATGATCGTCATCGGCGCCGACGCGACCGTCGTTTCGCAAAGCGGACGCGTTGCGCGCGGCGTCGACCTCGCGCTCGACGGGCCGGGCGAGGCGATCATCAGCCACAAGCCGGGCCTCGTCGCCGTCTGGATCGAACGCGGCGGCGCCGCGCCCTGGCCGCAGCCGACGGCGCGCCCGCTCGCGCCGCCGCAGCGCGTCGCGCTCGAAGGCGCGGCGATGCGCTTCACCCTGAAAGGCGAAGCCCCCGTGATGATCGGCGCTTCGAGCAATGCGCCGGCGCTCGTCGCCTTTACGCAGAACGGAAAGCGCGAGACGCTCGCCTTCGCCTCCGGCGTCGAACTCCATCGCTACATGGCGGCGGGCGAAGCGACGCTGGACGTATACGCCCCTCATGACGGCGCCTTGTCCGGAACGCTCGACGTCTCCGCGCAACCGGTGATCGCCGTGCATGAGGGCGTGAACGATCCCGTCGCCGTTTCGCCCGGCGCGAGCGCGCTCTTCTCCTTCGAAACGACTCGCGACGGCGATATTGGAATTGGCGTGCGCGCCGCGCCCGATCGCGTCAGCGCGCGCGTGCTCGACGCAAGCGGCAAGATTCTCGGCGACGGCGTGACTCAAATGCTGAAGCTTTCGCAGGGCCGCTATTTCATCGAGGCGCGCGTTCCGCCCGACGCCGGCGCGACCACCATTCGCGCGGCGATTGTCGGCATATCGCCGCCGCCAGCGGCGCCGCCGGATGAGGTTGTGGCCGAGCTGCTCGACAAGGCCGGCATGAAAAAGACCAAAGCAAAATGAGCCCGAAAGGCGCTTCGATGAAAAAGTCTTTTCTTCTTCTCTTCTGTGCGGCGCTCTCCTTCGCGCAGCCTGTGCGCGCCGAACCGCCGCCCGTCTTCGATCGCGCGCAGCGCGCCGACGGCGCGCGTGTGACGCCGGATCGTTTCCTGCGCAGCTATGATCCCCTCACGATCTTCTTTCCCGCCGATACCGGACCGAAGGCCGTCGGCGCGGAAGACACGCCCGGCAAATATGTCGCCGTCGCGCCGCAGCCCGCGGGCGAATGGCGGTGGATCGGTCCGCGCGCCCTGCAATTTCGTCCGGCCGAAGCATGGAAGCCGCTTGCGCGCCTGAGCGTGAAACTCGGCGCCGCGGAAACGAAACTCGTCGCGCTCCTGCCGACTCCGAAATCGACAAATCCGGCCGCGGACGCCGAGCCCACGCCCGAGCTGACGCAGATTTCGCTCACATTTTCCGAGCCCGTCGACGTCGCCGCGCTGAAGCGGCTGATGACGGTCGAGCTGCGTCCTTCGCCGGGCGTGTCGCCCCAGGGCGGGCAAATGCTTAGCGCCTCGGCCTTCGACATTCGCCCGCTCGAACGCGCCGAGCGCAGCAGCGAGCAGACCTATGTCCTGCGCTTTCGCGAGCCGATCTCCGACGGCCGTGTTGCGATACTGCGCCTGAAACTCTCGGACGAGCCAGGCCTCGACGACGAAAACTACGAATTGCGCGTGCGCACCGCTCCGCCCTTCGCCGTGACGGAAACGACCTGCGGACATGGCTGGAGCGACGACAAGCTTGCGGGTGTGTTGCGCTGCCAGTCGAACGGCGACTCGCCGCCAGCACCCGAAAGCGGCGAGGAGGAAGGCGGCGACGTCGCCACTAATTATACGCCGACGAACAAACGCCGTCTTACACTAACCTTCACGACGCAGCCGGAAGCGCTCGACATTTTGCGCGCGCGCGAGGCTTTGCGCGTTACGCCGCCGGTCGACGATCTCGCGGTCGAGGTCGATCGTCAGCATCTCAAAGTTTCGGCGAAATTCCTCACCGACACGGTTTATGAACTTTCCATCGCGCCGGGCGCCATGCGCGATAATCGCGGACGCCCGCTTGCGAGCGCTTTCTCACAGCGTTTCGCCTTCACGCGCGACACGCCCGCGCTGCAATGGGACGCCGGCTACGGCGTCGTCGAACGCCTCGGCCCGCAGCTTCTGCCGCTGCGCGGACGCGGCTATGACCGCGCGGACATTCGCATCCATGCGATCGACCCGCTGTCGCGCGATTTCTGGCCCTTCCCCGAACATGGCGTCGAGACGGTCGACAGCGAGGCGCCGCCGCTGCCGGGTAACGAGCCGAAACGCTGGAGCGAGAGCGCGAATATAGAAGCCGACGCAATCAGGGAGCGCGTCAAATTCCTGGGTTCGCCGGCCGTGTCGCGCCTCGTCGAATTGCCGATCCGCCGCAATGGAATCGACGCCAAATTCGGGCTGGACCTCAAGGAAGATTTCGCGCGCGTCGCCGGACGCGAACAGCCGGGAACCTATCTCGTCGGCCTGCGCACGGTCGATGAAGACAAGCGCAAATGGCTGCGCGTGCAGGTCACCGACCTGTCGCTCTCCGCCATCGAGGAGCCGACGCGCGTGCGCTTCGCCGTCACCTCGCTCGCGACGGCGCAGCCGGTGAGCGGCGCGCAAATCCGGATCGAAGGCGTGAAGGACGACAAATTCGTAACGCTGGCGAATGGAACGACGGACTCTTCGGGCTTCTTCTCCTGGAGTCCGGGCAAGCGCGGCGACGGCGAGCTGCGTCGCGTCGTGGTGAGCAAGGGGCTCGATACGCTCGTTATCGATCCCGACAGCGCGCCTTCGGAATATTCGAAGGAAATCTGGTCGAAGCCGGAAGCGCAATGGCTGTCATGGACCAGCGACGCGGATGCGCCGCGCGCGGAGAAGCCGCGCACGCTCTGCCATGTCTTCTCCGAACGCCCGATCTACCGGCCCGAGGAGCCGGCGCACATCAAGGGCTTTGTGAGAAGCTATCGCGGCGGCGCGCTGACCCTGACGAAGACCGGCGGAACGCTCGTCGTCACCGGCCCGGGCAATCAGGAGTGGCGTATCCCCGTCAAGCTCGACGCCGCCGGAAGTTTCTATCACAAATTCGACGCGCAGACGCCCGCGACGGGCGACTACGCCGTGAAGTTCGAACCCGACGCGCCGGCGAAAAAGGCGAAGGCGGAAACGGCGAGCGATAGCGAGGAAACCTCAGAGACCGAATCCGCCGACGCCGGGCAGGAGCTCTCATGCGGGCAGTTCAGCTTCAAGAAGGAAGCCTATCGGCTGCCAACCTTCGAAGTCGTGCTCAATGCGCCGCAGACCGTCGCACTCGACGGAACCTTCGACGTCGATCTCCTGGCGCGCTATTTCGCCGGCGGGCTCGCCGCGGAGCGGCCCGTCAAATGGCGCGCGGCGCAGTTCCCGCATGTGTTCACGCCGCCGCGCCGGGAAGGCTTTCTCTTTTCGACCGACGCGCGCTTCTCCGGCGAGGGCAAGTTCAAATCCACGGCCATTCTGGAGCGCGACCAGCGCACCGACGCCGGAGGCGCCGCGCGCATGACCTTCGACACGACGATCGAACCCACCGCGCAGCCGCGCCGCTATTCGATCGAGGCGACTGTTACGGGCGACGACGGAATCGAAGTGCGAAACGTGCAGAACGTCATCGCGCTGCCGCCTTTCGTGCTCGGCGTGAAAACGCCGCGCTACGTCGAGCGTCCCGGCGCCGTGACGCCGGAGATTATCGCCGTCGACGGCAAGGGCGACGCCATCGCGGGCCTCGACATGACTTTGCGCCTCATCCGGCGCAACTGGATTTCCACGCTGCAGGCGAGCGACTTCGCGCAGGGCGCGGCGAAATATGTCACGCAGGTGCAGGACGAAACGATCCTCGAGCGCAAGGTGACGAGCGCGAAGGACGCGCAGAAAATCGAACTGGAGGCGAAGGAGGCCGGCGTCTATGACGTGCAGCTCGAAGCCTTTGACAGGCTGAAACGCCGACAGCAGGTGAGCGTCGATTTCTTCGTCGGCGGCGAGACGCCCGTGACTTTCGCGCGCCCGCCGGCTTCCTCCGCGACGGTCACGACCGACAAGGAAAAATATGCGCCCGGCGAAACGGCGACGCTGATCATTCAGTCGCCATTCCAGAACGCGCGCGCGCTGGCGATCGTCGAGCAGCCGGGCGGCGTCTATGATTACAGTTTCGTGGACATAGCCAACGGCTTCGGCCGCTATGCGCTGCCGGTGAAGAAGGAGCAGACGCCCAAACTCGCGGTCCATTTCCTCATCATGCGCGGAAGGCTGAAGGACAGCGCGCCGCAAGCCGCCGCGAATTTCGATCAGGGCAAGCCCGTCACAATCGCGGCGACGAAATGGATCGAGGTGACGCCGGTCAAGAATATCGTCAATGTGAAGCTCGAACACCCCGGCAAGGCGCGTCCGGGACAGGAAGTTGAAGTCACGCTGCGCCTCTCCGACGATGCCGGCAAGCCGGTCGCAGGCGAAGCGACGTTCTGGATGGTCGATCAGGCGGTGCTGTCGCTCGCCAAGGAGCGACCGCTCGATCCGCTGCCCGACTTCATCGTCGCGCGCGAGACAAAAATGGCGGCGCGCGATACGCGCAACATGGCCTTCGGCGTCATTCCGCTCGAAGAAATCGCCGGCGGCGACGGCGGCGAGTTGCAGGAATGGGGCGCGGAGAACAATATTTCCGTCCGCAAGAATTTCACGCCCGTTCCGATCTATCTGCCGAGTGTGAAAGTCGGTCCCGACGGCGTCGCTAAAATAAAGGTGTCGCTGCCGGACACGCTCACCGTCTTCAAGCTGCGCGCGAAGGCCGTGAGCGGGCCGGACCGTTTCGGCGCCGCGGGCGGCGAGATGCTGATCCGTCAGGAACTCGTGGCGCAGCCGGCGTTGCCGCGCTTCGTGCGGCCGGGCGACAGTTTCGACATCGGCCTCGTCGCGCGCGTCGTCGAAGGGCCCGGCGACGCCGGCAAGGCGGCGATCGCAGCGCCCGAGCTGAAACTGACGGGGGAAACGAGCCGCAAAATTGAATGGACGCAGAACAGGCCCGTGCGCGTCGATCTGCGCGCCGACGTTCCGGCGTCGGCGAAAGACAGCACGAAACTGTCCTTCCGCATCGATCGCGACGCGGACCGCGCGAGGGACGCCGTCGAAATCGACCTGCCGGTCAAGCCCGATCGCGAACCGACGCGCAAATATGAAATCGTCGAAATCGCGCCCGGCGAAACCAGGACGCTTGCCTCCGCAGGCGAAACAGCGCGCGCAAAAACATTCTCACGAGAGGTTATCGTTGCGGCGGACCCCGCATTGGTGAAGCTCGTCGCGGGGCTCAACGCTCTCGTCGAATACCCCTATGGCTGCACGGAGCAGCGCCTGTCGGTCGCGCGCGCGGGCCTTGCGCTGAAGAGCTTTTCCCCGATCCTCGCGGCTGCGGGGCTGGAAGATCGCGTGTCGGGAATTGTGAAATCGACGGCGCAGCAGATCGAGCAATCCATCGATGGCGACGGGCTGGTCGCCTTCTGGCCGCGCGCGCAGGGCAATGTCTCGCTGACCGCATGGGCGTATGCGTTTCTCGCGCAGGCGCAGCGCTCGGGCGAGACGATCGACAAGACGCTGACCGACCGGCTTGCGAATATTCTCCAACTATCGCTGCGCTCCGACTATCCGCGCCTGCTTGGCGGCGAGGAAATGCGCGAGCGCGTCGCCGCCTTATCGGCGCTTGCGGAGGGCGGCAAGCTCGACGAATCCTACGTCTCGGAATTTGCCCGGCGCGCGGATTTCCTGCCCAATGAAAGCGTCGCGGAAATGGTCGGCGCCGCCGCACGTCTGCCCAATGTCGACCAGCGAATTGTCGCCTCGCTCATCGAGACGATGTGGAGTCGCGTGAAATTCGCGAGCCGCAGAGGCGCGCAGGTCTATGCGGGACAGGCGGCGGAGAGCGCCTCGCCGGTCATTCTGCCGTCCGAGACGCGCAGCCTCGCGGAGATGCTGCGCGCCGCCGCGCTCGCCGCGCCTTCCGATCCCCGTGCGCCCGTGTTGCGCGAGGCGCTGCTGCGCCTTGGAGAAGGCGACGGCTGGGGCGCGACCAACGCCAACGCCGCGGCGATCGAAGCCTTGGCGGAAGGCTGGCGGCGTCCCGTCGCGCCGATCGGCGTCGCTTTCAGGCTCGGCGAAGCGGAGGCGCAAATCGTCACCATCGACGCCAATAATCCTGTCGCGCGTCACCTGAGCGAAGACGACGCGCCGCTGTCGATCTCCAACAACTCCAATGCGCCGCTGATCGCGCTCATCGAGACGCGTTATGTTCCCGCCGAGGCGGGCGCCGACGCGCAGGCCGCGAGCGAGGGCTTCGCGATCACGCGCCAGAGCTGGCGCGTCAAGAGCGGCGCGGCGCCGGAGAAGCTGGAGCCGACCGGCGGCGTGCTGCGCGTGACGCAGGGAGACGTCGTCGAGGAGACGGCGGAGGTCGTCAATCCCGAAGACCGCACCTATGTCGCGATATCGCTGCCGCTCGCCGCGGGTTACGAACCGCTCAATCCAAACATTGCGACCGCGCCGGCCGAGGCGCAGCCCTCCAGCGCGCCGACGCTTGCGCCGACATGGGTTTCGTTCGGCGACGATCGCGTCTTCTATGCTTACGACTCGCTGCCGAAAGGAAACTATCGTTTCGCCTTCCGCCTGCGCGCGCAGACGGCTGGCTCTTACACACAGCCGCCGGCTCTGGTCGAGACGATGTACAAGAAAGGCGTGCGCGGCGCGAGCACGGGAGCGCGCGTGGAGATCGTTAAATAGCCATGCGCCGGACAGCGCTCCTCGTCGCGCTCGCGTCGATCGCCGTGACGCTTCGCGGCGCGGCGCTGCTGCTCGACGACGCGATGCGACGCGCCGATCTCGTCGCGCCACGCGGCGGCGAGATCGTCTATGATCGCAACGGCGCCTTTCTCACGCAGATCGGCCATGTCACGCGCGAGGCGAAAGGCGGGAAACATATCGAATACGGCTATTGGCCGCTCGAAGGAATTCCCGAACGCGTCGCGCTTGCAACCCTGGCGCTGGAGGATCGGCGCTTCTATTCGCACGGCGGCGTAGACGCGCGCGCGGTCTTGCGCGCGGCGTGGAAAAATCTCTTCCGGCATGGGCGCTCCGAAGGCGCGTCGACCATCGCCATGCAGGTCGCGCGCATGCAGGAGCCGCAGCCGCGCACATTCGCCAACAAGATTCGGGAGGCGGCGACCGGCCTCGCGATCGTCGGCCGCAATGGCCATGAGGCGACGCTCGCGCATTATCTGCGTCTCGCGCCCTATGGGCTCGGCAGTCATGGCGTCGCGCACGCCGCGCGCTTTTATTTCGACAAGCCGCTCGACGATCTGT
Organism: Methylocystis sp. ATCC 49242; assembly: GCF_000188155.2. Lineage (NCBI taxonomy): Bacteria > Pseudomonadati > Pseudomonadota > Alphaproteobacteria > Hyphomicrobiales > Methylocystaceae > Methylocystis > Methylocystis sp. ATCC 49242. Next base: position 1,807,160 of record NZ_KE124774.1, read on the forward strand.
CATGGGCGCAGGTCGCATTGCTCGCCGCCATTCCGCAATCGCCGGGACGCATGAACATCGCCCGCGAGAGCGGTTTGCGGCTGGCGGCGGCGCGCGCGCGTCACGCCATCGCGCAGCTCGAAAAGGATGGCGCGCTCGACGCCGCGCAGGCGGAAATGGCGCGGCGCGAATTGAGCGCGATGCGACCCTTTGCGGCGAAGCGCCGGCCTGAGACGCTGCATCTGGCGCTGCGTTACGAGCGCCTGGCGCGCGAAGGCCGCGTGCGCGCATCCTCGCCGCGAGACCCGCGCATAAATGCGACGATCGATCTCGGCGTCGAGCGCGACGTCGCCGATCTCGCGCGGCGTTATCTCTCCACATTCCACGGGGCCGGCGCGCGGCAGGTGGCGGTGATGGTCGCGGAGCGCGGAACCAACGCCGTGATCGCCGACCTCGGCTCGTCCGACTATCGCGATCCGCGCGCCGGCGCTTTCGATTTCACGCGCGTGCAGCGTTCGCCGGGCTCGACGCTCAAGCCTTTCGTCTACGCGCTCGCCTTCGAGCGCGGCGTGCTGAAGACGACCGATTTGCTCGACGACGCCGCCGAAGGCGCCTCCGGCGTCAGCAACGCCGACGGCCAGTTTCTCGGCCCCCTGACGCCGCGCCAGGCGCTGGCCAATTCGCGCAACGTGCCGGCCACAAATCTCCTGCGCCGTGTGGGGCTGGAGGAAAATTTCCATTTCCTGCACGAACTCGGCCTGCACGATCTGGAGGCGCCCGCGGAAAGCTTCGGCGTCTCCATGGCGATCGGCGCCTTGCCGACGAGGCTCGAAGATCTGATGCGCGCCTATGGCGCGCTGGCCGACGATGGCGTGATGAATGATCTCTCCTTCGCGCGCGACGAACGGAGAAGCCCGTCCCGTCGCGTCATGTCGATCGACAGCGCGAGGCTGATCACGTCCTTCCTTTCCGATCCGCAGGCGCGGCTGCCGTCCTTCCCGCGCTATGGTCCGCTCGAATATCCTTTCGCGGTCGCGGTGAAGACCGGCACGTCGCAGAATTATCGTGACGCATGGACGCTCGCCTATTCGCACAAATACATCGTCGGGGTGTGGATGGGGCGCGGCGACGCGGGCGCGATGCGCGGAATCGGCGGCGCCGTCTCGGCGGCACGGCTGGCGCATGCCGTGATGGCGCATTTGCATGGCGCGAAAACCGGCGAGATTGCGCCCGAGGCTTTCGCGCCGCCGCCCGATCGCGTCGCCATCGATCTCTGCCGCGCCGACGCCGGCCCCGCCTGCGCCCAGACGCTGCGGGAATGGGTGAGGCCGGAGGAAGCGGCCCAAAGACCCGTTGCGCCCGCGGTCACGACGCGCGCCGCGGATATGGAGGAAACCCGGGCCGGCGCGCTCGTCATCGCCACGCCGGAACACAACATGCATATCTGGCGCAATCCGGAGCAACCGGAGCGCTTCAACAAGCTCGCGTTGAAACTGGCGAGCGGCGCGCGCGAGGCGCAAATATTGTGGATCGTGGATGGTCAGCCTTTTATGCTGGCGCGGGCCGACGAAACAGTATTCTGGCCGATGACGCCCGGTTCGCATCGCATCGAGGCGCGGCTGGCGCTCGCGCCTCTCGCCTCACGCCCCGTGCGTGTCACAATAGAATGATCAGCGCGCGAAATAGCGCGTCATGATGCGCTCATAGACCGCCGCCAGCACGTCTATGTCCTCGACGGACACATTCTCGTCGACGGCGTGGATCGTCTCGTTCGTGAGGCCGAACTCCACCACCGGGCAATAGCGCGTGATGAACCGCGCATCCGACGTTCCGCCGCTTGTCGAGAGTTCCGGCGTGACGCCGGTCATGTCCTTCACCGCATGCGAGACGAGTTCGGTGAAATCGCCGGGCTCGGTAATGAAGGAGATGGCGTTGCTTGGCAGGAACTCGACTTCCGCCTTCGTGGCGCCGGCCGCTTCCCGCACCACGGCGCTCACGTGCTCCTGCAATGCCGGAATCGTCCAGGCGTCGTTGAAGCGGATGTTGAACTGCGCGCGCGCCTCCGCCGGGATGACATTGACCGCCGGATTGCCGACGTCGATCGACGAGACCTCGAGATTGGTGCGGTCGAAATGCGTCGTGCCGCGATCGAACTCGTGCGCCGACAGCGCGGCCACGATGCGCGCGATGACGGGCACGGGATTTTCCGCGCGGTGCGGATAGGCGACATGTCCCTGCTTGCCGAGCACGCGGATCCTGCCATTGAGCGAGCCACGACGCCCGATCTTGATCGTATCGCCGAGCGCGGAGACATTTGTCGGCTCGCCGACGATGCAATGGTCGAACTTCTCGCCGCGCGCCCGCGCCCATTCGAGGAGCTTCACCGTCCCGTTGATCGAGGGGCCTTCCTCGTCGCCTGTGATGAGAAAGGAAATCGCGCCCTTCGGCGCGCCATGCTTCTCGACATAGGCGAGCGTTGCAGCGAGAAAGGCCGCGATGGCGCCCTTCATGTCGCTCGCGCCGCGCCCGTAAATCCTGCCGTCCGCAATCTCGCCCGCGAAGGGATCGCAACGCCAGCGCGCGACGTCTCCCGTCGGCACGACGTCGGTATGGCCGGCGAAGGCGAGATGCGGCGCGCCCGCGCCGATTTTCGCGAAAAGATTGTCGATGTCCGGCGTGCCGGGCTCGGAGAAGGTGAGCCGATGCGTCTCGAAACCGACGGCCTTCAGGGTCTTTTCGACCACGTCCAACGCGCCGGCGTCGGCGGGCGTGACGGAGGGGCAGCGGATGAGATCGCGGGCGAGGGAGACGGCGCGGGAAACTGCGGTCATGACGCTTGCGACTCTTTGAAACCCAGCTCGTAGACCGTCCACAGGATCACCGCGACGAGCGCGGCGTCCGCGCCCCAGACCCAATAGATCGGCATCACTTCCGCCACGCGCGGCTGCAGCCAATGCGTTGCGCCCGCGATGAGCGCGGCGAAGGGCGGTAGGCTTGCGAGGCCGAGCGGCGGGGTCCGCCCCAGATCGCGGAAACGCTTCGCCGACAGATTGACGAAACTGATCGCAACCAGCAGCACGACGAAGGCGTAGATGATCACGAACGCATATGCGACCGCGGTCATCGGCTTGAAGAACGGGTCTGTCGTGAGATCATGCTCAGTATAGGGCGAGAGCGCGGTCCAGACGAGCATGAAGGGCGCGATGACGGCGGCGAGCGCGCCCACGCCGCGCAGCCAGGTCGCGCGATCCACGCGGCCCTGGTCCGTGCGATAGAGAAAGCGGATGCGCTCGGCGTCGATCGCCATCAGTCCCTCAGCAGTTCGTTGATGCCGGTTTTCGAGCGCGTCTGCGCGTCGACGGTCTTGACGATCACGGCGCAATAGAGCGACGGGCCGGGCGTTCCGTCCGGCAGCGGCTTGCCCGGCAGGCTGCCGGAAACCACCACCGAATACGGCGGCACATAGCCCATATGGACCTTGCCCGTGGCGCGGTCGATGATCTTTGTCGAGGCGCCGATGAAGACGCCCATGGAGAGGACCGAGCCCTTGCCGACGACGACGCCCTCGACGACCTCGGAGCGCGCGCCGATGAAGCAGTCGTCCTCGATGATGGTCGGATTCGCCTGCAGCGGCTCCAGCACGCCGCCGATGCCGACGCCGCCGGAGAGATGCACGTTCTTGCCGATCTGCGCGCAGGAGCCGACCGTCACCCATGTGTCGACCATGGTCCCCGCATCGACATAGGCGCCGAGGTTGACGAAGGACGGCATCAGGATCGCGCCCGGCGCGACGAAGGCCGAATGGCGCACAATGGCGCCCGGAACGGACCGGAAGCCCGCGGCGCTATGCTCGCCGGCGCCCCAGCCCACGAATTTGGACGGAACCTTGTCCCACCACGTCGCGCCGCCGGGCCCGCCAGCGATCACCGACATGTCGTTGAGGCGGAAGGAGAGCAGCACGGCCTTCTTGAGCCACTGATTCACCTTCCACGAATCCGGGCCGTCCTTGCCCTCGATCTTCTCGGCGACGCGCAGCTTGCCGCTGTCGAGCAGCCGCAGCGCGCTGTCGACGGCGCGGCGGATGTCGCCCTGCGTCTCGGCGTTGATATTGGCGCGATCCTCGAAGGCGGCGGTGATGAGGGTCTCGAGTCCTGTGTGCGGCATGAATGTCCCGATGCTGTGTGAAGGCTGTGGCGGGTTGTAGGGGTATGGCGAGGGGAGTCAACCGGGCTTCCGAGAACCGGCCGCCCCGGCGGCGTCTGGAAGCCCGGCGCTGGCGACCCTGCGCCTCAGGTGCAATTATGCCCGATATTTGCGTAGACGACGCTGGGATCGAAGGGCGCCGGTGGCGCGATGAAGGGCGCGAGCGCGCCATTGTCCGGCGATGTGCATTGCAGATCCGTGACGATGTTCTGCAATTGCAGCCGCCTTACATTCGGCTCGGCGAAGAATTGCTGAACGACGCTGTCGCTGATCTGAATGTTGCGCACGAACTGTCCGCCATTCAGACCCGTGACCCTGATCCCTCCATCGCCTGAGCCGCCGGGCCCGCCAAGCGAGGTGATGGAGGTCAGGCGGACATTGGCGGAGTCGATGATGGCGACGTCCTGCGTATTGGCCTCGAAATGAACGCCGGTGATGTTTGAGGCAAGAAAAGTGCGATCCAGCGTGAGCGCCGTCCCGCCCCTCACGCCCTCGATCGTCCCGCCGACGATGGTGACGCTGCCCTCTCCGCCGCGCAGACATCCTGTGCAACTCGCGCGCGGCTGGTCCCGCACATAAACGCCATTTTTTCCGCCTTCGAGCGCCGGAGCGATGAATGTGTTGGCGTTGGCGGCGTAAGGATCGCGCCGCTCCGCGAAGACCCAGTAATGATTTCCTTCCAAAACAGGGGCGAAAGAGCCTCTGATGTTCACGCCGCTACGCAGGCCGTTGAAGGTGTTGAGCAGCGCTCCGGCGAGATGGACGCCGTAATAGCCGCCGAGCATCGTGACGCCGGAAATCTCGTTATGATGGCTCCTGTCCAGCTCTATGAGGCTGACCCCGGCCGCCGAGGACGCCGAGCCGAGATAAAGGTCGCGCATGACGACGCCCTTGACCTCCTTCAGCAGGAAAAGAGTCTTGTCGTTGCGTCCGTAAATCTGGCTCCCCAGACCAACGCCCTCGATCTTGATGGGTTTCGAGATCACGATCGTGTTGCTGAGGACGCAGCGGCCCGCGGGAACGGTCAGCAAGCCCCCGGCATTGACGGCGACGGCGCGGGCGAAAGCCTCTGTGTCGTCGTGCACGCCGTTGCAAAGCGCCCCAAATTGGCGGACGCTCGTCCGGCCCACCCCCTCCTGAGCGAACACAGGCGCGTATGACGCCGCAAGAAGGCCCAACAGAGCAACTGAACGAAACAAATTCATCGCTTACGCCTCCATTTTGAGCAATGGCGGCAGTTTGGCGCGGCTGCGCCCAGCGCGCAAGCTCAAGCCCGCGCCGCGATCTCCTCTAAAAACCCCACCAGATCATCCGTGACAAAATCGATATGCGGCTCGTCGCCGCTGGCGATTTCCCATGCCTCGCGCTCGACGTTCTCGCCCGCGCCCGGCAGCACCAGCACGGTCGTCATGCCGCGTGCGTGGGGCACGGCGAGATTGCGGGGCAGATCCTCGAACAGCGCGGCGCGCCTCGGGTCGACCTTCAGCTTGTCGAAGAAACGCTCATAGGCCGCCGCCTCCGGTTTCGCGATGAAATCGGCGGCGATAATGTCGAAAATGTCCTCGAAGAGATGGTCGACGCCCAATTGTTTCGCCGTCGCGATGGCGTGATGGCGCGAGCCGTTCGTGAGGATCAGCTTGCGGCCCGGCAGCGCCGCGATGGCTTCGGCGAGCGAATGATTATGTTCGAGGCAGGAGCGGTCGATGTCGTGGACATATTCGAGGTAATGTCCGGCGTCGACCTGATGCTCGACCATCAGCCCGCGCAGCGTCGTGCCGTAGCGCATGTAATAATGCTTTTGCAGCGCGCGCAGCGAGATCGCGTCGAGACCGAAGAGGCGCATCATGAAAAGCGTTATGCGCGCGTCGATCTTTGGCCAAAGGTCGGCGGTCTGCGGATAGAGCGTATTGTCGAGATCGAACACCCAGGTGTCGATGTGGGAGAAGCGTTCGTTCGCGCGTTCAGGGGTGTTCAGCATCTGTATGGCCGTCATGGCCGCCCATCTGCGCCGGCGCGCATGAAATCAGCGATGTCGCGGCGCGAGCCGGCGACTGTCCCCCATATGGGACGCGGCCGTCGCTTTTGCACCTACGGCGCAAGGTCGCGCCTGCCGCGCCATCGCCCGCAATGAGAAAGAGCGCGTCGCCGAGGAGACTCACCGCGTGATCAGCGTGCCGGCGCCGTGATCGGTGAGCAGCTCGATCAGCACCGCATGCGGCAGCTTGCCGTCGAGGATCACGACGCCTTCGACGCCCCGCTCGATGGCGTACATGCAGGTCTCGACCTTGGGGATCATCCCGCCGGTGATCGTGCCGTCGGCGATGAGGCCGGGAATGTCCGCGACGCGCAATTCCTCGATGATCTTCTTGTCCTTGTCGAGAACGCCGGGAACGTCGGTCAGGAAGATGAGGCGCTTGGCCCCGAGCGCGCCGGCGATGGCGCCGGCGAAAGTGTCGGCGTTGATGTTGAAGCTCGCGCCGCCCGGCCCCTGCGCCACCGGCGCGAGAACGGGGATCAGCTCGCGGCCCAGCACCTGATCGAGCACTGTGGTGTCGACCTTGTCCGGCTCGCCGACATAACCGAGATCGACGCCGTCCGGCCGCTCCAGCTTCTTCGCGCTGACCATGCGACCGTCCTTGCCGGTAAGGCCGATGGCGCGGCCGCCCTCCGCGTTGATGAAGCCGACGATCTGCTTGTTGATGGACCCGGCGAGCACCATTTCGACGATGCCCATCGTCTCGCCATCGGTGATGCGCAGCCCGTCGGCGAAGCGCGATTCGACGCCGAGACGCTTGAGCATGGCCCCGATCTGCGGCCCGCCGCCATGCACCACGACCGGGTTCACGCCGGATTGCTCGAGCAGCACCATGTCGCGGGAGAAGTCGCGCGCAACCTTGTCGTCGCCCATGGCGTGCCCACCATATTTCACCACGACGATCGTGTCGTCGTAGCGCAGCATGTGCGGCAGCGCCTGCATGAGAATGCGGGCCTGCTGAAGCGCGCTGTCGGCTGAGTCGATGGTCATGGGGCTGGCCTCGCAGGGAGAAGCCCGCGGGGCGTCGCGGGCGCGTCAACTAGACCGGAGTTTCTGTCGCTTTCAAGCGTTTCGTTCGGCAAGCAGCCGGGCGACGGCGCCGCGCAGCTCGGCGATCCCCTCACCCGTATGCGAGGAAGTGAAGATGATCTCGGGATAGGCCGCCGGCCGCCTCGAGAGCGCCTCGGCGGTCGCGGCGAGAACCTCGGCGCGTTCCGCGACCTTCAGTTCGTCGTGCTTGGTGAGGATGACCTGATAGGAGACCGCCGACTGGTCGAGAAGATCGAACATTTCGGCGTCCACCGGCTTCACGCCACGGCGCCCGTCGACGAGAACGAAGACGCGGGCGAGCGAGGCGCGGCCGCGCAGATAGTCGCGCATCAGCACGGACCAGCTCGCGACCTTCTCCTTGCCCACCGCCGCATAGCCGTAACCCGGCATGTCGACGAGGCGCAGGCGCTCCGCGCCCGGCGCGCCGCCGAGGGCGAAAAAATTGAGCTGTTGCGTGCGACCCGGCGTGTGCGAGACGCGCGCCAGCGTCTTGCGATTCGTCAGGGCGTTGAGGAGCGAGGATTTGCCGACGTTGGAGCGGCCGGCGAAGGCGATCTCGGGCGGGCCGAGCGGCGGGAGATCGTTCGGCTTCGCGCTGGCGAAGATGAAGTCGCAGGGGCCCGCGAAAAGAATGCGGCCATCTTCGAGGAAATCGGGCTCGGTCATGATCTTTGATAAAGCGGCGGCCGGCGCATTGCTGCGTCGGCCGCCGGAACCTTTATGCGCGGCTGAAGGTCTTGCGGAGATTATCCCACAATTCGAACTTCACGCCGGCGCGCTTCATGATGACGCCCTGCTGGACGATGGAGAGCAGATTGTTCCAGGACCAGTAGATGATGAGGCCCGAGGCGAAGCTGCCCATGGTGAAGGTGAACATCACCGGCATCCAGGCGAACATGGTCTTCTGGATCTCGTCCGTCGGCTCGGGATTCATCTTCATCTGCAGCCACATCGTCACGCCCATCACGAGCGGCCAGACGCCGAGCGCGAGATAGGGGCCGAAGATCGCCACATGAGTGGGGTCCCACGGGATGAGGCCGAAGAGATTGAAGACATTCGTCGGGTCCGGCGCCGAAAGGTCCTTGATCCAGCCGAAGAAGGGCGCGTGCCGCATCTCGATCGTGACCACGAGAACCTTGTAGAGCGAGAAGAAGACGGGGATCTGCAGCAGCACCGGAAGACATCCGCTCGCCGGATTGACCTTCTCGCGCTTGTAGAGCTCCATCTGCTCCATGTTGAACTTGTGCTTGTCGTCGCCGTATTTTTCCTTCAGCTCTTTGATCTTGGGCTGAATTTCCTTCATCTTGGCGATCGACTTGTAGCTCTTGTTGGCGAGCGGCAGGAAGGCGGCCTTCACGATGACCGTCACGGCCAGGATCGCCAGGCCGAAATTGCCGAGCACGCGGTAGAGGAAGTCGATCAGGCGGAACATCGGCCGGGTGATGAAGTAGAACCAGCCCCAGTCGATCAGCAGGTCGAAGCGCTTCAGCCCCGGATTGGCCTTGTAGGCGTCGAGCGTGTCGACTTCCTTGGCGCCGGCGAAGACATAGGTCGTCGTCGCGGTCGAGGCGTTCGGCTCGAGCGTCTTGGGCTCGCTGACCGTGTCGGCCTGATAGGTCTTCACGGGGCCGCCGCCCATCAGCATGTAACGCGCCTCCATCGGAGCGTTCTGATCCGGCGCGACGACGGCGCCCCAGTATTTGTCGGTGAAGCCGACCCAGCCGCCGACGCCCTTGAAGGTCTTGGTGGCGTTGGGCTCCTTCTCGATCTTGTCGTAGGTGAGCTCCTGGCCGGTATCGCCGATGACGCCGACGAAGCCCTCATGCAGCGCGGCGTAGCCGGCCGACGGCGGATGGCCGACGCGGCTCACGCGCGAATAGGAATAGAGGGTGACCGGCTTGCCGCCCTTGTTCTCGACGCTGTCCTTGACCGTGAGGAGATATTCGTCGTCGATCGAGATGACGCGCTTGAAGACGAGCCCCTGGCCATTGTCCCAGGAGAGCGTGACCGGCTGCGACGTGGTGAGCTTGTCCGCGTCCGCGGTCCACAGCGTCTCCGTGTTCGGCAGGACGGGGGCGTTCTCCGTCTCGGCGCTCAGATAGCCGAGCTCGGCGTAATAGGGCTCGGGCCCCTCCTCGGGCGAGAGCAGCGTGATGATCGGGCTCCTCGGGTCGACCGTCTGGTGATAATTCTTCAGCGAGACGTCGTCGACGCGGGCACCCTTCAGGGCGATGGAGCCGGAAATCGACTTGGTGTCGATCGCGACGCGGGGGCTCAGCGCAAGAGCCGCCTCGCGGCTGCGGACGACGGGCTTGGCGGCCGCGGCGGCCTTTTCAGGCGCGCCGAGCTTGGGAATCTTGGCCATCCGCTCCTGCTCGGAGAGCGCCTTCTTCTGCTTGTCCATCTCCGGAAAAGCGTAGAAATAGTCCCACAGCCCGATGAAAATCAGGGACAGCGCGGCGGCGAGGAGCATATTTTTCGTGTTTTCTGTCATGGCGCCGGAAGCCTGTCTTTCTGTTTGCGTCGAGCGCCCGCTCCGCGCTCTTCTAGCCGCGCGAATCCTTCGGCCATTTGCGAGATGATGTCGTTGAATGGCGCGGTGAGCGTTCCGCGCCGGGCCACGAAGACATAGTCGCGCCCCTCGCGCGCGCCAGAGGCGCCGCTCACCCGAAGCGCCTCCTTGAGGCGGCGGCGGATGCGGTTCCGGCCGACGGCGCCGGCGACCTTGCGGGTCACGGTGAAGCCGAACCGGGGCGGAGCCGCAGGCGCCGCGTCCTTTCCGGCCCCGTCGTCGGGCTGGCGGACCATTTGCACCGTGAACAGGCGCGCAGAAAAACGCGCGCCGGTTTTCGACGCGCGCACAAAATCTGCACGCCGACGCAGCCGCATCGGTGTCCCGGATGTCTGATCCTGATCGGCGGGGGCGTCCGTCGTCATGCTGCCGTCCGCCATTTCATCGAATCGCCGCGGCCGTCTCAGGCCGAGAGGCGCTTGCGGCCGCGCGCGCGGCGGGCCGCGATCACCTTGCGGCCGCCGACGGTCGCCATGCGGGCGCGGAAGCCGTGACGGCGCTTGCGCACGATTTTGCTGGGTTGATAGGTTCTTTTCACCGAACTACTCCGCTCGCGACGATCCGCCGCTCTCTTTATGCGCCGGCCCCGCCTTCCATTTGCCGCCCGCCCCGCGACGCTTGCGCCGCGGCCGCGATTTCGACGTCAAACGGACACAAACAGGCAAAACCGCTAAAACAGGATTGACGCCGCACCTCTCGGAGCGACGCCGCGCGAGGCATATAGGAGAAAGGGTTAGCGCAAGTCAATGACGCGACCGTCTCCCCGTCTTCCGGGGCGGCGAAGAATTTATATCGCTCGAAGCTGGATCGGCGCCGAATTTTCGCCCTCCGCTTTTCCAAAAAGCGGGTAGATTGAGGGAGCGTCGTGATTCGTCCGGCGCGCCTCGCACCTTCCTTATCGTAGCGTTCCGGCGTCTCCTCCGCGATTACCGCCCAAATTAAGACTTTGGGCAGTTTTACGGGGCCAAGTGAAGGTTTGTTAACCAATTCCGCTTACCGTTTGGGAATGAACGGAAGAGTCGCAAGGCCAAGCTTGAGCCTGCGACCGGCGTGCGCCGATGGCGGCGCGCCGTTCTTGAAGATTCGATGGAGCTCGGTGGGGAACCAACATGCGCGTTTTATTGATCGAAGACGACAGCGCGACGGCTCAAAGCATCGAGCTCATGCTCAAGTCCGAGAATTTCAATGTCTACACGACCGATCTCGGCGAGGAAGGCATCGATCTCGGAAAGCTTTACGACTACGACATCATCCTTCTTGACCTCAACCTTCCCGACATGTCGGGCTATGAGGTCCTGCGCACGCTGCGCGTCGCCAAGGTCAAGACGCCGATCCTGATTCTCTCCGGCCTCGCCGGCATCGAGGACAAGGTGAAGGGCCTCGGCTTCGGCGCCGACGACTATCTGACCAAGCCCTTCCACAAGGACGAGCTCGTCGCCCGCATCCACGCCATCGTCCGCCGCTCCAAGGGCCACGCCCAGTCGGTGATCGCGACCGGCGACCTCATCGTCAATCTCGACCAGAAGACGGTCGAGGTCGGCGGCGCCCGCGTGCATCTGACCGGCAAGGAATATCAGATGCTGGAGCTGCTCTCGCTGCGCAAGGGCACGACGCTCACCAAGGAAATGTTCCTCAACCATCTCTACGGCGGCATGGACGAGCCCGAGCTGAAGATCATCGACGTCTTCATCTGCAAGCTGCGCAAGAAGCTCGCCAACGCCAGCGACGGCCGCAACTATATCGAGACGGTTTGGGGTCGCGGCTATGTGCTGCGCGAGCCGAATGAGGCGGACGAACGCATCACGGCTTGAGCCGGGACGCAGCCGGACGAGAAAAAAGGCCATGTCGGCCGCGACATGGCCTTTTTCTTTTGCCGGGTTTCACAAGGCCTGCGAGCGGCCTCCCGCGGGAGTTCGCTCGCAGCGCATGAATCACGCCAGCCGCAGCTGCGGCGGCGCGCGGCGGCGGGGGCGCCACAGCCCGTCGGGCGAGACCTGCGTGAAGAGCGCATTGGCTTCGCTCGCCGTCTCGGACGCCCCGAGAAAGAGGTAGCCGTCGTCGTGCAGCGCCTCGCCGAGGCGCGAGAGAACGCCGCGTTTCACCTCCGACTCGAAATACATCAGCACGTTGCGGCAGAAGATCACGTCGAATCTGCCGAGATCGGAGAAATCCGACAGCAGGTTGAAGTCGCGGAAATTGATGCGCGCGCGCAGATGCTCGTTGACGCGCCAGGCCTCCTCCTGCCGGTGGAAATAGCGCAGCAGCTGGCCGGTCGAGAGGCCGCGCTGCACCTCGAACTGGCTGTAGCTGCCGGTGCGGGCCGCATCGATCGCCGAGGACGAGAGATCCGTCGCGAGTATTTCGATGCTCCAGCCGCGCAACGCCTTCGCGTCCTGATCCAGCGTCATCGCCAGCGAATAGGCCTCCTGCCCCGTCGAACAGGCGGCGCACCAGAAGCGCAGCCGCCGCTCATTCGCGCGCGAGGCGATCAGATCGGGCAGCACCCGGGAACGAAATGTCTCGAAAGGCGTACGGTCGCGAAAAAATAAAGTCTCATTAGTCGTCATGGCGTCGATCACCTCTCTGACGAGCGCTGAACGGTCGGGACGCTCCAGAGCGTCTACGAGCTGAGGAAAACCGGCGATGCCGTGTGTGCGCAGCACGGGCGCGAGGCGGCTTTCGGCGAGATATTGCTTGTCGGCGTCGAGCGAGATGCCGGTCAGCGCGGCAAGCTGCCGCCTGAAGCGCGCAAAGATGAAATTCATGCGCGCCTCCCCTGCGACGGAGGGCGGAGCTTGAATATCGACAGGCAAGCCTGTCGCAACGCGAGACTACGACACATGCGCATACGCCTTTACTTTCGCGCCGGCGATTCGCAGCCGGCGCGCGTATCGGCCTCACACGAGGCCGATTTCCTCGAACTTCGAGCGCACGATGTTCTGATCGAAGGGCTTCATGATGTATTCGTCGGCGCCCGCGTGCATGGCGCGCGCGATATGGCCGACCTCATTTTCCGTCGTGCAGAACACTACTTTCGGCGCGGCGCCGCCGGGAAGCTTGCGCAGAGCGCAGAGAAATTCGAACCCGTCCATCTCCGGCATGTTCCAGTCGAGAAGGATCGCGTCCGGCATTCCCTTTTCGCATTCGGCGAGCGCCGACTTACCGTCGCACGCCTCGCTGGTGCGAAAATGAAGACCCTCGAGAATACGGCGCGCCACCTTGCGGATCACGGCGGAATCGTCGACGACCAGGACCTGTTTCATGAGCTTGCTCCTCTGTTTGTATTTGTCGATCTGCCTTCGCGAAGCGTCGCCTCGCTCAGTTTCGACACACGGCGCAGCACGGCGCCGATGTCGAGAATGGAGAGAAAGCCGCCATTGTGGCGGTAGCATCCGGCCATCAGCTCCGCGAGACGCGGATCGATATGCGCCGGACAGCTGATGCGATCGGATTCGTCGGTGACGACGACGTCGTCGGTCTCGTCGACGAGAAGGGCGTATTCCTCGCCATTGTGTTCGATGCCGACGGCGAGGCCGTCATTGTTCGCGCCCGGCCCGGATTCGCCCAGCCACAGGCACCGGTCGAGATGCAGCGCCGTGACGATGCGTCCGCGCAGATTCGCCAGCCCCGCAACCTCTCGCGGCGCAAGCGGCACCTTCGTCAGATTTTCGACATGGAAGATCGTCTTCACGCAATCGACCGGCAGACCGATCGTCTGGCCGCGCACCCTGATCGTGAATTGCCGGCTCTGCAGCGTGGCGACGGCGGGCGCCCGCTTGCGGCTGTAGCTGAAATCGGCGAGATCGAAACCTGTCACGCAGCCATCTCCGACATGATGCGACGTTCGATTTCATCGCCCGAGGGCGCGACGCCCTTGAGCAATTCGTCGATGGCGGCGACGAGCGCGCGGCGGTCGAACTTGCCGATGACCGCGCGAATTCCACAGAGTTCTGCGGCCTCGACAGCGCTGGCCGACTTCTGCGGCGCGAGCGCGACGATCGGCAGTCTTTCCATTCCCGGCGCCTGCAACAGCTCGCGCGCGAAGGCGTAGCCGTCCATGTCCGGCATGTCGATGTCGGTGACCGCGGCATGGATGCGCAGCCCGCCCGCGACCAGCGCCAGCGCCTCGCGGCCGGAGCCGGCGGTCGAAACCTCATAGCCCGCCGCGAGCAGCACGGGGCCGAGCATGTCGCGGAAGAATTGCTTGTCGTCGACGAGCAGCACGCGCGGGCGCTGGTTGACGCCGCGCATCACCACGCTCGGATTCGCGAATTCGATGAAATAGGCGACGTCGAGAATATCGACGACGCGATTCTGGAGATTGACCGTGCCGATGACGCTCGGGTCCGCGCTCCTCGTCTGGAAGACGAGCGACTCCTCGGCGATGTCGACGATCTCCTCGACGAGCAGCGCAATCGCCTGCCCCGCGCCGGCGAGGATGAGAATCGGATAGGCGGATTTTTCGAGCCTGATGTCCCGCGCGGCGGGGATGATCGGCAGGAGCCGCCCCTCGTGCAGCATCAGATAGGAATCGCCGGAGGCGACGAAACGCTCCGTCTCCACTTCCTCGATGCGCATGACGAGAGAAAGCGGCACGGCCTTGACCGATCCTGAGCCCGCGCGCATCAGCACGACGCGGGTCTTTTCGCGCTCCGGCGCGGCGGCGGCCACGGTGAGGGCCGCGGGGGGCAACGCCTCCGCGATATTGTCGAGGCCGACGCGTTCGACGATCGCCGCAGGATCGAGGATGAGCACGACCCCGCCGTCGCCGAGGATCGTCTGGCCCGAGAAGACGCCGATGCGCGCCAGCGCGCCGACGAGCGGCTCGATGACCACTTCCTGCACGTCGGCGATCGTCTCGACGAGAAGGCCGAAGCGCACGCCGCCGACCCGCAGGATGACGACGAAACCGTCGCGCAGCGGCGCGTCGCCCGATGGCGCGAGGTCGAGCGCGGCGGCGAGATCGGCGAGCGGCAGAGCGTCGCCGCGTAACCGCAGCACCGGCGCGTCGTGGATATATTGAATCTCATGGTCGAAACCGTCGCCGACGCCGACCACCTCGACGACCGCCATCTGCGGAATGGCGAAGCGCGAGCCGCCGCTCGACAGGATCAGCGCCGGGGCAATGGCGAGGGTGAGCGGAATGCGCAGCGTGACCGTCGTGCCCTTGCCGGGCTTCGAGTTCAGCGCCACCGTGCCGCCGATCGACTGGATATTCTCGCGCACCACGTCCATGCCGACCCCGCGGCCCGACACTTTCGTCACGCTCTTGGCCGTGGAGAAGCCGGGCAGCAGGACGAACTGGAAGATGTCGGCGTCGCTCAGGCGCGCGAGCGTCTCCTGCGACGCGATCCCGCGCGCGACCGCCTTCGCCTTGATGCCGTCGAGATCGAGGCCGCGGCCGTCGTCCTTCACTTCTATTGTTATCTGGCCCGCGTCATAGGTCGCGCTGACGCGGATCAGCCCCGCCTCCGGCTTGCCGCGCGCCAGCCGCTCCACGATGGTCTCCAGCCCGTGGTCGGCGGCGTTGCGAATGATGTGGGTGAGCGGCGCGCGGATCAGCTCGATCACCTGGCGGTCGAGCTCCGTCTCGGCGCCATAGGTCACGAGTTCGATCTTCTTGCCGAGATCGATGGAGAGATCGCGCACGAGACGCGGCAGCGTCGCGAAAAGCCGTTCGACCGGCTGCATGCGCACGCGCATCACGGCGTCCTGAAGATCGCTGGTGACGCTGGAGAGATTCTGCACCGACGCCTTTACGGTCTCGTCGCCGACCGCGCCCGAAAGCTCCAGCAGCTGGTTGCGGGTCAGCACCAGCTCCGAGACTATGCCCATGAGGCGGTCGAGCACGCCCACGGAAACGCGCACCGTCTCGCCCATGCGCGCGCCGGGCGCATGAATATGCTCCGGCATGGTCGCAAGATGCGAGGGATTTACGACAGGCGCGGGCGCCGCCGGGGGCGGCTCCGGGGTCTGCGCGTCGGGTCTCGGCGCGGCGGCCTGTTCCTGCAAGGCGGCGCGCAGGGATTTCGCGCCGTTTTCGAGTTCGCGCAGCAGGTCGCCGTCGTCGCCCTCGGGCTCGGCCTCCGTGCAGCCGATGTCGATGAGCAGCGCCGACAGCCGATCGACCGCTGCGAGGATGAGTGAAACATGGGCTGGCGTCGCGGGCGCGCCGTCGCGCAAGCGGCCGATCAGCGCCTCCGTCGCATGGGTGAGACGGCCGACGCGCGGCAGGCTGAGGAAGCCGGCCGAGCCCTTGATGGTGTGAATATGCCGGAAGAGACTGGCGACCAGCGCCGGATCGGCCTGATCCTTCTCGAAACGCAGCAACTCCACCGACGCCGCGTCGATGTGCTCGGTCGCTTCGACAAGAAAATCTTTGAGCAGATCGTCCATACGCACGCCTCGAACCGCAACCGCGGCAGTGGCGACGACTATGGGCGAGACGGGTTAAAAATCCTGAAGCGCGGGCGCGCCGTTTCACCTGGTTCGCGCGCGGCGCCTCTTGGCGAGGCGCGCGCGGCGAGTGATTTCCGTCAGGCGACGGCGCTTTGCGCCTGTTCCCGCGACTCGTCGGCGGCGAGCGCCCCGGCGGCGGGCTTCGCCTCTATGGTCACGAGCTCCGGCTCGACGTTCACGGTGACGTCGAGGCCGCAGGCCTTGGCGACGAGGCCGGCGTAATAGGGCTGGATCGCGCGGGCGTCGATGGCGCCTTCCTCGGCCTCGCCGGCGAGCAGCGCCGGGATGTTGGCGGCGACGCGGGCGTTGGTCCCCTTCGCCTCGATCCGGAAGGCGATCCTGTCATCCTCGCCGGTCGAGGACACGGAAATCACGCCGCCGCGCGGAATGGCAGCGTCCGCCAGCAGGCAGAGATTGAGGAGCAGCTTCACCTTGTTCTTGGACATCAGCACGCGCGGCACGCTCCAGTTGAGCTGCGTGCGCTCGTCGGCGAGCAGCTGGCGCGTCACCAGCTCGGCGTCGCCCGTGTCGATGGAGGCGCCCTTCGATCCCGCCGCGCCGAAGGCGAGACGGCAGAACTGCAGGCGCGCGGAGGCTTCATTGGCGCTCGACTTGATCAGCGCAAGCGCATGGCCGCGCATCTCGGCGTCTTTCTCCTCCTCGAGAACCTCGAGGCCGTTGACAATTGCGCCGACGGGGGAAATGACGTCGTGACAGACGCGCGACGACAGCAAGGCGGCGAGATCGAGGGCATCGAGCGAAAACTGGGTCATGGGGCCGTCCGGATGGCGCCGCGCGGGCGCGGGCTGGTTGATCAAAGACTCGACCGATATTCCGTCATTCAGCGCAAACAGGCTGACGCGACGCGCGAATCACTGCAATCAGGCTGTGAGAAAACTAACCTTCGCCGCGCGGATTGCAAATTGCGCGCCCATTGTTCGTAAATGAGTCCTAAAGGATCGCCCCGATGAACGCTCCCACCTCCTCCGCCAATCCCAGCGCCGGCGCCGACCGCGAGCGGCTCGCCAAGCTCTTCGCCGAACTCGTCGTGGCGGCGGGCGCGCTGGCGATGGAAGTGCTCGCCCGGCCCGAGATCGAGTCGCAGCTGAAATCGGACAAGTCCCCGGTGAGCGAGGCGGACGAGCGCATCGAGGAATATCTCTGGGCGGAGCTCGCGCGCGCCCTGCCCGGCGTCCCGATCATCGCGGAGGAGGCGGCCGCGCGCGGCGAGACCATGTCGCATGGCGACGCCTTTCTGCTCATCGACCCGATCGACGGCACCCGCGAGTTTCTCGCGCGCAGCCCGGATTTCACCGTCAATCTCGGCCTGGTGATAGATAACCAGCCGACCGTCGGCGCCATCTTCGCGCCGGTGCAGGGCCGCGTATGGTTTGCGGGCGCGCATGGCTTCGCGGCGGACGCCGCTCCCGGCGGCGCGCTCCCGGCCGCGCAGGACTGGCACGCCCTGCGCACGAGGCCGCGTCCGGCGCAAGGGCTGACGGCGCTCGTCTCCAAATCGCATCTCGACGAGGAGACGAAGGAATTTCTCACGCGCTATCCGGTGTCCGAGCGCGTCGGGATGGGCTCCTCGGTCAAATTCTGCATCGTCGCGGAAGGCGCCGCCGACGTTTATCCGCGCTTCGGCCGCACCATGGAATGGGACACGGCGGCGGGCGACGCGATCCTGCGCGCGGCGGGCGGCGTCGTGCTCGACCCCACGGGCGGCCCGCTGCGCTACGGCAAGGCGGCGGACCACTACCGTAACGGCTCCTTCATCGCCTGGGGAGACCCTGCGGCGGCAACGCTTTCTTAACGACGCGGCGCGAGTCTTCGCTCCCGGCCGCCGTCGTCGCTTTCGCGACGCACGGTCGCCGCGCGCCGGTCAAAATCGGCGTCGAGAAATCGACGGTCGACGCGGTCGGCGCCATTGGAGCAAGCGATCATGAGCGTAACGAAATCTTCCGCCGCGTCTCGCCGCGATCTCTTCCGCCTCGCCACAGGCGCCGCCTGCGCCATCGCCGCGCCCTCGCAAATGGCGCGCGCGGCCCAGCGGCCGGAGGCTTATTCGAGCGGCGAGATCGTCGAAAACGGCCATCGCTTCTTCGGTTCGATCTCCCGCGGTCTCGCCGAAGGGCTGGAGACGGCCAACAGGAAATGGGGACGCCCCAACGCCTATATTCTCGGACAGGAGGCGAGCGGCGCCTTCGTGGGCGGCCTGCGTTATGGCGAAGGCACGATGTATACGCGCAACGCCGGGCAGAAGCGCGTTTACTGGCAAGGTCCATCGATTGGTTTCGACGCCGGCGCCGACGGCGACCGCACGATGATGCTGGTCTACAACCTGCCGGAAGTCGGCTCGATCTACCGGCGCTACGCAGGCGTCAACGGCTCGGCCTATCTCGTCGGCGGTCTCGGCTTCACCGCGCTGAACAATGAGGAAGTGATCGTCATGCCGGTCCGCGCCGGGCTCGGCGCGCGTCTGGGGCTGAACCTCGGCTATCTGAAATTCACGCCGGACTCGACCTGGAATCCGTTCTGACGAGAGACGCCGGCCCAAAGGCCGGCGCTTCCGTGGTCCGCCAAAGTCACACGACGAGGCGCGCCGTCTCGAGCGCGCCCTGCATTTCCACGCCGCCTTCGATGACGTCGTCGCGCGTTTCGGTAATGACGAAACTGCAAACGCTGCAGGCCTCGTCACCGCTTTGCAGACGCCACCTGCACCCGGCGCGGATCGTGCAGGGGTGAGAACCGACCGACGCCACCGGCGCGCCCGCCTCCACGAGACGCTGCGTGATGCGTCCGATCAATCCGCACTCCTTGCCGGTCCATTGCGCGCAGCCGCCCTCGGCGCATGGCGTAGAGAAGCGAAAACGGCGCTCGGGCGCGCCCTGCCGTCGCGCGGCGGCGAGAAAGGACTCGCTCGCGACGAGAGTGGTGGCGAAATGCGCAACGCGCCCATCTTCGCCGACCGCCCCGATGACGACCGCGCCGCTCGTCGCCGGCGCGCTGGGGCAGCGCGTTTGGCTCATCGGCCGCGCAACGCGAATTTGCCGATTTCAGCAACCGAATCCCCCAGCTCCTCGAAACGCTCGCGGATGATCAGACCCAGCCACTCCGGCGGAAAATATGTCGGGCGCCTCGGCCTGTCGCCGATCTCTCCCAGATGCGACATCACGACGTCCTGAATGGAGGCCTCGATGGACTGTTTCTGTTCGTCGGAAAGCTTGAGGTTGCCGAGATCAACAACGAAACGGGTCATAATTTCTCTCCTTCAAAGCAACTGACCGAAAGCCCGGCTCACGCCTGCCAAATCTCGAAAAAACTGAATTAATCACAGATGACGGCGCGAGGAACGAACCCGTCAGGCTCCTGTAACTGGTTCGACGCCGGCTCGCGTCAATGCTTCGCCTCCTGCGGGAGGAGCGCAAACTCCATTCAAGATTCTCCGAAAGGTTGTCCGCGCTTTGATTTCGCGGCCCGGACGTGGCAGTCTCCCGCCTGTTCCGCCCGCGAAAGGCGCGAGGCGGCGCGGGATTGTGACGTCTTGATCGAACAGGCGATGTATTTCGCGCTCGGCTTCCTCGTCGCCGGGCTGTTCACTTTGATGTTCCTGCCGGCCTTCTGGCGGCGCGCGCTGCGGTTGTCGATGCGGCGGCTGCAGATGCTCGCCCCCATGTCGATGGAGGAGGTCATCGCCGAGCGCGACCTGCTGCGCGCGGAATTCGCGGTGCGCGAGCGGCGGCTCGAACAGGAAATGGAGGCGGTGAAGGCCTCCAAGGCCTTCGACCTCGCCGCCGTGGGCCGCCACGCCGCGCGCGTCGCGGAGCTCGACGCCCGCCTGAAGCAGTCGGAGGCGGCCCAGCGCGACATGGATCTGCAATTGCGCGAGGCCCAGAAAATCGTCGAGGAGCGCACCGACCTGCTGCGCTCCACCGAACTCGCCTTGCACGAAATGACCGAGCGCGCCGACCGCGGCGTCGAACGCCTTCGGCTGCTCGAATCCGACAAGGAGGAGCTTGGCCGCGAGAAGGACGCCCAATACAGCCGCGTCGTCGCCCATGAGGCGAAGATCGGCGCGATGCACGAACAGAACACGCAGTTGCAGCGCGCACTGGAGGCATTGCGCGAGGATTTCGCGCGCGTCTCGAAGGAGGCGGCGCGCGTTCCCAAGCTTCAGGACGAGCTGATCAGCACGATCGACGCGCTGGAGGCGACGAACAGGGAGCGCGAAACCTATCTGACGGAGCGCGACGACCTGCGCGCGAAGCTGAAGGCGGCACTGGACCGTCACCACAATGAGGTCGAGCACTTCGAGAATGCGCTGCGCGTCGCCCGCTCGGAGGCCCGCGACTACGCCGACAAGCTGGAGACCGCGCGCGCCGACAACGCCATGCTGCATGGCGCCGTCGAGGCGCTCCGCGCCGACCGGGCGCATGCGCGTCGCGGCAATGGCGCGGATGCGGCGCCGGCGGCCGCCCCGTCGCCACCCGAGGCGGAGATCGTCGCCCTGCGCGAGGCCGTCGTCGGTTTCGGCGAGCGCGTGGCGCAGATGAACGAAGCGGAGAAGGAAGCGCCCGCCCCCGCCCAGCGCGCCCTTTGACGCGCGTCGCTGCGGCTTGACCGCGCCAGCGCCCTTTGGGAGAAGTGCGCGAAGTCGCAGCTCATGCGCAAAAGCTCTGTTTCACGAGGCCCGCCTTGCTCTTCGCCGTTCTATGCTACGACAAGCCCGACCATCTCGATCTGCGCATGTCGACCCGCGCCGCCCATCTCGCCTATCTCGACAGGCACGCGGCGCATGTGAAGCTCGGCGGCCCCTTCCTCGACGGCGAGAAGCCCATCGGCTCGATGCTCATTCTCGATTGCGCGGATGAGGCGGCGGCGCGCGCCCTGCTGGCGGAAGACCCCTATGCGCAGGCCGGCCTCTTCGAGCGCGTCGAACTGCGGGCATGGAAGCGCGTGGTCGGAGCCGAACTCTGATGGCCCATTGGCTGCTGAAAAGCGAGCCCTCGACCTGGTCATGGGATCAGCAGGTCGCGGCTGGCGCAAAGGGCACTTTCTGGAACGGCGTGCGCAACCATCTCGCCAAGAAGCATCTGATGGTGATGCAGAAGGGCGAACGCGGCTTCTTCTATCATTCCAACGAAGAGCGCGCGATCGTCGGGATCGTCGAGATCATCAAGACCTATTACCCCGACCACACCGACGAGACCGGAAAGTTCGGCATGGTCGACGTGAAGGCGGTGAAGCCGCTGAAACAACCGGTGACGCTTGGCGACATAAAGGCCGAGCCGCGCCTCGCCGACATGGTGCTGGTGAACAACTCACGGCTATCCGTGCAGCCTGTGACGGATGCGGAATGGGCGGTGATTATGGAGATGGCGGGGGAGAAGCCCTGACCCGGCTGAAGTGTCGCGCGGTGCGCGACACTTCAGCCGATATTCATTCTTCGTTTACGCCGACCCGCGCGCCAATCTGCCGCCACGCTTGCGAAACCAGTTCCCCGGGCCGAATATCAACAGGAACCTGGTTCATCCGCACTCCGGCCGGACATTGCGAACATATTCATAGTCTTGACGGCCGCGTTTCCGATCCTGACCGCTGAGTGCCGGACCAACCATCGTTCAATCATTGGGGCTGGGCGACATGTGGTGGATGGCTGTGATCGGCGTCTTTTGGCTGCTGATGTCTGGAGACGTTTCCTTGGCTCAGAGCCGGAGCTGCTCGAATGGGGCGGGTTGCGGATCGGGGCTCCAATGCGCTGCTGACGGAAAATCCTGTATCCCGGAAGGATATGTGGAATGCGCCACCGGCTCTCTTTGTCCGGCGGGAAAGAAATGCTCGGCGGACGGAAAGCGCTGTCTTCCCAAGGAAATGGTCGATTGCGGAACCTATTCCTGCGGACCGGGCAAGACCTGCGGCGCCGACAACAAATGCGTGGCGAAAAACACCCCGCCCGTTCAGCGCCCAACGACGCCGGACACCCGCCAGAAAGACGCGCGCAACGTGAGACGCGCCCCCGCCAGGCCACAACAAACGCCTGAAGACGAGCGATCCCATATAGCCTTTCGCGAATTCATCGAGGCGAAAACGGGCGCGGCGCAGACGGAATCGCCGTCCCTCCACCCCGTCGCGGCGATGCAGTCCATTGGGCCGAAGATCAGGCCCGACCCCGCGCCGGTCGTCGAGCCGCCGAACCCCCCTGCGAAAATGATCGAGGAAGAACGCGACGCGACGCCCACCGCGGCCGCAATCACACAATTGCAGGCCGAAATCCGGAAAGCGGAGGAAAACAGGCGAAGCCTCGAGCAGGAAATAACGAAGCTGCAGGCGAAAATGCAGGCGCTGTCGCTCAAGAAATGGCAGGAACAGGCCAATCAGTACAAGGAGGATTCGAGTGGGGGCCCACTCGCTTTCACCTCCGCGTCGGGCAACATGAAGCTGAGCTGCAGGATCGTTGACGCGACGATTGGCAATGCGAACAAGATTCGGCTCGATTGCGAGCGGCAGCTGGCAACGAATGACGCGCCGCCGTCCGCGCCGAAATGATCTCGTGCGGCGCGGCCGCCGAGAAGGGCGTCAGCCGCCCCTCTTCCCGCTCTCGCCCGCGAGCGCCGGCTTGTCGGTCATGCCGTTCCTGATCTTGTCGAGGATCTTCGGCAGCTCTTCCGGGTCCGGACCCAGGTCGCGCGCATGGTTCCACTGGAACTGCGCCTCGAGCTTGCGGCCGACGCGCCAGTAGGCGTCGCCGAGGTGGTCGTTGATGACCGGGTCGGAGGGCTTCAGATCGATGGCCTTTTCCAGCTCGCGCACGGCGTCGTCGTAGCGGCCGAGGCGGTAATAGGCCCAGCCCAGACTGTCGACGACATAGCCGTCGCGCTGGCGCAGATCGACCGCGCGGCGCAGCATCCTGAAGGCGTCGTCCAGATTGACGCCCTGATCCACCCAGCTGTAGCCGAGATAATTCAGCACCAGCGGCTGGTCGGGATTGAGCTCCAGCGCCTTCTTGAGATCCGCCTCCGCCTGCGGCCAGTTCTTGCGGCGCTCATTGGCGATGCCGCGATAGTAATAGATGAGCCACTGGCTCTTCTCGCTCTTGGGCTGCAGGGCGAGCACGCGGGAATAGGTGTCGGCGGCCTCGTTGAACATCTTGCGCGAGCGCTGCAGATTGCCGAGCGCCGTCAGCGCCTCCTGATTTTTCGGATTCGCCGCGACGACAGCCGCGAGATGCTCTGTCGCCTCCTTGGACTTGCCGAGCGTCTCCAGCAGCAAGGCCGCCTGCACGTCGGCGTTGACGCGCAGCGGACTGTCCTCCGGCACGCTGTCATAGAGGTCGATCGCCGTCTCTTCCTGCTTCATGCGCTCATAGACGTCGCCGAGCGTGACGATCGCGAGCGCATTCTCGGGCGCGAGGTAAAGGGACAGGCGCAGATAGATGAGCGAGGCGAGTTCGTCGCCCTGACGGCCGCCGACGGCGCCGAGGCCATAAAGCGCCTCGGCTGCGCCCTCCTCCGCAGTGCGCACGAAGGGCGGCAGGGCCTTGCCGCCTTCCAGCGCGGCGATGCCCGCCATCACGATCGGATGATTGGGCGCGACCTCGTCGAAGCCCTTGTATATTTTCAGCGCCTCGTCGAGCTGTCCGCGCGTCGCGAGGAAGCGGGCGTAGGCGTCGACGAGACGCAGCGTGTTCTTCTCGGCGGAATAGGCGTTCCTGAAGCGCTTTTCCGCCTCCGCCTTGTCGCCGCCGAGGTCGGCGATCAGTCCGGCGTGATAGTCGCGGAAGACGATGAAGGCTTCGTCGTTCAGCGTGTCGAGCGTCTGGAGCGCCTTGCGCGTGTCCTTGGCGCCCGCATAGCTCCAGGCGACAAGCAGCGTCGAGGTGATGTCGCGCCGGCGGTCGCCGCCGCCCTTGCCGAGCTCCGCGCGCGCCGCGGCATATTTGCGATTCTTGAGAAGATCGACGCCACGCGCGAGATGGGCGAGGCTGTTGCCGCGGTCATGCGCCACGACCCGGCCCGCGAGCGGGATCGCCTCCGGCATATTGCCATTGGCGAGCGCGGCGACGAAGGCGCGGTCGACGAGATCCTCGTTGCGGGGATCGTCGCGCAGCGCCTCGCGGAAGAAGGTGGAGGCGGCGAAAGTGTCGCGCGCCGAGCCTGCGACGATGGCCGCGAGATAATTGCCGGAGAGGCTCGTGCCGACCTCGAAGGGGCGCGCCACCGAAAGACTCTCGCGCGCTGCGAGGCTCGAATCGACGGGAAGCGCGAGCCAGACGGCCGTTGCGGCGACGAGTGTTGCGCTGGCGCGCGCGGCAAAGCTTTTGCTGCGAGCGGTCAGTCGAGCGGAGTTTGGCACAGGCGCGTTCCTATTGAGGTCGCGGGTCTCGCTGGCGCTCGATCGCGCAGCGACCCGGCTGGATGGACGAAGTGGCCGTTGGTCCATCGTCGGGCGTAAAGATGGCCCTTTTGCGCCGGGCCCGCAAGCAAAACTGCGTCTAAAAAACAAAGGGGGAGGTCGCCCTCCCCCGCTTCGGCAAATCAGGCCGCCTTGATCGCGCCGACGATCTTCTGCGCGGCGTCGTCGAGGTCGTCGGCCGGGATCACATTGAGCCCCGACTCGTTGATGATCTTCTTGCCCAGATCGACATTCGTGCCTTCGAGGCGCACGACCAGCGGCACCTTCAGGCCGACTTCCTTCACCGCCGCGATCACGCCTTCCGCGATGGTGTCGCAGCGCATGATGCCGCCGAAGATGTTGACCAGAATGCCCTTCACATTCGGGTCGGCGGTGATGATCTTGAAAGCCGCCGTCACCTTCTCGGTCGTGGCACCGCCGCCGACGTCGAGGAAGTTCGCCGGGAAGGCGCCGTAGAGCTTGATGATGTCCATCGTCGCCATGGCGAGGCCGGCGCCGTTGACCATGCAGCCGATGTTGCCGTCGAGCGAAATATAGGCGAGGTCGTGCTTGGAGGCCTCGATCTCCTTCTCGTCCTCCTCCGAGAGGTCGCGCAGTTCGGCGACGTCGGGGTGACGGTAGAGGGCGTTGTTCTCGAAACTCACCTTGGCGTCGAGGCAGCGCAGCTTGCCGTCCTTGGTGACGATCAGCGGGTTGATCTCGAGCAGCTCCATGTCCTTGGCGACGAATGCCGCATAGAGCTTCTCGGCCAGGTCGCCCGCCTGCTTGGCGAGGTCGCCCTTGAGGCCCAGCGCGTCGGCGATGTGGCGGCCGTGGTGCGGCATCAGTCCCGTGGCCGGATCGACCGAGAAAGTCACGATCTTCTCGGGCGTGTCATGGGCCACCTTCTCGATGTCCATGCCGCCTTCCGTCGAGACGACGAAGGCGATGCGCGAGGTGGCGCGGTCGATGAGCATCGACAGATAGAATTCCTTGTCGATCGCGGCGCCGTCCTCGATGTAGAGGCGGTTGACCTGCTTGCCGGCGTCGCCGGTCTGCAGCGTCACGAGCGTCGCGCCGAGCATCTGCTTCGCAAAGGCCTCGGCCTCCTCGATCGACTTGGCGATGCGCACGCCGCCCTGCGGGCCGGCCGAATCTTCCTTGAACTTGCCCTTGCCGCGCCCGCCGGCGTGGATCTGCGCCTTCACGACATAAACCGGACCCGGAAGCTGGCGCGCGGCGGCGGCAGCTTCCTCGGCCTTGAGCACGGGGACGCCCATGGCGACCGGCGCGCCGAATTCACGCAAAATGGCCTTGGCCTGGTATTCATGGATATTCATGCCGAAGTCTCTCCTCGCAATAAACGGCGCGCCGCGCGGGCTTGGAGCCTAATGGCCACGGACGGGGCGGATTCGTCAAGCGGGCGAGGCGTCGCGGGGCGGATCACGCATCGCCCGCTGTGAACACCCTTTAGGGGACGGTGGAGGGATCGCCATTTTCGACCCAGGCCGGCAAGCTTGACAATTACTGAATAAATTCCTATATCCTCGTCGCCCCCTCCAACCGCAAGGGGCGCTCCCGATGGGTCCGGGGCGCTGGCGGGGGTGCGGATCCGGCGGGGGCGGCGACCCTCGTTCCCGTCGGCGGCGCGTCGCCGGCTTTGGGCTTCTCCTTCGTGCGGAGCGCCTGTGAGGCTTTCGGCCTCATGGGCGAAAAATGAGCCCGGCCGCAATATCCGAGGTTGGCGCGGGAGCCGATTACCCGAACGGGGAAAAGCAACCTGGACCCGGAGGCGGCGAGAGAGACGCGATCCGCGTCCGGGACGATTTCGCGGCCCGATGACTTTTTTGCGCCACGGCCGGACGGGCCAGCGGCGCCCCGGACGCCTTGCCCCGCGCCGAAACCGGCGGCGGGAAATTTCGCGCGGGCGATAATCCGCAGCCTTCATCCTGAGGAGCAGCCGCAGGCTGCGTCTCGAAGGATGAGCCATTTGGCGCGACTCGCGCGGCTCTCCACCCTTCGAGCCTCCTCGGCGAGAGGCCGCGGATCAATCCGCCCTCAAGGCTGCGACGGCTCCTCCGCCACATGCGCCTCGAGAAAATCCAGGGCCTCCTTCGGCGCGCCAGCGAGCGGCAGGGCGACGAAATGATTCGTCGCGAGAATGAGCAGCCATACGCCCTCGAACCGCCAGATCGCCCTGATCGCCGGCCATTCGAGCAGCGAGGCGGGACCGGGACCGTCGATGACGACGCCGTCGTCGCGCAGACGGGCCATCGCCCAGCGCCCGCGCATGGCCTCGATCTTCCCGCGCATCATGCGCCAGTGCATGCGCCAGCCGGAGAAAACGAAGATGGCGAGAATGGCCACGGCGGCGATGAAAAGCTCGACCGCGAGCTCATGGTCACCCGAGAAATACAGCCCGGCGCA
This sequence comes from Methylocystis sp. ATCC 49242, assembly GCF_000188155.2. Classification (NCBI taxonomy): domain Bacteria; kingdom Pseudomonadati; phylum Pseudomonadota; class Alphaproteobacteria; order Hyphomicrobiales; family Methylocystaceae; genus Methylocystis; species Methylocystis sp. ATCC 49242. The sequence goes on from NZ_KE124774.1 coordinate 1,834,276, forward strand.
GGCGACGAGAATCGCCGCGAGCGGCAGGAAGGTCTTGAGAGGCGCCTCGCGAAACAGCGCGCGGGTCACGAATCCCGTGACCGCCGACCGCATCAGCTTCTCGTCGTAACGCAACGGGAAAACATAGCGGTCGGTCATGGGGAAAAACCCGTCAGGCGAAAGCCGGATTGAGCTTCTTCGCCGCCTCGATCAGCGAACGCACCGAGGCGACGGACTTCTCGAACATCGCCCTCTCGGCTGCGTCGAGCTTGATCTCCATCACCCGCTCGACGCCATTGGCGCCGATCACGGTCGGCACGCCGACATAAAGATCCTTCACGCCATATTCGCCCGAGAGATAGGCGGCGCAGGGCAGCACGCGGCGCTTGTCGCGCAGATAGCTCTCGGCCATGGCGATCGCCGCCGTGGCGGGCGCATAATAGGCCGAGCCGGTCTTCAGCAGGCCCACGATCTCGCCGCCGCCCTTGCGGGTGCGGTCAACGATGGCGTCGATGCGCTCCTGCGTCGTCCAGCCCATGGCGATGAGGTCGGGCAGCGGCACGCCCGCGACAGTCGAGTAGCGGACCGATGGAACCATGTCGTCGCCATGGCCGCCGAGCACGAAGGCGCTGACGTCCTCGACCGAAACTTTGAACTCCTCCGCGAGGAAATAGCGGAAGCGCGAGGAATCGAGCACGCCCGCCATGCCGACGATGCGATTGGTCGGCAGGCCCGAGACCTTCTGCAGCGCCCAGACCATCACGTCTAGCGGATTGGTGATGCAGATCACGAAGGCGTCGGGCGCATATTGCCGGATGCCCTCGCCGACCTTTGTCATGACGCCGAGATTGACGCTCAGGAGGTCGTCGCGGCTCATGCCCGGCTGGCGCGGCACGCCGGCGGTGACGATGACGACGTCCGCGCCCGCGATGGCGGAATAATCCGAGGCGCCGGCGAGGGCCGCGTCGAATCCCGCGACGGGCGAAGCCTGCGCGAGATCCAGCGCCTTGCCTTGCGGCACGCCGTCGACAATATCGAAGAGGACGATGTCGCCAAGTTCCTTGAGGCCGGCGAGATGGGCAAGCGTGCCGCCGATATGGCCGGCGCCGATCAAAGCGACTTTATTTCGCGACATAATTTATCTCATGCTGGACTTCAGATGAAACTGCTACCCCGGTTTCGCGCCGGATGGAAGACGCAAGGGCGGCTTTTTCACGCCGCGAATCCCCAATCGGAACAGAGCGGCTCCATCGCCCAAAAGCCCGGCGCCTCGCAGCGGGCGCCTGAATCCTGCGCAACACTCCCGCCGGAACGGGGCGCGCAAATGTCGCAGCGGATTGCGCGGGCGGGCCAGGCTTCCTACCTCACCGGACAGTCGCCGTTCCGGCGATCGGAAAGGGTGAAAACATGGGCAAGCAATTTGCGCAGGGCCGTTTCGGCGCCCTCGTCGCTGCGGCGGCCGCGGTTTTTCTTGCGGGCGGCGCGATGGCGGCGGAGGACGCCGACGAAGCGGAACTGCTGAAATACTTTGAGAAAGTTGACGTCTGGCATTTCCCGGTCGACACGACCGTTCGCTACAACAACCAGGACGCCGTGGTCACGCGCGAGCTGGTCTTTCAGCCCCCGGCGAGCGGCGAGCTTTGCTACGTCCGTTTCGACGTCGTAAAGGGCGAGGGCGATTACGGCTTCGGCCTCAAGCCCGCGACCGCCGCCGGCCCCCGCAAGAACACCGAATGGGGAATCAACGTCCTCAAACGAGGGACGGTTCTGAACCAGTGGTATTCGGCGCTGCGGATGAACGTCATCTATTTTTTCGTCGAGGGTCCGAAGGCCGAAGGCGCGAAGGAAATCTGCGCCCGCAAGCAGGCGGCCCCCACGGCGCAGGCCGGAAACGCCTATCAGGGCCCCTGGTCCGACCTCGTGACCAAGGCCAAGGCGATCCACGGCTGGCCGGCGACGGGCTCCAGGTGACAGAAATCTGACGGCGAGCGAATTACGGCGCTGGACATGGCGAGGCGCATTTGTTATTCGCTCGCTCGTTCCGGGGGCGCTGCGTCGCCCTACGGACGGGCGCATAGCTCAGTTGGTAGAGCAGCTGACTCTTAATCAGCGGGTCCAAGGTTCGAGCCCTTGTGCGCCCACCAATAAAATCAACGGGTTAAGTTGGTTTTTGGCCGCTGGAAACTCCCCGGAAAAAAGTTGTAAACAGGCGTAAACTTTTCGAGCCCTCAACCGGGCGCGGAAGGGTGCCAGTCTCCAGGCCGAGGACGCTCCAATGAAGTTCGCAGTCGCCTTGGCGCTGCTTTTCTCACTCACGAGCGTTTCCCTCCCCGACGCGGCGGATGCTCGGCCGGGGCGAACTCAGTCCTCCGCTGAACGCCGGAAGCCCAAAGTCAAAGCGGGCGATATCAGCGGGGTAGAGACGATCAAGCCTCAGGAGCCCCCCTCAAAAGATCGCGAAAGCGGGCGCGGCTGGAACGGCGCTTACGTCGGCGTCAACGCGGGGGCGGGGTTTGGAACGACGGCTGGGACAAACGTCGTGGTTCCAATTGGAACCGCCAGTCAGGCGGGCAAATAAGAGAGCAGAGAGCGGGGCCATTTAGTTGCCGCCCCTCCCCCATTTCATTTGTCCGACGTCGCAGTAGCCGGAGACGCTTGGGACGGATGTTGCGGGGTCCGTGAGGGCCGACTGCGCCCAAGTTCAATTTTGAACCGGCGTCGACCTCGGCCCATCTCTTTCTCGCAAAACTATCTCGCCTTTGGATGTGGCGCGCCGAGGTATGGGAACTCGTTCAGGATATCTGTGTGCGGCTTAAGCCCATCGGGCGGGATATCGCCCTTGGACAGGAAAGCGAGACGGTGATTGATGACATCGTCGGCAAAAACACGGCCGTTGGGGTATCCCGCGGGCTGCGAAGGATCGTAGCTTAGCATGTCGGGCAGGATGGCATGAGCATCGATGGCATCGATCGCTTCGTCGCGGGTGTAGTTGCCAGTATGTCCCATCAGGTGGATAAATTGCTCAAGCCAGCGCTGACGATCGTTGACCGGTTCGCTGGCGTTATATTCCTCCTGGGTCTCATCAGTGTTGAAGAAGCTGCTGACCGACGGGTGACCGGCGCGATCGACATGAACGAGTTCACCGTCCCGCCGCACGCTGCATCGTCCCCAAATGCGGATCGCAGGATTGCCGCCAAGTTCACTTGTCGGCAATTCGATCACAGTCGAGAGCACATTGGCTTCCGTGTTCGAATCCTTGCCAGTCCAGGGAGACTTGCCGCCTAGAGGGTGTTATGTACTTTGGTGATTGATTGTCTTAGTAGAATCGGATGTCTCCGATTCGCAAACCTTATCCGTCTGACGTCAGCGACGAAGAATGGTCGCTGGTTGCGCCTTATCTGACGCTCATGGACGAAGGCGCGCCGCAGCGTCAACATTCGCTGCGCGAGCTGTTCAACGGCCTGCGTTACGTGCTGCGCTACGGCATCGCCTGGCGCGCCATGCCCAACGATCTGCCGCCATGGTTCGCCGTGTATCAGCAATCGCAGCGCTGGCTGTCGGCGGGCGTGTTCGAGGCGCTTGCGCAGGATCTGCGCGCCCAGTTGCGCGTCGCTTCCGGGCGGGCGGCGGAGCCGACGGCGGCGATCATCGACAGCCGCACCTTGCGCTCGACCCCTGAGAGCGGCCCACGAGCGGGCTATGACGGCGCGAAGCGAAAGCGCGGCTCGAAGCTGCACATGGCAGTCGACACATTGGGCCATTTGCTGGCGTTGCATGTCACGCCGGCGAATGTCGATGACCGCGCCGAGGTCGGCAAGCTCATCGCAGCCGTGCAGGATGTGACAGGCGAAAGCGTCGAACTCGTTTATGTCGATCAGGGCTACACCGGCGAAAAGGCGTCCGAGGCCGCAAAGGCGCAGGGCGCCGAGCTTTGCGTCGTCAAACTCGCCGAGGCCAAAAAAGGCTTCGTGTTGCTGCCCAAGCGCTGGGTGGTCGAGCGTTCATTCGCCTGGGCGACGCGATGCAGGCGGCTCGTCAAAGACTACGAGCGCTATGCTCAGACCCTCGCAGGACTCCACGTCGTCGCCTTCGCATGTCTCATGCTCAAGCGCGCAGCAGATTTCATGATCCAAGGTGCATAACACCCTCTAGTCGCCAATAGGGTTAGACTTGTGAACCAGATCCGCGGCCTACTCGGCGAGCACGGCGTCGTTATTGCGCAGACCATCGGCAATCTTCGGCGCGCTTTGCCGCGGATCGTCGACGAGGAAAGCAACGGTCTGAACAGCATTGTTCGGGAGTTGATCGGCGAATTGCGGGAGGAATTGATCGACCTTGATAGGCGGGTCGCAATTTACGATCGCAAAATCCGGGAATTGTATCGAACAAGCGCAGCATGTCAGCGCCTCGGCATGGTCGAAGGAATTGGACCTATTACTGCGACAGCGCTGGTCGCAGCGGCTGGCGATGCAAAATGCTTCAAGAATGGACGGCAGTTCGCGGCATGGATCGGACTTGTCCCGAGACAACGATCGAGTGGCGGCCGATCGCGGCTGCTCGGCATCAGCAAACGCGGCGACCGATATCTTCGTACCTTGCTTATCCACGGCGCACGCGCCGCCTTGGGCCGGATACGAGGGAAGCAGGATCCGAGAAGCCTTTGGCTGCTCAAAGCGCGCGAACGCCATCATCCAAATGTCGTCGCCGTCGCGCTCGCCAACAAGAACGCGCGGATCGCATGGAGCTTGCTCGCCAGCGGCATGAGCTACGATCAGCGTCTAACCGTCAGCTCGGCCTAACCGCAGCTAAGCATCCGGGAAACAGACAACCAACGAGATTCCCACCAGCAATTGCAACGATTGGCAGTGATGGCGAAACGGTCACTCCGTCGATTCCCGAACCTGATGTGTGGACCGGCATGGCGAGAGCCAATGCCTTGGGGGCATTGAGGTGGAAGCGCGCGAAAATCCATCGAGGCTCGCGGCAAGAACTTTTTCGGCCGCATCATGAAGCCGGATATACGTCAGCAGTTGTGACCGAAAGTCGGAACTGTCAAAGCCGTTGCAATCGGGCGGGGTCCATATACGTCCACCCCATCAGTTCAACAGGCGCAGCAGCGAACCATCGATGAAACCTGGCGACAGATCGGACGCCTCGCAAAAGACATCCAGCCACAAGAATGCAGCAACTACTTCACAAACGCAGGATACGCTTCCGTCAAAATATGAAACCGTCTAATGTGATTCACCACACGCTCGATTATTGGCAAGGCGACGTCGAGCCGCGCCATGCCACTGAGGGCCGTGCGCCGAAGATCGTGCAACGCGAACGGCGGCATGGCGTCATCGCCCGACGCCTTCGCCATGGCCGCCAAGGCGTCGTCTAACCGCCGCTTCGCCCGCGAAAAGCCCGACGGCGGCGTGTCGCCCGAAGAAAACAGAAAGCCCTGCCCGCCGCCGAAACGCGGCAATGCTGCGATGATTTGCAGGGCTTGCGGCGACAATGGAACGCGATGTTCAAGGCCATTCTTCGAACGCGCGGCGGGAATCGTCCACAGCGCCGACGCAAGGTCGACGTCGGCCCAAGTCATGCCCGCGACTTCGCTACGCCGCTGGCCCGTCAACGCCAGCAATTGAAATATCAGCGGGTCCTAGGTTCGATCCCTAGTGTGCCCACCAATAAAATCATAGATTTATGTTGGCTTTTCGGCCGCTGGAAATTCCCCGTAAAAGCGTTAAACAGTTATAAGCTTTCCGAGCCTTCGATCGGGCTTCGACGGACGCCTTTTACATTTCGGGGACGATCCAATGAACCTCGCCGTCACCCTGGCGCTTCTTTTCTCACTTACCAGCGTTTCCATTCCCGACGTGGCGGATGCCCAGCCGGCGCACCCTCGCCCCTTCGCTGGTAATCAGACGCCCCGTTCCGCGCGCGCCAAAGTCAAAGCGAGCCGCGTCGGCGGCGTCGAGACGATCAAGCCTCAGGAACCCCCGTCGAAAGATCGCGAAAGCGGGAGCGGCTGGAACGGCGCTTACGTCGGCGTCAACGCCGGAGCGGGGTTCGGCGCGACAGCCGGGACCAACGTCGTGCTTCCTTTCGGAGCTTCAGGACAGCCGGAGAGATAGGATAGCCGAGTATCGACAGCGGCTCGGTCTCGACGAGTCCCGGCAAAAATGCGAGGCTTGGCGCAGAGGCCAAATTGGGCTGCGTTCGCGTAGCTCGATCTGGAACGAGACGCCGACGGAGCATCATTTTCCCAAGACAGACCCGGCCGGCCGCCACGGGTGAAACCGGGACTTCCCGAAAATGTCGGTCGAATCTCGGGGACGGATTCAAACGACCAATTGCCGTCCATGAAGATGGGCTCGTCGATGCGGCTGACCAAAATCGACCGGGCAGCGGATGAGGACCCAATACATGCTAAGCGCGGCGTTCAATATCGTAAAATGGTCCTTGGCGCTGCTGAGTCTTGTCGCAATTATATTTCTCGGCGTTCGGATTTATGATTCTCAACGCGGCCTGCCTCTCGACGTGTGGCATACCTACGCGCCCGACGAACTGAACGTCGAGGAAATGGAAAAGGCGGATTGGCGCGACTACCTCGCAAACGAGGAGAAAATATTCGATTTGATGCGTGTCAACGTCAGCAGGAAACTTACCCCCGACGAACAAGTCCCCTTCAATCGATACTTCGAAGGTAGTCCTGTCTATCCGGCAAATTTCCTGCGGGACTGGAATCGCTCCTATACTTTGGAGCCTTCAGGACCGCCGTCAGGCGCCGTCGTGTTGCTGCACGGATTGACGGATTCTCCTTACAGCCTGCGTCACATTGCTTCTTATTATCGAGATCGGGGTTTTTTTGCTGTCGCCATCAGATTGCCCGCGCACGGTACAACGCCCGCAGCCTTGACGACCGTCGAATGGCGATCATGGGTGGCGGCCACCCGGCTGGCTGTGAGAGAGGCGCGACGACGGGCGCCCGCTCCTTTGCCAATCCACATCGTCGGCTTCTCGAATGGCGGATCGCTTGCCCTGAAATATGCGCTGGACGCCATAGAGAACAAAGATTTGGCGCGAGCCGACCGGCTGATACTGATTTCGCCAATGGTCGGCGTCACCCGTTTCGCGCGCTTCGCGGGTTTCGCGGGGCTTCCGGCAATGTTTCCAGCCTTCGCCAAGGCCGCCTGGCTCAGCGTGATGCCGGAATTCAATCCGTTCAAATATAATTCCTTTCCCGTAAACGGCGCGCGTCAATCCTATCTGCTGACAGATTCGCTTCGAACGCAGATCGCCGCGCTTCAACGTGACCGACGATTGGGGGATCTGCCGCCAATTCTCACTTTTCAGTCCGTGATGGATTTCACGGTCAGCACGCCGGCGGTCCTTTCGGGGCTTTACGATCATCTTCCCGCCAATGGCAGCGAACTGGTCCTGTTCGACGTGAATCGTAACGTCAAGTTCGGACCGCTGCTTCGAGAAACTGCCGATACAAAACTTTCAAGGATCGTGCCGCCCTGGGTCAGAAACTACCGCCTGACAATCATCACCAACGCTGGCGAGGGAACCGACGAGGCGTCGGAGCAGGTGGTGGAGGTGGGCGCGGTGGAGGAGCACAGCCGCAGGCTTGGCATTGACTATCCAAAAGGCGTCTTTTCGCTCTCGCATGTTGCATTACCGTTCCCGCTTAGCGACTCGCTTTATGGCCTGACGCCCGATAACTCCGAGGACTTCGGCGTCCACCTGGGATCTCTCGCCCCGCGCGGCGAGCGGGGCACGCTGATCGTCAGTCTCGACGCCCTCCTGCGCATGTCGTCAAATCCGTTCTTCCCTTATCTGGTCGAGAGGATCGGAGCGCAGATTCCGGTCTCTCCGACCCGAAAGGTTCTCGAGCCCGTCGGAACGGCGCCTGTTCCAGAACGGCGGGAAGAATTTGTTCCCTCCCCGCCTGCTGCTGCTCCAGCGCAAAACCATAACCGCTCGCCGGCGAAGGGCGACAGCACGACGAGAAGTCGGCGCTCCCGCTAAAAACATCCGCACGACACGCCAAAAAAACCGCCCAAGGTCAAGGCTGGCTATGGAGAGCGGCGCTGCGACGGGACGCCCGCCGACCACTGTCGTCATCTTGACGGCGGCCAAATTTAGGAGGAACATGAGTGCTGTAATATTAACGATTTCGGGGAGGACACAAAAAGTGGACGTCGAAGCTGAAAAAGACAAAACAATCTCTCGGCGGTCATTCGTCGCCGCATTGCTCGGCGCTGCGCTGGTAATTCCGGCCGTTACTCTTGCGCCCTCGGACGCGGAAGCCCAGGAGTCTCAGGAGCGGCAATTCACCAGTTTTCGTCACAAGCCGCGAACGACGCGGCCCCGGAGCCATACGAGAGGATCACGTCGCCATCGGCGCGTCGCCCGCGTGCGACACACCGGGCGCCCGCAGCCGCGCCCTGACGTTCCCCAGCAATAAGTCGGGTCTCGTCCCGGACCGCGTCGCTCCTGAAATAAATCGGGGCGACGCGTTTTCCTGCGTTATGACGGAACCGGCGACTACCTCAATTTTTTGTTTGTAAATTCTTCGGAATTTACCAAGCGCCGCGCTAAAATCGAGCGCTCGAGCCAAGCCCCTGCAGTCTCGCGAACCCATGACAGGCAGGCGCCTGAAGAAATCGCCGAGAAAGTTGAAACGGCACGGAGAGATTTAAATGCTTTGGCTGATCCGGTTCACAGGCCTCCTCGGCAAAGCAGTCGTGCTCGAATTTGTCCACGTATTTGGATTGATAGTGTTTCTGATCGCGATTCTGCTCGGTTATTTCCGCAGTTACTGGTGGACCGTGCCTGCGCTCGCCATAGTAACAGGATTTATCGCCGATAATTTTATCGACCACGTCTATCTGACGGACATACTCGAAAGGGCAGTTTCCGCGAACAGACGCGGCGCTTTCGTGATCATCGTCTATTTTGCGATCACAATCAGCGGATACCTCGCCGGAATTATCGGTCGCATTCTCTTTAATCGGCGGAGACGCGCCAGTTAAGATCGCTTACACGTCGCTTCCAAAGATATCGAAATGCTCTGGCCCGACTGATGAATTTGGTCTGCAGGTAACGCTCCCCTTGTGCGTGTTTGTGAAAGTCACGCCTCCAATTCACCGGCGGCGGCGCGGCCGCCGGACAATATGTCGGCGATCCAGCGCGTCGAGGGGAACTCCTCGAAAAGCGTCAGCGCAGCGATCATGAGTGGAACGCCCAGAAAGGCGCCGAGAGCGCCCCACAGGAATGTCCACAATACGATCGAGAAAAGCACCAATGGAGGCGAGATCGACAAGGCCGAGCCCGAAAAAACCGGTTCGAGATAGCTGCCGATGACGGCCTGGATGAAAGATATGCCTAACAAAACAAGCAATGGGGTCTCGAATGATCCGAACTGAACGAAGGCAAAGAGCGGCAGAGCGGCCGTGACGATCAGCGATCCGATGTACGGTAGGTAATTGAGCGCGAACGCCAGCACGCCCCACGCGCCCGCCATCTCCAGATGCAGCAAGACGGCGAACCCCCAAACTGCCAGGCCCGTTGCAATACTGGCGACTGTCCGCACCAACATATAAGTGCGAAATTTCACCCCGATCTTTCTGCCCGCCGCGATCAGACGTCGGCTGGCATCCTGATTCTTCAGCGTCGCGATACGCCCGGTCAAGATGTCCGCTTCGCCAAGGCCGAGGACAACATAGATCAATACGATGACCGCGAAGGCCATGATGGTGTTGGCGCGTATCGCCATTGCATGGATCATTCTAACGACTGTAGCAGGGTCGAAGTGATCCGAGAGAAGCGCGAAGACGAAAATGTCATGTTCTTCGAGCCAGGCGGTCGACGAAATCAGCGACTCCTGAATGCGATCGAGATTCCCGCCGACCCACTCCGCCACCTGGCGGCCGCCCCAGACGATAACGGAAAGAAGCGCCAGGGCGAGGGTAGCCGTCACCACGACCGTCAAAGCCAATGCCATCGCCTTCCCTATTTTCGACCTCAGCGTCTTCTGCATCGGCCAGGCGATCTCGATGATGAAGATCGCGAATACGACTGGCTCCAGCACAGCCTGGCCGACCTTACATGCTGCGAGGATGAGAAGGACGGCCACGATAACGGAGGTCGATTCAATTACATTTCCGCCGCCCATGATGATTCTTCCGTCGTTAGACTCGCCACACGGCAGCGAGTGGACCCGTTCGGGGCCGTCGCATTTTATGAATCCGGGGCCGGGCGTGCGCGGGTGACGCCTGCGAAACTTTGATGCGAACCGATTCCCTTGATTTCGCTGGCGCGCCCGAAAGGATTCGAACCTTTGACCTCTGCCTTCGGAGGGCAGCACTCTATCCAGCTGAGCTACGGGCGCCCTTTGCGCTTGGGCGTCACTTTTCTACAGGAAGGAATACGCTCCTGCAACGCCATCGAGGCTTCGCCTCGTCCGGGCGGCGTGCTATCGGGAGAAAAATTCGGAGAAACGGCGTGGCGGCGTTTTTTGAGGAATGGATCGACCGGCTGCGGGCGGCGCGCGACAGGCTTATCGCCGATCCTGCGTTCCAGCGCTGGTCGCTGGCCAATCCGCTGACCCGCGCCATCGCCCGCCGCCGCGCCCGGGCGGCGCTCGATCTCACCGCGGGCTTCGTCTATTCGCAGGTGCTTTTCGCCTGCGCGCGGCTCAAGCTTTTCGACCAGCTGATCGACGGCCCCCTGACTTCGGGGGAGATCGCCTCGCGACTCGCGCTTTCCGAAGACGCGACGCGGCGACTGCTCGACGCCGCCGCCTCGCTCGATCTTGCGGAGCGGCGCTCCGGCGGACGCTATGGACTCGGCCAGCTCGGCGCGGCCTTTGCGGGTAATCGCGCCGCGCTGTCGCTCGTCGAGCATCAGCCCCTGCTTTACGCCGATCTCGCCGATCCGGTGGCGTTGTTGCGCGGCGAGCGGCGCGCCCGGCTCGCCGACTACTGGCCCTATTCGGACCTGACGCAACCGAAGTCGCTCGGCGACGAACAGGTCGCGCCGTACAGCGCGCTGATGGCCGCCTCGCAGCCGATGGTGGCACAAGAGGCGCTCGACGCTTACGACATCACGCAACACAGCCGCCTGATGGATGTCGGCGGCGGAGAAGGCGTGTTTCTCGCCGCGGCCGCCGAGCGGGCGCCGCAACTGCAACTGACGCTGTTCGACCTGCCTGCGGTCGCGGAACGCGCGCGGGCGCGCCTCGGCGCGGCGGGCCTGCTGTCCCGGGCCGAAATATCCGGCGGCGATTTCCTGCGTGATGCGCTGCCGCAAGGCGCCGACGTCGTCACGCTGATCCGCATCGTGCACGACCATGACGACGAATCGGCGCTGGCGCTGTTGCGAAATGTGCGCAAGGCGCTCGCGCCCGGCGCGACGCTGCTGATCATCGAGGCGATGTCGGGCGTGAAGGGCACCGAGCCGCTCGACGCCTATTACGGTTTTTATACGCTGGCCATGGGCCGCGGCGAGCCGCGCAGGGTCGAGGAAATCGAGGCGTTGCTCACGCAGGCGGGCTTTGGCGAGTTCCGTCTGCTACAAAATGCCCTGCCGACGCTGACGAGCATTCTGGTCGCGAAGGCGGCGTAGAGGAGGCGCCGCGAGTCTGGCGCATTGCAAAGCCCTTCAGCTCGTCGCCGACCGCCGCCAGGCGATGAGACCCGCCGTCGAGGCGTCGAGGCCCTCGGTCGAGGCGCCACCGTTTTCGACGATCGGCGCCAGACGGCTCGCAAGCTCCTTGCCGAGCTCCACGCCCCACTGGTCGAAGGGGTTGATGTCCCAGATCACCGACTGCACGAACACCTTGTGCTCGTAAAGCGCGACGAGACGCCCGAGCGTGCGCGGGTCGAGACGGCGATAAAGCATGACGCTCGACGGACGGTCGCCCGGAAAGACCTTGTGCGGCGCAAGGGCGTCGACTTCGTCCTCGTTCAGGCCCTGTGCGCGCAATTGGGCCTTGGCCTCCTCCAGCGTGCGCCCGCGCATGAAAGCCTCGGCCTGGGCAAGACAATTGGAGAAAAGCAGCGCGTAATGATGCGCGTCGGCCGCCGTCGGCACAGCCGCGACGAGGAAGTCGATGGGCGTGACGTCGGTTCCCTGATGCAGCAACTGAAAGAACGCGTGCTGGCCATTGGTGCCGGGCTCGCCGAAAATCACCGGCCCGGTCTGATGCGTGGCGAGCCCGCCGTCGCGCGTGACGGACTTGCCGTTCGATTCCATGTCGAGCTGCTGCAGATAGGCGGGGAAGCGCGCGAGACGCTGATCGTAGGGGATCACCGCATGCGCGCCGCGTTTCATGACGTTGCGATGCCATACGCCGAGCAGGCCCATCAGCGCAGGGATGTTTTTGTCGAGCGGCGCGGAACGGAAATGTTCGTCGATGTCGTAGCCGCCCTGAAGGAACTGCGTGAAATTCTCGGGCCCGACGCTGAGCACGAGCGCAAGTCCGATCGAGGACCACAGCGAATATCGGCCGCCGACCCAGTCCCAGAATCCAAATACGCGGGAGGCGTCGATGCCGAAGGCCGCGACCTTGTCGAGCTTCGTCGACACGGCGGCGAAATGCTTGGCGACTGCATCCTCGCCGAGCGCAGCGACGAGGCGCGCGCGTGCGCTCGCCGCATTGGCCATCGTTTCCTGCGTCGTAAAAGTCTTCGAGGAGACGATGAAAAGCGTGCGCGAAAGATCGAGCGTGGCGAGCGTGTCGGCGAGATCGGCGCCATCGACATTCGAGACGAAATGCGCGCGCGGACCCTCCGAGCCATAAGGCGAAAGCGCGCGCGCCGCCATCGCGGGGCCGAGGTCGGAGCCGCCGATGCCGATATTCACGACATCCGTGAAAGACAGGCCCGTCGCGCCTTTGGCCTCGCCGCTGCGCACGGCGCGCGCGAAGGCGAAGACCTTCTCCCGCTCCGCCTCGATCAGCGGCCGGACATTCTCGCCTCCGATCATGAGCGGACGCGTCGAAAGATCGCGCAAGGCCATGTGCATCGCGGCGCGATTTTCAGTGTTGTTCACCGCTTCGCCTGAAAACAGCGCGTCGCGGCGCGAATCGAGATTGCGGGCCTTTGCGAGCGCGACGAGCAGATCGAGCGTCCCGCGCGTAATCTTGTGCTTGGAGAAATCGAACAGAAAATCGTCGTCGAGCGCGACGCTGAACTTCTCGAAACGCGACGGGTCCGTCGCGAAGAGATCGCGCGTGCGCGTGTCTTCAAGCGTTGGCGCATGTGTCTCGAGGGCGAGGAAGGCGGCGGCGACGGCGTGGGACATATTGGTCTCGGACAGGGATAGAGCGGCCGAATCGGCTGCGAAGCACGGCGTTGTTTATATCAGAACCGCCTGAATCCGCTCGTGTTGCGTTGCAGCGACAGCTGTCCGAGATTTCACTGTATTGTGACAGAGGGATGTGAAAACCATATCGGTTCAATGACGCTTTTCTGACAGAAGGACGACGATGAACCCGATCCCTTTCCTCGACGTGCGCGACGGCGGACCCGTGGCCCATGCGCAGGCGCGGGTCGACGCCGCAGTCGCCTTGCGCGACGCCTGTCTCGGCGTCGTGGCCCCGCTCGGGCGCTTCTGCCTGTCGCCGATCGACCGCGTCGCCGCCAACTGGCTGCGACGTTCGGGGTCCGCCTATCGCGCCGAGCTGGAGCATGTCGCCGCTATTCTCGGCTTCCCCGGCGCCATGACGCTCAACATGTCCTATCTCTTCGCCTGCACGACGCAGGCTTATGAGGGGGTGGACGGCCTGCCGCGCATTCGCCGCACGCTCGATTGGCCCTTCCACGGCCTCGGCAGGGCGGTCGAGATCGCTTGGCAATCTGGACCGGCCGGCGACTTCTACAACGCCACCTGGCCGGGCGCGGTCGGGGTTCTCAGCGCCATGGCGCCGGGACGCTTCTGCGCGGTCATCAATCAGGCGCCGATGCAGCGGCGCACCAGCAGCGTCCTCGGCTTTCCTTATGACGCCGCGGTCAATCTCCGCAATGCGCTCAAGAGCGAGGGCGACTGGCCGCCGGATCATCTGCTGCGCTACGCCTTCGAAACCTGCGAAACTTTCGAGGAGGCGGTGCGGCTGATCGCCCGCGAACCGCTGTCGCGCCCCACCCTGTTCACGCTCGCGGGCGTGAAGCGCGGCGAGATGGCGCTGATCGAGCGCACCGAGCGCGAGGCGCGCATCATTCGCGGTCCCGTGATCGTCGCCAACGACTGGCAGGAGCCACGGCCCGGCTGGCAGGCGCGCATGAACCAGGAGAACAACGAGCATCGCAAGGCGGCGATGCACAAGGTGACGCCGGACGCGCCGCTGTTTTCCTGGGTCGAGACGCCTGTGCTCAACAAGCTGACGCGGCTGGCGGTCGAAATGCGCTCGGCGGGCGCCGGCGATCTCGTCGCGCGCGGATATGAGTGCCCCTATCTGAGAGGCGAGCCGCTGGCCGCAACGGAGGATTTCCACCTTCGCGCGGCGACGCCGACGGCGCTGGCCGCCTAATCCAGCCTCGGCGCGCTGGCTCGGCGCAGGCGATCATTGATCGCCTCTCCCAGCCCGCGCTCAGGGATATGCGCCACGGCGACGCTGCGCACCCCGCGCGCGTCGAATTCGCGCAAATAGGCGAAAAGATTGGCCGCCGCCTCGACGAGATCGCCAACCGGCGAAAGATCGAGCACGGTCGCGCCCGGGGGCGCCAGCGCCGTCAGCCGGCCGCCGAAATCCAGCGCCCCTTCCCCGGGCTCCAGCTCATGCGCCTCCAGCCGCAGCCGCGCGTCGGGGGCGTAATGCGAGGCGGTCATGCCCGGCGCGAGCACCTCCGCCCGGGCGGGCGCCGCGAGTTTCTCGCCGAGAACCTTCTCGATCGCCTCGCGCGAGATGGCGCCCGGGCGCAGCAGGATCGGAGTCGCCTCGCAAAAGGAGACGATGGTCGATTCGAGCCCCGCCGTCGTGCGGCCGCCGTCGAGGATCATTTCCACCCGGCCGGAGAGATCTTCCGCCACATGAGCCGCCGTCACGGGGCTGACATGGCCGGAGCGATTGGCGGAGGGGGCCGCGATCGGCCGCCCCAGCGCCGCGATCAGCGCCTGCGCGACCGGATGATCCGGGATGCGCAGGGCGACGCTCGGCAATCCGGCGCGCGCGAGTTCGCAGACCGACCCGCCCGGGGCGACGGGCGCCACGATTGTCAACGGCCCCGGCCAGAAGGCTTCAGCGAGACGCAGCGCCGCTTCGGGCAGCAGCGCCTCGCGCCGCGCAGACTCAATATCCGCGATATGAGCGATGAGCGGGTTGAAGGATGGCCGCCCCTTGGCGTCATAGATGCGCGCGACCGCCCAGGCGTTTGTGGCGTCGGCGCCGAGACCGTAGACCGTCTCGGTGGGGAAAGCGACGAGCCCGCCCTCCCGCAGCGTGGCCGCCGCCCGAGCGATCGCGGCGGCATCCGCCCCGGCGAGAACCGTCACGATCCGCGGCCGCGATAGGGCGGCGCCGGGATCGCCATATGAGCGGCGCGCAAGGCCTGTGACCAACGTTCGCGCAGATCGCGGAAATATTCGTCACTGGCGTCGATGCGCGTCGACACCTCCAGACGCAGCGCGTCGCGCCGCATCATGGCGATGTCGATCGGCAGGCCAACCGACAGATTGGAGCGGATCGTCGAATCCATCGAGATCAGGCCAATCTTCAGCGCGTCATACAGGTCGGAATCGAAATTGACGGCGCGGTCCAATATCGGCTTGCCGTATTTGTGCTCGCCGATCTGGAGGTAATTGGTGTCCGGCGTGCATTCGATGCTGTTGCCGGCGGTGTAGATCATGAACAGCCGCGGCGCGCCGGCGCCGATCTGGCCGCCGAGCAACAGCGAAACGTCGAAACTCACGCCCGCCGCCTGCTCTACCGAACTATGAGCCTCCTTGCGCGCGCGCCGCACCGCGCGGCCGATCAGTTGCGCGGCCTGCAGCATGTTGGTCGCGGTCATGATGCTCTCGGTCTCGCCCGTCTCCGGGTTCTCGAATCCATCGGCGATGAAGTTCACCACGCCCTGCGTCACGGAGAGATTGCCGGCAGTGGCGAGCATGAGCGCGCGCTCGCCCGGCTTCTCGAAAATGTGAAGCTTGCGAAAGGTCGCTATATTGTCGAGGCCTGCGTTGGTGCGCGTGTCGGCGACCATCACAAGTCCGTCGCGCACCATGATGCCGCAGCAATAGGTCATAGAAGCTCCCCGAGCCGAGCGCGCCGCCCTGGCTCGCGCTCGCCCCGGTTTACAAGTTCCGGGCCAGAAGGCACAAGTGTTGGAAGGCTCCCCGCGAACAATGTTTCTCCATGCGCATAAATGGTCGCGACTACAGGACGATCTGGATCGATGACGACGGCCGCAGGGTCCATGTCATCGATCAGACCCGCCTACCCCATTGTTTCGAGACCCACACGCTCGACGATAGCGACGCCGCCGCGCGCGCGATCAAGGAGATGGTCGTGCGCGGCGCGCCGCTGATCGGCGTCACGGGCGCCTATGGGCTTGCTCTTGCGGCAGCGCGGGATCCCGACGACGCGGCGATCGAGGCAGCGCATAAAAAGCTTCTCGCGACGCGCCCGACGGCGGTGAATTTGCGCTGGGCGCTGGACCGTTCCCGCGACCTGCTGCTGGCGGCGGCGCCGGAATTGCGAGCCGATCTCGCCTATGCCGAGGCCGGGAGAATCGCCGAGGAGGACGTCGCCTCCTGTGCGGCCATTGGCGATTTCGGCGCCGATCTGATCCGCGCGGCGGCGGAGAAGAATCCCGGACGGCCAGTGAATATCCTCACCCATTGCAACGCCGGCTGGCTCGCGACGGTCGACTGGGGCACGGCGCTGGCGCCGATCTACAAGGCGGCTCGGGCCGGAATCCCCCTCCATGTCTGGGTCGACGAGACGCGCCCGCGCAATCAGGGGGCCAGCCTCACGGCCTATGAGCTTCTGGGCGAGGGGATTTCGCATACAGTCATCGCCGACAACGCCGGCGGCCATCTGATGCAGCATGGGCTTGTCGATCTCGTCATCGTGGGGAGCGACCGCACCACCCGCGCGGGCGACGTCTGCAACAAGATCGGCACCTATCTGAAGGCGCTCGCGGCCCACCATAATGACGTCCCCTTCTATGTCGCCCTGCCGAGCTCCACCATAGACTGGCGCATCGCCGACGGCGTCGCGGACATTCCGATCGAGGAGCGCGAGCCGCGCGAGGTCACGCACATCATCGGCCGCGCGGGCGACGGGTCGATCGTCGAAGCCCAGCTCACGCCCGACGGCTCGCCCGCGCGCAACTACGCCTTCGACGTCACGCCCGCGCGTTTCGTAACGGGCCTCATCACCGAGCGAGGCGTATGCGCGGCGACGGAACGGGGGCTGAAGGAGCTGTTCCCCGACCTCGCGGACGCCGCCTAACGCTCCCGCGGCCCGTAGGATTTGAAGCGCTCGACGGTGCGGTAAATCTCGTTGTCCGGCAGGATCACCGGCTCGCCGGCGATCGAGCCGAGATAAAACACCTGCGCGAGCGCCTCCAGCTCCACCGCGCGCCAAAGCGTCTTGCGCATATCGGCGCCGGTGACGATGGCGCCATGATTGGCGAGCAGCACGCCGTCCCGGTCCTTCAGCCCTGCGACAACAAGGCGCGACAGCTTCTCCGTTCCATAGGGCGCATAGTCGACGCATCGCACGGTCGGCCCGCCGAAAGCCGCGATCATGTAATGCACGGCGGGAATCTCGCGCCGCAGCGTCGCGAGGGTCGTCGCATAGGTCGAATGCATGTGCACGACGGCGTTCACATCCGGTCGGGCGCGATAGATGTCGAGATGAAAGCGCCATTCGCTCGATGGCGGCAGCGGCCCGTCATAGGCGCCGTCATGGCTGTCGAACTTCATGCAAGCGATCGACCCGGGGGCGAGTTCGCGACTGGGCACGCCGCTCGGTGTGACCAGCGCCGAATCGCCGTCGCGCATCGAGAGATTGCCGGCAGAACCATGGTTCAGCCCGAGCCGCTCGAGCTCCTGCGCCGCGGCCACGATCGCCGCACGCTTGTCGCTTTCCCTCATCGAAGTCCCCTTGCCCGTCGCAACCCGTCCGCAACCGCCCGCCACGCGCGTCGCCGGCGCGGCGGCCCCGCACGCAATGATATTGCCCCCGGCGTCGATTGCGGTATAGGACGGTTCGTCCCCCGCGACGGCGGGGCCGGTAGCTCAATGGTTAGAGCCGGCCGCTCATAACGGTCTGGTTGCAGGTTCGAGTCCTGCCCGGCCCACCAATAAAATCAACATCCCGGCGCACTTTTCAGCCAGATGGCGCCTCGCGCCCATTGCCGGTCCGCGACGCCCGATCATTGTGGTCGATATGCTGGGAAATTCCGCCGCCTTGCGAATCACGGCGTTCTCACGGACCGGTGGGGCGGCGGTCGCCTGAAACGATGATTCAGGCCGAAACGATCGAGTCGAGCCAGCAATAGACAAAGCGATGGCCTGCACCCGCTTCCGTCACGGCAATTTTCCGAGAATTCGCGCGAATTTTGGCGGTCGCCCCGCGTGACGGGCGAGGAATTCGGGAAGGTCGATCTGCTTGGGCGTCACCGTCACGGACGCGGCGCCAATTTTTCGATCGGCCGAAAACTGAACATCCCCCTTTCCGGCTTGCCAAATGAGACGACCGGTCGTATTCTGTCCACCATGAGCAAGCGCGACATCAAGGAACTTCGGGAAAAGCTTCTGGACCAGGGCGTCGCCCTCCTGATGGAGCAGGGCTATCACGGCACCGGCCTGCAGGAACTGGTGCAGAAGGTCGGCGTGCCGAAAGGGTCCTTCTACAATTACTTTCCCAGCAAGGAGGCATTCAGCGCCGAGGTCGTCAAGCATTACATCGACCCTTTCATCCGTCAGCTCGACGCGCACCTTCAGCGCAGCGACGTGAAAGCGGAGGCGGCGCTGAAAGCCTATTTTCGGGAGTTGATCGAAGAGACGGAGCGACGTGATTTCAAGGGCGGCTGTCTGCTCGGAAATCTCATCGGCGAGATCGGCGACACCAGCGACGCCTGCCAGACATCGCTCCGCGAGGCCGTGCATCGCTATCGCGACAAGCTGCGCGAGGGTCTCTCCCGCGCACAGCAGGAGGGCAGTTTCCGCAAGGACATGGACGCTAAGGAAATGGCGGATTTTCTCGTCAATGTCTGGCAAGGCGCGCTCCTGCGCATGAAGATCGAGAAATCGGTGCGCCCCCTCGTCCAGTTCTGTGACTTCCTGCTCAATGACTATTTCAAGGCGTGAACCTCATTTGACCATTTTTAAGACGACCGGTCATCTCATTTTGGCGCCTCGAAAAAAGTCCCGACCGCAGCAAATGACTCTGAAGAAAAACAGGAGTTCGATATGAAACGCCCGACAACAAACCCGCCAAATATTTGCGCCTTCTTGAACGGAAGGCCGCCGAACATGTCGCAGCTCGTCAGCGGCGCAGTCGTCGCATGCAGTCTCGCTTTCCTTCTGTCAGGCGCGGGGCTCTCCGCCCGCGCGGACGAGACCTGCAATTCGCCCTTCATGACAGGGCTCATCAAGGGGCAGGAACAATATCTCCACGTCTGGACGCTCGGCGAAAAAGGCGTGGGCGACGAGTCCGACAAGCTCGTGACGGTCGATGTCGTTCCCGGCTCGCCGACTTACGGAAAAGTCATCAACACGATTTCGGTCGGCGGCCGTGGCGAGGCGCATCACATGGGCTTCACCGATGATCGTAAATATCTCTGGGCCGGCCGTCTCGACGACAGCAAGATCTTCATCTTCGACGTCGGTTCCGATCCGTCGAAGCCGAAACTCGTGCGGATCATCGACGATCTCGCGGAAAAAAGCGGCTACGTCGGCCCGCATACTTTCTACGCCCTGCCCGGCCGCATGCTCGTGCAGGCATTGTCGAACAAGAAGGACCACGGCGGCGCGACGGGCCTCATCACCTACAACAATGCGGGCGAGCAAATTGCGACGACGCCCATGCCGCTCGACAACGGCGGCGACGGCTATGGTTACGACATCGCGATCAATCCCGGCCAGAACCGGATGCTGACGTCGAGCTTCACCGGCTGGACGAATTACATGATGGATCTGTCGCAATTGATCCAGGACAGCGCCGCCATGAAGAATTTCGGCAACACGATGGTGCTGTGGGACCTGAAGGCCATGAAGCCCGAGAACGTCTTTTCCGTTCCCGGCGCGCCGCTCGAAATCCGCTGGGCGCTGAAACCCGGCGCCGACTGGGCGGTCACGGCAAGCGCGCTGACGTCGAAACTATGGCTCGTCAAGCAGGACGAGAACGGTCAATGGCAGGCGAAGGCTGTTGCGGACATCGGCGATCCGTCGAAGATTCCGCTGCCGGTCGACATCTCGATTTCGTCGGACGCTTCCCGCCTCTGGGTCAACACATTCATGGATGGCTCGACGCGCCTCTTCGATCTTTCAAATCCCGAGGCGCCGAAGGAAATCTACTCGAAGAAGATCGGCGCGCAGGTCAACATGGTCTCGCAAAGCTGGGACGGCAAGCGCGTTTACTACACGACCTCTCTTCTCGCCAATTGGGACAAGAAAGGCGCCGACAACGAACAGTTCCTGAAAGGCTATTCCTGGGACGGAAAGGAGCTGAAGCTCGATTTCGCGATCGATTTCACCAAGGAAGGTCTCGGCCGCGCGCATCACATGAAATTCACGGCGCGCCAGCAGAAGGCCGAGTTGCGGTGAGAATGACGGGCATGAAAATGAAAGGCGCGCGCGCGCCTTTCACCGCCGGCGTTGTCGCGACTCTCTGGATCGCGACGGCGTCGGGGCTTTGCGCCGAGCCTGTGCCCCCGAGCGTTGCAAATCTTCCCGCGCCCGGGAGCTACAGTCTCAATCGCATCCAGCGCGTTCCCGAAGCGCAATTGCTGGACGCGGACGGCAAGCCTGCGCAGCTCGCCAGCTTCACGCGCGGCGCAGTGACGGCGCTCGGCTTTTTCTACGGCCATTGCGCGGATCCCGCAGGGTGCCCGGTCGCCTGGTCGGCGTTCGAATCCCTGAGGCGCGAGGCGAGCAGCGACCCGCTGTTGATGAACAAACTGAGACTGATATTTGTCAGCATTGATCCGGCGCATGACACGCCCGCGACGATGCGGCTCCTGCAAAAAGCGGAAAGTGGGGCAGATGCAACTATTCCATGGACATTTCTGACGAGCAGTTCGGAAGACGATCTCGCGCCCCTGCTTCGGGAGATGGGTCAGGATATTTCATTCGAAACCGACGCAGACGGCAAGCGCACGGGCGTCGTCAACCACATGCTGAAAGTCTTCCTCATCGACCCGAACGGCTGGGTGCGAGAGATTTACACTACGGCCTTTCTTGCGCCGGAGAACCTTCTCAACGACGCGCGCACGCTCGCCATCGTCCATTCCGAGGCGAACAATCGTGGAGCGCCCTGACATGTCGCATCCGATGCTGCGGGCTTTGAAATGCGTCGCTGTGACGATCGCGCTCGTCATCTGCGTGACGGCGGCAGACGCCGAAGAACGCAAGCCGCTGCTCGGCCTGCCCGCCGTTCCGTCAATGACCGCAGGCTCGGAGGCGATGCGCAAGCTGGGCGAGCGTCTCTTTTTCGACCGAAGCCTCTCCGCCAACGGCACATTGTCCTGCGCGATGTGTCACATCCCCGCGCAGGCCTATGCGTCGAACCAGAGCGCGCTTTCGATCGGAATGGAAGGCCGATCGTTACGCCGGAACGCGCCGTCGCTTTACAATGTCGTATTCAAGAAATTCCTGTTCCACGACGGACGCGAGACGGACCTCGCCGCGCAGGTCTGGGGACCGCTCCTTGCTGCGGATGAAATGGGCAACCCCGCCATCGGACCACTTCTCGATCGGCTGCGTAATGATCCCGCATATGGCGCGGCCTTCAGCGCCGCCTTTCCGGGCGAAGGCGTCACGATGATCACGCTCGGCCGCGCGATCGCCGCCTTCGAGGCGACATTGCTTATCGGCGACGACCGCATCGATCACGCATTGTTTGGCGGCGAAAAGAGCGCGCTCACGCCGCAGGAATGGCGCGGCTACGACATATTCGTCACGAAAGGCGGCTGCGTCTCATGCCACGTGATCGGCGACAAAATTGCGCTCTTCACGGATCAGTCATGGCACAATACGGGCGTGGCGTTCGCGAAGCGCAATCCGGTCACGACTCGCGTCGAGCTGGCACCCGGCGTCTTTCAGGACGTGCAGCTTTCGGCGATCGGGCTCGACAAGGCGGAAGTCAGGCATGACGTCGGTCGCTTCGAAATCTCGCGCAACCCCGACGATCGCTGGGCCTATACGACGCCCATGCTGCGCGGCGCGAAGAATTCATGGCCCTACATGCATGACGGAAGCTTGAGGACCCTTGCAGAGGTTGTCGAATTCTACGACCGGGGCGGCGGCGCCAATCCGGCGCTCGATCCGAGGATCAGGCGGCTCGGCCTGACGGAGGAGGAGAAAGCTGCGCTGGTCGCCTTTCTCGAGTCGCTATGACGCGTCTCTCTGCACCCATTGCGGCGCCCGCTTTTCGAGAAAGGCCGCTATGCCTTCGCGCGCGTCCGCCTGCAGCATATTCGCCACCATCACGGCGCTCGCGTCTTCGTAGGCCTGCGACAGGGGCGCCTCCACTTGACGGTAGAAACATTTCTTGCCGAATGTAATCGCCTGCGCGGATTTTTGCGCGATCTTCCGGGCAAGCGCCAAGGCCGGCGCGCGGGCGCCATCCGGCGAAACATGATTGATGAGGCCGAAACGCAAGGCGTCATCGGCGTCGAACACGTCGCCGGTGAGCAGCATTTCCATCGCGTGCTTGCGCGCAAGATTACGCGATAGCGCCACCGCCGGCGTCGAGCAGAAGAGTCCGATGTTCACGCCCGGCGTGCAGAAGCGCGCGTGCGGCCCGGCGACGGCAAGATCGCAAGCCGCGACGAGCTGGCAGCCGGCCGCGGTGGCCATTCCGTCAACGGCGGCGATAACGGGCTGCAGCATACCGACGATCTGCTGCATCACATTCGAACAGGCGCGCATCGTTTGCGTAAAGAACGCTTCGCCGCCGTCGTTGTCGCTGCGATGCGCGGTCATTTCCTTGAGATCGTGACCCGCACAGAAAACGTCGCCTTCCGCCTGAACCACGATTGCGCGCACGCCCGGCTGTTGCGCAGCTTTTGCAAGATTCTGCGCCAATGCTTCGAGCATGGCTGACGACAGCGCGTTTCGCGTTTCCGGGCTGTTCAGCGTGATGATCGCGACGGGGCCGTCTTCGGCCAGCGTGACAAGCGCGCGCGCCACGTTTTCGGAGCGGGGATTTTCCTGTTGCGTCAACGTCTGCGTTTCCTCGTCAAATCCGCTCCTGACCCGACAGGTCAGGGAAGCGCCACCCGATCCGCGTCAACTAGCATTTCGATTGCACCGCTCAAGAGGACCATGCTCATGGTCCGCTTGCCAGCGAAAGGGCGCAATGTAGAGTCGCGCTCAGGCGCGGAGCGCGATTGGCGGAAGCAACATGCGAAACCTTGTGATCAGAGCATGTGTGATTTTTCTGTTCGGTTTGAGCTTCTCCACAGGCTTGGCGGCCAAACCGCCCATAGTCAAGCCAGCGCCGCCGCCCGAGGCCGAAAACCCGCCGGCGTCCCTCCAGGCTCAACGTCCCGAACCTGAAAAACCGCCAGCGCCGCCACAGCCGCCGCGCGCGGAGCCCGGGCCGCCGCCGCCCAGGCAACAAAAGGAAAACCCGCGCCGGGTCGCGGAAGCAAAGGCGGCGTCGTCCGAATTCACGGATATATTCGGGCTGCGATTCAAGAACGGCGAGCTTTTTCTCGCGGCCTTCACGGCCGGGCTTTTCCTCGGGACACTGGGTTTATGGCGGTCCAGCCGCAAGCTCATTCGCGAAGGAAGGGAGTTTTCCGAGCGCAAGCTCAGGGCCTATCTCCATGTCACACGCGTCGAGTTCCACGGGAGCCTCGGCGGCGAGCCGAAGTTTTTCCTCGAATACGCCAATCTCGGACAAACACCCGCCTACGAAGTCGCCGACTGGTGCGTTGTCGAATTGCGCCACCATCTCTCCGACCTTCCCTTTCTGGACAGCGGCGAGATCACGCATCACGGAGACCTGGGGCCGGGCCAGAAGCAAAGCTTCGTGAAAGAGGGCCCCCGCCAGTTCACCAGCGAGGAAATCAACGATATCATTTCCGGCGTGTCGACAATCCATTTCTATGGCGCGTTCGCATACCGGGACGCCTTCGGGAAGCTTCACCGAACGCAATTCAGAAGGATGCTCGTCGACGCTAACGGAGCGGGCGAGCGCATCCATTTCGGAGTCTGCTCCGAAGGCGAAAGATCGGATTGAGACGGACGCGCCTGCATAAGGAAATGCGCGCGCAGTTTCATTGAACGCGTTCAAGGCGCGGGGGACGCCGATTCGTCACGAAGCCATTGCGGGCGTCTCGACATGTGCGGCCAAAGGAAGACGGACGATAAATTCACTGCCACGTCCCACGCCCTCGCTACGCGCCTCGATCCGCCCGCCGTGCAACTGGACGACGCTGCGCGCGAGCGCGAGGCCGACGCCGATGCCGCCCGGCGCGCGCCGGCATGTTGGTTCGACCTGCGCGAACATTTCGAAGATCGACGACAACTGCTGCCGTGGAATCCCGATGCCGTTGTCGCGCACCGTGACGACGGCCTCCTCGCCATCGCGCGCGGCGGCGATCTCGATTCGCCCGCCCGCGTCGGTGTATCGCGCCGCATTGTTGATGAGATTGGTGAACACCTGAGCAAGGCGAACCGGGTCGCCATCGATTTGCAGGGGCTCAGTTGAAAGATCGACGGCGAGCCGGTGTGACCCTGCCTGGATTTGCGGCTGACTGAGATCGATCGCCTGGGTCAGGATCGCGGCGAGATCTGTCCGCGCCTTTCTAAGCTCCACCTTGCCATGGCTGATGCGAGTGATCTCCAGCAGATCGTCGACGAGGCGCGCCATATGGTCGACCTGACGCCCGGCCCGTTCGAGCGCCGCGCGTCTTTTTTCCTTCGTGGCGGAATCGTCGTCCTCGAGTAATCGGAGGACATGGACCGCGTTTTTGATCGGCGCGAGAGGATTGCGCAGTTCGTGCGCAAGCGTCGCGAGGAACTCGTCCTTGCGCCGATCCGTCTCGCACAAGGCATGGATGCGCTTCTTTTCGGTGACCTCATGCACCACGACGTTGAAGCCGATGATCTGGCCCTCACTGTCGAAGGCCGGATGGAGGCTTAGGCTGAAATAGCGCGCGACTCCGGGAGGGCGCGGCGCCCTCCCGCGAAACTCGATGTCTCGCAATGCTTCGCCCGTCGAAAGGATCTTTCTGGCGCTTTCCTCGATCCCGGGCGCGAGCGCGGGCGCGACTTCCCGCACCCTGCGGCCGATATGCGCCTCGATCGGCAGGCCGTTGATTTCCGCGAGCCAACGGTTCACGCAAAGATAGCGTAAATCCCTATCGAGGTGACACAGGCCGATCGGCGCGTTCTCGTACAACCATTCGATCTGGTCGCGCTGACGATCCGTTTCGACCGCTTCGTCGCGCAAAGCGGCGTCTGCAAGCTCTCGCCCGGTGACGTCCTCAGCGAGGATGACGACGCCGCAGATCTCGCCGGAGGCGGCGCGCCAGGGCATGAATTCCCATCGCACCCATTGAATGGAGCCATCCGCGCGCTCGAAACGATCCGCCGGCGAAATGACGGTTTCGCCCCCAAGGACGCGGCTGCGCGCCTCGCGCCACCGCTGCGGGATCTCGGGAAGGATTTCACGATGACGGTTCTCGCGCGGATCGCCCGCTCGCTCGTAATCCACCCGCCAGCGCGGGCTCATTGCGACATAATTCATGTCACAATCGAACATCGCGGCGGCGACAGGCATATTCTCGATAAAAGCTTGCAATTCTGCGCCGTTCATTGGCGATGTTCAACTCCGCGGCCGGAATGGAGCGGCAGGCCGCGCGGCCGATAACATTATTTATAAACCCAACAGCGCCAGCTGTGCAATTCCGCCAAGGCCCGTAAGCGCCAAGCTGCCATGTAAGCGATTGTGCAGATTATATTTTGGCAAGGCCTGATTACAACACCAGTGATGTAACATCTTGATGGTGGAGCCTTGCTTCTTTTGCGGCGCGCGCGATCAAGTGGCCAGGCCGTCGCCGGGCATTGCGAGAATCAGCCGGGCCAGCGGCCGATCGCATGAGCAAATTCAATATAAAACAATGACTACTGGAAATTGATCGCCGGTCGGAGACAATAATCGCGCGGGCGCCGCGCGCCGTCCGCTCGCGTCTCTTTCAGGCAGCGTCGCTTTCGATCACATGAATGCAGCCGTCGACAGCGTCATCCGCATCCGCCTTCAGGCCTACCCAGGCTCGAACCGCCTCGCGATCGAAGCCCGCCTCGCAATGATCGCCGACGCGCATGAGCGGGCGGCGGATCAGCGTCGGGTCGAGGATCATCATCATCAGCGCTTCCTGCGGATTTACCTTTTCGGGGTCGATTTCTCCCGACTTGATCCGCGGGGAAGCGGGGTTGAACCATTCCTCGACAGGCTTGGAGCCGAAATAGGGGCGCAGGCTCGGCGCGCTCCAGGGCTCGGTGAGCAGGTTGCGCGCGTCGACCTGATGTCCGGAAGCGAGGAGCAGCGCTTTTTGTCTGGCGTTGCCGGCGCAGCCCGGCTTTTCGTAAAAGATGATGCGAGCCATGGGCGTCCTCATCACGCTGCGGCGAAAGCCCAAGCTTTTCGCCACAATCAGCCTATCCCGGATTTGTGCGTTGCGATAGCGAATCGGCGCCTAAAGATCAAGCATTGCAATAGGCAACACGCTGTAATTACGGGCAGTTTGCTTTACAGAGCGCAAAACCGGTCTCCTGAGCCTCAGCGCCCCAAGGCCCAGGTGACGCTGACGCGCGAAGAAATCCGCTGCAGGCCGGGCCGCATCGGAACCTGAGTCGCCTCGGGAGCCGGAGCCAGGCGCGCCGCATAGGGGCGCATTTGCGGACTCTCGCCGTCCACGGGGCGGATCTCGAGGACGCGGCCGAGGCGCAGGCCGGCTGCTTCCGCGTAGGTTCTGGCGCGACGCTCTGCGTCCTTCACCGCCGCGGCGCGCAGGGCGTCGAGCTTCTCGTCGGGATTGGAAAAGTCATATTCCACCCCATCGAAGCTGTTCACGCCCTTGTCGATCAGCCGTCCGGCGATCGCCCCGGCCTTGTCGAGCGGCTTCACCCGCGCGGCCAGATCATTGCGGGCGCGGTAGAGTTTCTGCACGCCTTTCGATTTTCCCTTGGCGTCATGCTCTTCTATAGTGAAGGGCTCGAGCGTGACGCCCTGCGTCTGGATGTCGACGTCCGCGACGCCCAGCGACTTGAGTTCGGCGAGGATTTCTGCGGCGACGCGCGCATTTTCGGTCGCCGCCTCGGCGGCGGTCGGGCGCTCGGTCACGACGCCGAAACGCAGCGTCGCTCGGTCCGGCGCAACTTCCTCGAAGGCCTCTCCGACGACAGAAATGTTTGGAACCGTATCCTTGAGCGGCTCGGCGCTAACGGAAACGCAACCTGTCAGGACCAGAGACAGTGCGAATGCGAAACGAATCATGGCATATCCTCTACGCGCGGCGGCAAAGACGCCGCTGTGTGAGCCGCAAAAGCGCCAGCTTGTGACGTTATTCGGCTCGAACATACAGGAAATCGGCGCAATCGTCCCGCGCCGCCGCGAACAGGCCTCATGCCCACCCTCTATCATCACCCGCTCTGCCCTCATTCCCGCTTCGTCCGGCTTGTTCTCGCTGAATATGGCGTCAACGCTGAGCTGATCGAGGAGCGCGCCGCTGACAGACGCCCCGAATTTCTGGCGCTCGACCCTGCTGGCCGGACCCCGGTCTTCATCGACGACGACGGTTTGGTCGTCCCGGGCGTCGGCGTGATCGCCGAATATCTGGACGAGGTCTATGGCCCCGCGCGCGGCGTGCAGCGTCTGCTGCCGCAGGAGAAGGGCCCGCGAATCGAGACGCGGCGCCTCGTCGACTGGTTCAACGTCAAATTCTTCGACGAAGTGACCGGCTGGCTGGTGAAGGAAAAGGTCTACAAGCGCTTCTCGCGCCAGGGCGGCGCGCCGGACATGGACGTGCTGCGGGTCGCGCGCGCGAACATCCGCCACCATATGCGCTACATCGGCTATCTCACGAGCACGCGGAACTGGCTCGCCGGCGATCGCCTGACCTACGCCGATTTCGCTGCGGCCGCGCATATTTCCTGCGCCGACTATCTGGGCGACGCGCCATGGGACGAAGACGAAGCGGCGAAGCACTGGTACCAGCGGATCAAGTCGAGGCCGGCCTTCCGACCGCTTCTCGCCGACCGGGCGCCGGGCATGACGCCGTCGCCGCTCTACGCCGAACTGGACTTCTGACGCTCGAGGACGACATCCGCGCTCACGCGCTCTCGCTCGGCTTCGACGCCTGCCGCGTCGCGCCCGCGGAGGCTGCGCCGGAACTCGCCGGACGCCTGAGGGAATGGCTGGCGCTGGGGGCTCATGGCGACATGGGCTGGATGGCGGAAACCGCGGACCGACGCGCGTCCCCCCGCGCCCTCTGGCCCAATGTCAACAGCGTCGTGATGCTGGGTCTCAACTATGGTCCGGCCGACGGCCCGCTCGCGGCGCTCGAAAAGCGCCAAAGCGGGGCGATTTCGGTCTACGCCCGCCACCGCGACTATCACGACATCGTCAAGGGACGGCTCAAGCAGCTGGCGGCTTTCATGCTCAAGCGCGCGGGCGGCGGCGAGGTCAAAGTCTTCGTCGACACCGCCCCCGTCATGGAGAAGCCGCTGGCGCAGGCCGCCGGGCTCGGATGGCAGGGCAAGCACAGCAATCTCGTCTCGCGTGATTTCGGGTCCTGGCTGTTTCTCGGCGCAATCTTCACCGATTTGCGCCTCACCCCCGACCCGCCGGAGCGCGACCATTGCGGCTCCTGCCGCAACTGCCTCGACATCTGCCCGACGCAGGCCTTCATCGGCCCCTACAGGCTCGACGCCCGCCGCTGCGTCTCGTACCTGACCATCGAAAATAAAGGGCCGATCCCCCGCGAATTCCGCATGGCCATCGGCAACCGGATTTACGGCTGCGACGATTGCCTCGCCGTCTGTCCCTGGAACAAATTCGCCGTGGCGACGCGCGAGGCGAAGCTCGCCGCCCGTCCCGATCTCGACGCGCCGCCGCTCGGCGAACTCGCCCGGCTCGACGACGCCCGCTTTCGCGCTTTCTTTTCCGGCTCCCCCGTCAAGCGGATCGGCCGCGCCCGTTTCCTCCGCAATGTGCTGATCGCCATCGGCAACAGCGGCGACTGCGCGCTTGCAGCGGAGGCCGAGCGGCTTCTCGACGATCCGGAGCCGCTGATCCGTGGCGCGGCGGTCTGGGCGCTGGCGCGACTGGCGCCGGCGCGCGTCGCCGCACTGCAACCCCGTCATATGTCAACAGAACCGGACGAGACCGTGCGGCTGGAATGGGCAAAAGAGACACAGTGGGGAAAAAATTAGCCCTCGGACCGGAATCGTGCGTTGCAACACACACATGCTCCGCCATTTCATTTTAAGGTCTCCGACCAAGCCCGATTCAGCTCCCACTCCGCAGCGCCAGTCCGATGTTTACGTTTTCACGACGCCCCGCCGACGACCCCGCGGAGGAAGCCGCCCGCCTCCTGCTGCGCGTGGGCGTCTTCCTGCTGTTCGTGATCTCGCTCGTCGCGCCCATCCTCGCGCGCCAGACCGTTTATATCCTTCTGCCGATCGGGGCGGCGCTGCTGCTCATTTCGGCCAGCCTCTCGGAGGACGCGCGCGCCGGCCGGTCGCTGCGCGCGATCCTGCTGTCGCCGCCCATGCTCGCCGCCATGCTGCTCGTGCTCTGGACCGGGCTTTCCCTGCTCTGGACGCCCTTCAGCGGCCCGGGCGAGCGATTCGGCAAGGCTGTCGATACGTTGGGACTCGTCGCCGTGGCGACCGGCTTTCTGCCGCTGCGCACCAAGACGTCGAATCTCAATCTTCTGCCGATCGGCGCAGCGATCGCTGCGGTGGCGCTGGTCGCGATCACGCTGCTGCTGAAACCGCAATATTCGATCGAGGACATTCTCGACGTCGGCCCCCTCGCCCGCGCGGGGCTCGGGCTCGCGCTGCTCGTCTGGCCCGCGATGGGCGCGCTCGCCGTGCGCGGCCGCTGGTATTCGGCTGCGGCGCTGGGGGTGGGCACGATCCTCGCCTGTTATCTGTCGAAGGCTCCCAACGCCCTTCCGGCGCTGGCCGGCGGCGCGGTCGTCTTCGCCACCGCCTTCGGCCGCGCCCGGCAGATGTCCATGGCGCTCGCCGCGCTGATGGCGGCGATCATCCTGCTCGCCCCGCTCGCCGCCTTCACGACGCATCTTGTCTGGCCCGAGAGTCCGCCGACATTCTTCAAGCACCTCGCCTTCTGGGGCCACATGATCGCGAGCGATGGGCCGCGCACGCTGATCGGCCATGGCTTCGGCGCCGCGACCTGGGGCGTTCTGGGCGGCTATCTCACGCCGGCGACGCCGCGCAGCCTGATTTTCCAGATCTGGTTCGACCTCGGCGTTCTCGGCGCGGCGGCGCTGGCGCTGGTCGCCGTGCGGGCGAGCCTCGCGGTCGGCGGAACGCGGCCGGCGCTTGCGCCCTTTCTGCTCGGCGGACTTGGCGCCGGCTTCGTCATCTGCCTATTGGGACCGGCGGCGGAGCAGCTCTGGTGGCTGACCCTCGCAGGACTTGACGCCATCGCTTTCGCGCTGGTGACGCGCGGCCAGTTCCGCAAGCGCCGCCCGCGCCTGCCGGCCGGCTGGGGCGCGCCCGCGCAAGAGGGCGCCTGACGAGAGAGCTTTCGTGACCGACTATCCGACTCTGACCTCCAACGTCGAGACCATCGCTCTCGGCGAGGCCGCGGCAGGCGCGGCGTTTCTCGGGGATACGCCCGTTTTCGCGCTGGCCGACGGCCAATTGCGTTTTGGCGATGGTGTGGAGGGGCGGCGCGTTCCTGCGCATCCCGAAGCCTCTATCCTCGTCGTCGCGAGTGACGGGCGCCGCATCGTCACGGGCGGAGACGACGGGCGCGTGGTCACGACCGACGAGAGCGGCGCCTGCGAAACGATCGTCGACGAGAAGGGCAAATGGATCGACGCCGTGGCGCTGCATGAAGGCGCCATCGCCTGGTCGGCGGGTCGCTGGGTGCGGGCGCGCTCGGCCAAAGGCGAGGAGAAATCCCTCGACATACCGTCGACTTCGCGAGGCCTCGCCTTCTTCCCCAAGGGCTACCGCCTCGCCATCGCGCATTACAATGGCGCGACCCTCTGGTTCCCCAACGCCGGCAAGCCGGAATTGCTCAGCTGGAACGGCTCGCATCTCGACGCGACGATTTCGCCGGACGGGCGATTCCTCGTCACCTCCATGCAGGAGAACACGCTCCACGGCTGGCGCGTCGCGGACGGCAAGCACATGCGCATGGCGGGCTATCCGGGGAAGACCCGCAGCTTTTCCTGGTCGCATGACGGGAAATGGCTCGCCACCTCGGGCGCGGACGCCTGCATCATCTGGCCCTTCTCCGGCAAGGACGGCCCCATGGGACAGGCGCCGCGCGAATGCGGCGTGCGCGTGAACGTGCCGGTGACGCGCGTCGCCTTCCATCCCGGCGCGCTGGTCGTCGCCATCGGCTATGACGACGGGCTCGTCATGCTTGCCCGCATCTCCGACGGCTCGGAAATCCTCGTGCGCCGCATGGCGGAGGACTCGAAAAACGCCCGCATCAGCGCGCTCGCATGGGATGCGAGGGGCGCGCGACTTGCTTTCGGCGCGGAGAATGGCGACGCCGGCGTGTTGACGCTGCCGAAGTCTCACGGCTGACAGGGCTCGTCGCGGCGCGGAGCCTTGCTCCGCGCCGGGCGTCTCTACCTTGAAGGCCAGTCACGCTTTCGGTGGCGCGGCGCGCAGATTCAGAGGGCATTTAATGGATTGGGCCGCAAGATGTTGCTTATGCAGAGCAAGGCGGCGCGGTCGATGGCGGTTCTCTGCGTCCCTGAGAGGCCCGAGAATGAATGGCCGCCGAGGAAGGGGATGAATTTGTAGGACACGCCGAGCTGCGACAGTCTGCTGATCAGGGAGAGCGACTGCGACACCGGGACGACCGGATCGAGGGTGCCGTGGACGACGCAGGCGGGCGCCGTCCGTGTGCTCAAAGTGAAGATAGGCGACGCGTTACGATACAGATTCGGAACCACCGGGTAGGGCCGCGCGCCGAACAGAGCCGAAGGCGCAAGCTGCGTATACATTTCAGGCCGGGTGAGATCGGTTGGTCCGAACATGTCCACCACCGCCGACACCTTCGGCGACAGGGCCGGGAAGAAGGCCGCGCGATCGATCCCGCCCGTCATATTCGGGGCCGACGTCGCGAGAGACCCTAGAAACAATGCGAGATGGCCGCCGGCGGAGTCGCCGACAGCGCCGATGCGGGCGGGGTCGATCCGCAACGCGCTCGCATATTGGCGCAGCCAGCGTATCGCCAGCTGCACGTCCTGCAACTGGGCGTTCCATTGAGTCGAGCGATCGCCGTATTTCGCAAGGCGGTAATTGATCGCCACCACATGGAAGCCCGCCCGGGCGTACATTTCTGCGTAGTAGCCGGCGTAGGAAGATTTGTCGCCGCCCTGCCATCCGCCGCCGTGGATCATGACGACGACCGGGTTCACGCCCCTGTTGAGCAGATAAAGATCCGCCTTCTCCTGTTCGCTCACGCCATATCTGACGTCCCTGTAGACGGTCCAGTTCGGCGCCGCGTCGGCGGCGCGCGTTTGTAGCGACGCCAGTATCAGAATGGCGAAAAGACAGAAGATCCTCTTCATTTCTCCAACCTTCGAATTTCCCTCCGCAGCAAGGCGGGAGCATGCATGCCGGGGCGCGGCGGCGATATCGAGCAATGAAATTGCATCGTAAAGATTAGCGTCGCGTTCACGAAAGATGAGAAGTTCGAGGCCGTTACGCGGCGAAACGGCGACGGGGAAGCCGAAAGACGCGCGAACGCGGTCCGTACGGTGTCCGACGCTTGGGCGAGCAGAGCGACTGCGCTAACTAGGACTCATGCAGGCCCGAATCCCGAAGCTCCTCTCCATAGCCGGGTCCGACCCTTCGGGCGGAGCGGGCGTGCAAGCCGACCTCAAGACCTTTTCCGCCTTCAGCTGTTACGGCATGGCGGCGGTCACCGCGCTCACCGCGCAAAACACGCGCGG
Organism: Methylocystis sp. ATCC 49242; assembly: GCF_000188155.2. NCBI lineage: Bacteria > Pseudomonadati > Pseudomonadota > Alphaproteobacteria > Hyphomicrobiales > Methylocystaceae > Methylocystis > Methylocystis sp. ATCC 49242. The sequence continues at coordinate 1,867,611 of NZ_KE124774.1, forward strand.
CGTAACGGCGGCCTTCCCCGTCGCGCCGGACATTGTCGCGGCGCAGATCGAGGCGGTGATGTCGGACATTCGGCCGGACGCCATCAAGATCGGCATGGTCGCAACGCCGGAAATCGCCCGGGCGATAGCCGGCGCGCTGGGGGAAGCGCCGCTAAATGTCGTGCTCGATCCGGTGCTCGTTCCAACGCAGGGCGTCAGCCTCGCCTTGGCAGGTCTGGAGACGGCCCTCTCCACGACGCTGCTGCCCCTCGCCCGGCTCGTCACGCCCAACCTACATGAAGCGAGCGCGCTCACCGACACGCCGCTTGCCCGCACGCTCGATGAAATGGCGGCGCAGGGGCGTCTGCTGACCGACGCCGGCGCGCGCGCCGTGCTTGTTACGGGCGGCGACCTTGCGGGCGAACCCCTCGACGTGCTCGCCGACGGCGCCGAGATCCGCGTTTTCCATGGCCGCCGCGTCGAGACGCGCCACACCCATGGCACAGGCTGCGCGCTCTCCTCCGCCATCGCCGCCGAACTCGCCAAGGGCACGGGGCTCATCGACGCCATCGCCGCGGCGAAGGTCTGGCTGGAGGGCGCTCTGGCGGCGGCGGAGGCGCTCGAATTGGGAGACGGCCGCGGCCCGCCCCATCACTTTTTCGCAATGTGGTCCTAGCGGCCGAGGCTCAGCCGGCGCCGATTACCCGTTCAGCGCCGCCTTGACCGCTGCGCTGGCCTTGGCGAAGTCCATGCGGCCCGTGTATTTCGCCTTGAGCGCGGCGACGACCTTGCCCATGTCCTTGATGGACGCCGCGCCCACCTCGGCGATGGCCGCCTTTATCGCCTCCGCCGCCTCGGCTTCGGTGAGCTGCTGCGGCAGATAGGCGGAGATCACGGCGATTTCGCCGCGCTCCTTCGAAGCGAGATCCTCGCGGCCGGCCTTCTCATAGATGTCGAGCGATTCCTGCCGGCTCTTGATCATCTTCTGAAGCAGGGCCAGCACATCGTCCCCTGTGAGCGTCTTGCCCGCCCCGCGCGCCTCGATATCCTTGTCCTTGAGCGCCGCATTGATGAGGCGCAGGGCGTCCACCTTGGCGCGGTCGCCTGCCTTCATTGCGTCTTTCAGGTCCTGGGTGATCTTCTCGCGCATAGGGTTTCCATTTCGGGGTCGGATGGACTAAATCCACGGTCAACAGGGAATAGAGCGGAACATGAGCGTCAATCAAGACAATGGCTGGACGAAGCCGGTGCACACCGGCGTGCTGGTGCTCGCGAGCGGCGAGGTTATCGAGGGCTACGGCCTTGGCGCCGTCGGCGAGGCGGTGGGCGAGGTCTGCTTCAACACCGCCATGACAGGCTATCAGGAAATTCTCACCGACCCGTCCTACGCCGCGCAGATCGTCACTTTCACCTTCCCGCACATCGGCAATGTCGGGGCCAATGAGGACGACATCGAGACGGTCGATCTCGCCCGCAGCGCCGGCGCGGTCGGCGCGATTTTCGGCGCGCCGGTGACGGACCCATCCAATTTCCGCGCCGAGTCGACGCTGACGAGCTGGCTCGAGAAGCGCGGGATCGTGGCTCTTTGCGGAATCGACACGCGCGCGCTGACGGCGCTGATCCGCGAAAAGGGGATGCAGAACGCCGTCATCGCCCACTCGCCGGACGGCCGGTTCGACATGGCCGCGCTCAAGGCGAAGGCCGCGGCCTGGCCGGGCATCGACGGGATGGACCTCGTCCCGACCGTGGGCGCGAAAGAGCGCTTCGACTGGCGCGAGACCACCTGGAAGCTCGGCGCGGGTTATGGCGCGCGCGAGGGCGCGCCGAAATATCGCGTCGTCGCCATCGACTATGGCGTGAAGCGCAATATCCTGCGCCTGCTGGCGGAACAGGGCTGCGAGGTTATCGTCGCCCCCGCGACGGCGACGAGCGCGGAAATTCTCGCGCTAAAACCCGACGGCGTATTCCTCTCCAACGGGCCGGGCGACCCGGCCGAGACGGGGAAATACGCCGCGCCCGTCATCCGGGACCTGCTGGCTGCGAAGGTTCCGACTTTCGGTATTTGTCTGGGTCACCAGATGATGGCGCTCGCCGTCGGGGCCAGGACGCGGAAAATGCCGCAAGGACATCACGGCGCCAATCATCCGGTGAAGGACTTCACCACGGGCAAGGTCGAGATCGTGTCGATGAACCACGGCTTCGCGGTCGATCGCGACACGCTGCCGGAGAATGCGGTCGAAACGCATCGCTCGCTCTTCGACGGCTCCAATTGCGGCATCGCTCTGACGGACCGACCGGCCTTCTCGGTGCAGCATCACCCCGAGGCCTCGCCGGGACCTCAGGACAGCCATTATCTGTTCCGCCGCTTCGTCGAACTGATGAAAGAGGCGAAAGCCGCGTGACGGCGGCCCGGCGGGAGCGCAAAATGGCGGCGTCGTCCACGAACGGAGCGCCGCCATGCGCATCCTCCGGTTTGCCGCGATGGCGGCGCTGACGCTCATAGCCGCCGTTGTCATTTCCCTGACGGCAAGGCCGGCGTTGCGTCATGCGCTCCTCGCCGAGCTGAATGACCCGGGCGCCCTGCCCGCGCTCGAAAGCGACGGGCGCATCCGCTTCGAGCCGGCGGCGCGCGCATGCGCGCAAGAGGTCGCCGCGATCCTTCCCGGCGCGCTCAGACGCGTCGAGAGCGAGCATGGCCGCCCCTTCGCGAAAGCTCCGCTGATCGGAGTCTACGAATCCTTCGACACTTACGCGCGCGCAAACGGCCTCGGCGACTCTGGCGTCGCAGGCGTTTCGCGGGCGGGACGCGCCTTGCTTTCGCCGACCCTGTGCGGGCAAGAGCGCGCGCGGCTCGATGGCGTGCTGACCCATGAATTGTCGCATATTCATTTCTTCGGCTGGCGACCGCGCAACGCGCCGCGCCCGCCGCCGTGGTTCACCGAAGGCCTTGCCGTGATGGTTTCGAAGGGCGGCGGCGCCGAGGGCGTCAGCGACGAGGAGGCCGCGCAGGCGATCCGCGACGGCTACGCAGTCATTCTCGACGATCGTCCGTGGTTCGATTTCACCGACATCCGCTTCGAGCGCGAGCCTTCGGCGACGGGCGCTCTCGACGCTTACTCCTACCGCCAGCGACTGGCCTTCCGGCAGGCGGCTGTCTTCATCGCCTGGCTGCGGGCGCGCGATCCCGTCGCCTTCGGGCGGCTGCTGCGCAGCCTCGAGAGCGGCGCGCCGTTCGACGAGGCGTTTCACGACTCCTTTCGCGCGGCGCCGATGGACTGCTGGCGAGATTACGTCGCCGCCATCTCACATGCGGGCTGAACCGCGCGCCGCGCGCGCTCGGCATTAATTCTGCGGGGGTCTACGCATCGGCCGTCCATTGCTTCAAAAAATCTTCGTACACGGTTTCGTCGATTCGATAATCGCCATGATGCGGGTAGTCCAGATCTTCCTTTACGAAGCGGCCGGTAATGACCGTCGTGTCCATGCCCAATTCATCGAGAAGCGCGGTCACCCCGACCAGCAATTCCGTATATTGATGATTGAGAATGGCGATCTTCGTCCCCGGCCTCGCAAAGAATGCAAGGAAATACGCCGAACCCTCCGGCCCGGTCACAAATTTCGCATTTCTGATGAGGTTGAGCTGGCTGGCGAAATCATGTTCTTCCGGGTAAACGATCGTGAAACCGTTACGGACCGCGATTTTCTCGATCCTCCCGGCGTTGAAAAGCTTGCGATGAAGATAGTAGCGGCGCGCCAGAAAAATCTTTTCTAGGCCCGGCGTCGCACTCAACCGCTCGACAAAGCGAGCTGTCATGAAATTGGCGAGGCGGGCGAAACGGTCGAGCGGCGCGGCAAACAACTCCTCGCGATAGCGATCGTTCATCCGGACGAGGATCGGCGCGTAATAATAGGTGGGCGAATACCAAAGCTTTCCCACCTCTACGACCGTATTAGGCTCAATTTCGATTATCTCGGCGTTCTCCGGCAGCAACAGCGCGAGCGATTGCCGGTGTTGCTCGGGCATATGAGCGTCCATCAGCACGGGAACATCGGGCATCATCCCGCTCGACATCGCGACAGCCAATCGAGGAAGGTATTCGCCAACCCAATGACCGAAGGCACCGCTGTTGGGGCCGAGCAGGCTGAAACACTCGTCAATCCGCAGCGGCGGCGCGTCGGAAACGCCCTCCATGAAAGAAGCGGAATGGCCTTCCCGCTGAAAAACCGCGGCGTCCAGCTCGATGTCATCGTCGATGCTGTCGAATTCCGTCCCTTCGTAATCCAGCAGAAGTTCGTCGCCCGAATTGACAAGCTGCGATCTGCCGAGAAGCTTCACCCCCTCGAAGGCCGCAACATATGAGGACCGCGAAAAACCATGGACAACACGATGGTTGCCGTCACCGATTACACGCGGCGGTAAATGCGCGACCGGCTCGCCGCCATTTTCCAGAAGATGAAAAAAAGCGCTCCGATGCGTCGCCGCCTCCCTGATGCTTCGCAAAGGCAAGGACTTCAGATGCGCAGAATCGGGATAACCCATCGCCTCCCTGAACAGCTCGAAACCATGATGAACGCCATATTTCTGGGTCAACTTCAGCTTCATCTGGCGCCGCGCCCATATCGACCAGACCGACATTGATCGGGCGTGATGGATGAGATCGCCAGGAAAAAGCTGCAAAATTTCGTCGTTATCGGCCAAAATGATTATCCATGAGATACGATGTTTCATCTCCGCCGGAAGGACACCCGGCGACGTGTCAAGGATGCTCAACCTCATTATATCTTTTATGTTACCAACGGGGAAGGCGCCAGCCGGGTCATTGACCGAATGTCGAGCGTCCCACAACCGCCCGTCCCCAAACAGGAACATACGATTGCGGCCAAGCCAATCGACACACGGCCACGCGCCATGTCAGTCAGGCACGCCGCCCGCGTAAATCGGCGCGACTCAACACCCCCGCCCTTGCTCGCTGGCCCTCGTTTCCCTCACCGGATAGGACGCCAGAGCCTTGGCGCGATAGGCGGGAAACCATTCGGCGTCCAACGGCGCATTCGACTCGACGCATAGTCTGCGGTATTTCTCGAGGTTATAAATTTGCTTCACCGCATGTAGCGACATCGGCCGTCCGCCGAACTTCTCCTTGAATTGATAAAGTCCGTCTTGTGGTTTTACGCCCCCTCCCAGATTCAGAATTCTCACTCCGCAATCTCTTAACATCTGCATGCCCCGCCATAACAGCCACGCCGACCAGTCGCGTCCTGCCGCGCTCGTGGCCCCGATGAAATACTCGGCCCGCTCGCCAAAGAAGGGAAACACCGCCACCGCCTCCACACAGCCGTCCATAGCCGCTCCCACAACAAGACTGCCTCGATCGAATATCCAGGAATCGAGCGTTTCTTGGGAAAATTGGTAATGCGCCAAAGCACCCGATCGCGCCATGGTCTCCGGATAAAGCCGCCGTAGCGCGTCAGCCAGCGATTCCCTTTCCTCGGCAAGCGCAACTCCGAGTCTTTCCGCGCGCCGGATTTTGCGTCGAATGATCGCCCCAGTGTTCTCTAGGAGATCGTAAGCTGAGAGATCGAGCAGAAACACCTGGTTGCCGGGCGTCGCGTTTGCGACCGCGCGCAAGTCGGTCTCCGGCTCGAACTGCAAATACCCGGCGACCCATCCCTTGGCCGCGCCATACTCCGCCCACGCGGAAAGACACTCTTGCCCCGGCGACCGCATCACGGCGCCTGAAACCGACAATGTGGTGCAAATGTCGACGTCATCCCGCCAGCGACGTTCATAGAACGGAAAAATCAGTGCGCTTTCACCCACTTCAACCAACGCGAGCCGGGGATCGATTCCAGAAAATGAGAGCGCGCGATTGAAAGAAAAGGAGTGCGAAGGAATACCGCTCCTGGCCGCCATCGCTTGCCATAGTCTAAGATCATCAAAAGTTGCGATCCGGATTTCGGCGTTCATTCTGACCACCCGCTGCAAGTGAAGCCCTTCCGCCGCGCCGCGCAAGACCCGCGCGTCCTTGACGCAGCCCGGCGCCGATGCTTGTGTATCGAAAATCCATTCTGATTTGGAAAAAAACGATGATTGATAGCGAAGCGCGAGCGTATAGCCGGTTTGCCGAATATTACGATCTTATGGTCGGAAATCGCGATGACCATGTCAGTTTCTATTCCGGCCTTTTGGACCCGGCTCAGAGTTCCCTGCTTGATCTTGGCTGCGGGACGGGCGCGATCACGACCCGGGTCGCCCGCGCATTGCGCGCCATGCGACGCGGCCAAGCCGTTCGCGTCGTTGGCGTCGATGGTTCCCGCGCAATGCTGGACGTCGCCGCGTCTCGTGACGCGAGCATCGAATGGGTGGAAGGCGATTTGCGGTCGCCGCCGATCGAAGGCCGCTTCGATCTTGCAATCTCCTGTTACAATACGCTGCAACACATTGAGACCGCAGACCTGCAAAAGGCATTTGAGCGGGTGCGCGCGCTGCTTGCCGCAGCCGCATGCTTTGCCTTCGATATATATAGACCCAATCTCACTTACATCCGCGTCCCACAGCGCAATCGCCTCGCCCGCGAACTGGTTCACCCCGACGGCAGACGTCTCGAAATTCGGGAAGACACGGATTATTGCGAGGAGGGGCGTTTCATCACCATTGTATGGGATTTGATCGACCCTGCTCGCAAGGACCAGCCGCCTTTGGCCCAAACAAGATACAGAATGTGGCAGCACGAGCCCGGAGAAGTCGAGCAGGCGCTCGCGCATGCCGGATTTGAAATCGTCGAGAGATTTGGCGACCTCGACCGTTCCGTATACGGGCAATCGTCCAAGAAACAGGTTACTGTTTGCCGCGCGATTTAAACTCATCGTAGCTGCTGAGGCGTCGCCACATCGAGAGTCGATGCATTGATAATGTCAGCGCGAATTACACCAGGCTCCTCGGTCATCAATGCGTGTAGCATGTTGGTGAAAGGTCCATTATAGGAAGACAGGAAGCGCAGCTCCATATTCGCTTCGGCAAATGCCGCAGCGTCATAGAGCCGCCTGCCCCCCGGCGAATTGACATAGCGCTTCGCGCCGACCGCCGAGGCGATGGCGATGACACGATCCTGACCACGGAGTTGGGGATCGATCGCGAGGCGCGAACTTCTGATGAACTTGATATCGAACGCGAGTAGCTCCGCGACCCTACGAAGGCTGTCTTCAAGATAGTCGATGACAGATGAAGCGGGTCTTTCGAGCAGTTCACGAATTAGGCCTGCTGCGGGGCTACTGCCTCCCTTTATCCATGCAACGCGCTCCACGCGGTCACGGAGTTCTTCCCGTGCATTTGGACTGAAACGCAAGTCTTTTATCAATGTCTCGCGCGGCTGACGCTCCAACGGGAGCGTCAGCCATGTCGGCCTTTCGCGATCGCCTCCGATTTGGCATCTATGAACCCGCCCGCGGCGCGGGAACTGCACGCAATCGTATATTACGAAAACTTCGCAGACGGCAAACAAGCGGAAATAACCCGCATAGGGAAAGAAATAGGGCTGCATGACCGCGACCGATCCCGGGCGAAATCCACGTAAAGGCCCAACGTCGCCGGGACCTTCAGTGTCACGCGCGGAGTTACCGCAGGATTGACCCCAATGCGATGCGGAATGGTCAAAGAGACGAACATTCATCGAATTTTTCTATCCCCACGAAATTGCCTGCCATTTCGCCGCATATTCCTCGGGCAATCGTTGACGAAACGGGCGGCGGCTTTCACAGGGGAGCACGAGGACGCAGCACATAGCTTTGACCGTTGGGTCAAGAAACCACCCTTTCATCAATGCCGTATCATTTGAATATCGACCAGCCGCCTCACCCGATATTTCGAAACAGAAGACGCCCCATTTCTGGCTCTAAATCCTGGCGCTCGCGCGAGCATTGAGCAGAGACGAGAGGCTCTTGGCGCCTTTTGCGACTTCGCGACGGATCGCGTCCAGCGCAGCCTTCGAAATATCATAGGGAAGAGAACCGGCGATTTCTGTCGTCGGTCGCAACAAAACTTCAGCGCCCAGCCCGCCGGGGATGACTTCCACCTTTGCAATCTCGTGCAGCCACTCGCCAACATTCCAGCGCCATCGCTTGTTCCAGATCAGGAAATCATCCGAATCAACTTCAAGATTGAATTGGTGAAATCCGCAATAATTTTCCCTTTCCGCCTCGTTGGGAATATGGCGCAGATAGACCAACCCGCCAGGTTTAGTGACGCTCAGCATATTCAGTATGCCGACAAGCGGGTTGATCGAATGATCCAGAGCGTTTCGGCAATGGACGATGTCGAAACGTTCAGATCCATCGAGCGCCAGGTAGAGGGCCTCGGCCGGTGCGAATCCGGTGCGAACAGGCGGCGAATATCCGCTGGCACTAATAATTTCGTCATAAAGGCTCGCGAGCGGATCGACTGCTTTCAGATAAATTCTTCCCTGCTTCGATTGCGTCCCGAGGCTGGTTGAAGGCCCTGCGCCCACATCCAATATGCGAATTCCGTCACCCGCAGCCAATCGGCCAATCACCATCTCCATGCGCTCGTCCATCGGTGTGTCCGGTTTCATTCGCTGGATAAACTCCTCCGGCCATTCCCTGCCGGCGGTCTGAAACCATTGCGCCCAAAACTGGCATTCGTATTCAATTCCTTCTGCCCAAACCCCAGTGTCAATCAATGCTTCGCCGTAAGCAAGATTGATCGCGGGGGCCGCTAATGACTCGTCGTTCTCTCGCGCCTCGATAATATGAGAAAGTGGCCGAGTTGTTTCCGTTGCTACGGTGGATGCAACTGAAACCCGAGAATCGGACGTCTGCGATTCGATCTCATTATCGACGAGTGGCGCGCAGAGAAAATTATGCGCGCGACCACCCCATGTTTCAGCGTCGTTCACAAGCCTGAAACCTACGGCTGAAAGCATCCGGCGAATAGTTTCCGCCGTAAAGAACCACCACCACGGGCCAAAATTTGGCTTCCCCGGACCATACATCAGCTTCTGTGCGTCCTGCATAATCGTCTCGTAAGGCAATCCCATTCGTTTTAAATAAGACCCGATAATCAACTGTTGTTTTTCGTCAAGTTGATGTGTCGACAAGAAGCGTCCACCAGACAGATCTATCTCTCCGTCGTCGCCACTTATGACATCGGGGACGACCATACTGGTCAGAACGAGATATTCCCTCGTAACCGCGTGGAGATTGATCAAATAATTGTAAGGCGAATGGACGTGATAAATGATGCCCGATGAGTGACATATGTCATAACGTCCTATCCTCTCAATCAGTTCCGGCGCGCAGGCGTCCGCGGTGAGGCACGCCACGCCGCGATCGCCCTGTTCCGCCAGTTTCGATTGAAAATCCAGCCAGAGCGAATGACCCTGAGGAACTATGTCTACCATAGTCGCAGAGGCCGCCCCCGCTCTCAGCGCCGGAGTCACCATTTCGTTCGTCAGGCCCCATAACCCTCCGATATCGACAAATGTCTTTCGAGGAGCGAGCCCTGCGATAACAGCTGCCTTATCTGTCAGATCCAAAACGTCGATCATTCCTATTTCACTCCATTTCCAGGATCGGACGATGGGGTTCTCAGTCTCCTGTCTGAAGATCGAGGCCACGCAACCGCGTAACGAATTGCTTGCTTCTGCCGTTTCAAGACTCGTACGCTTACAATCGGCATTTTTGGCGTCTATTCGATAACTCCCAGCTTTTTCAATGTCGCGCTGCTCGTGACATGGAAATCCATCCACCCATGCACGAGCGGACTGTTGTGTTTCTGCAATTCCTTGAAAGCGAGATAATCCCTCGCTGCGTCCTCAAAACTTTGCCATCCCTCTCGCGGCAGTTCACGTCCGAACAATCCGCTCATGAGGCCGTTGAAGTGCGCAGGTACAAACACACCTTCTTGCGCCGGATTTGGAGGCGTTAAAGAGCTGTTAAATCCTTGATTGACGATTTGGACTAGATCGTAACCTGCTGCAAAAAGAACAGCCAGGGCGCCAAGAGAAGCCGCCTCGATCGAAACAAAGGCCGGTCGGCGTGAGTCAGCCAACAGCTGTTGAACGAACAATTCATCTGCTCCCTCCATATCACATTTGAGGTAATAGGGCACGCCATAAAGATCGAACATTTGGCTGAGCGTGATGGTGTCGACCTTGATTTCCTGGCTGGCGTGTCCGCCTTTCTCCGCCCGGCTCTTGAATGCGCTCGACCAATCGTCCTTTATCGGGTTGAGATAGAATGAGATTTTCTCAGCCGAATTACGCCATAAAGCCCGATTGAGGATGACAAGCCTTTCTGCTTGCACGAAGGCCTCATGCTCCTGAAGCGCCGCTTCGACGAAAGCGGGATTTGCCTCGAGTGAAACTACACGAAACCGCTTGTCCAGATAGAACTTCGTGTCCAGCGCATAGTGCATCCCCAGATCGTAGATAAGATCCGGCAGATAGGTTTCCCCGTTACCATGCAACATTAACAATTCTCCGCTTGTTTTGGTTACTCACCTGCCGATTTTGCCTTTGATCAATCCGATAACTTGTTGCGCCTATTCGCGGCTGGCAGGTACGAATGTCTCGTGCGGCCCGGTCGCAACATGTTGTCGCGCGTGCGCTCACATTAGATCTACGAGTCAAGTCCCACCGCACAGCGTCATAAGCGATATGCGCCTTTCAGAAGGCGTGACCCCGATTTGTTTACATTGGAAGGCGGCACGATTACGGTCCGAATCCCTCCATTTCATTCTCGGGGGCGGCGACTGATCGTCCCGGCTGAGGCAATTAGGCCGTCGCCGCGTAACACTAATGATGTTGATTTGATTTTGCAAAGCATCGGCCCGGGGAAAGCCCATGGCGCCCGGGATCTCGATTGACGCCGATTTACCTGATCAGAACGCCAGCTCTAAACCTGGATTTCCGCCCGGGATTGCAAGCGATAATTCATTCGGGTGAAAAATCAAAAAAACCAACGCGATAAGCGTTAATAGACAACGCCGTCGAATTTCTTTTCGGCGCGTCTGCGGGGACGTTCTTCAATTTCTGCGACTCGATTCAAAGAAACCGGAAGCGTAACATTGGCCGAAGCGGCCTCTTTTCCGTGACGCCGGCGCCTTTCAATGCATCCCTACGCCCCCGCCGAAGGCAGAGCTTGCCGTTGCACAGACCAGTGGGCTGGACTTTACAGCGGAACTGGCGGTCGCCCACGCGAAAGTGTCGGAAGATATGGCGCTGATCGCACAACAGAAGCTTCGGAACGCGAAACGGAGCGCCACGTCTTCGGGTAGCGGTCCGAGCGTTCGATGAGGCTGATCGATCACTTGTGGCTTACCTTCGAAGAACTGGAAGCCGGCGCGACGGAAGACCGGCTTGCAGCCGAAAAGGCGGTCGCCAGGACGACGACGGTCGCTGGATTTACGCGCAAGCGCGGGAAGCGCAATACCTTCCCTGACCTCCTTGCTCGCGAGCGAGTGGTGATCGACCCGCCGGCGGCGTGCGAATGCTGCGGGAGCACTCGCCCGCGCAAGCTCGGCGAGAATGTGACGCGCACATTGGAAACGAGCCCTGCCAGTCGAAGGTGATCGAGACGGTGCGGGAGATGTTCATCTGCCGGGATTGCGAGAAGATCAGTCAGGCGCCGGCGCCGTTCCATGTGATTGCGGAAGGATGGGCAGGCGCGAGCCTGCTGTCAGTGATCGTGTTCGAGAAATTCGGCCAGCACCAGCCTTTGAACTGTCAGGCCGAGCGTTATGCCCTGGACGGCGCGCCGATCGCGCGGTCGACGATGGCCGACGCCGTGGCTCGGTCTGCCCGGCTCCCGATCCGCTCCTCCGCCTTGTGAAAACGCATGTGATGTCGGCCGAACGGCTGCAGGGCGACGACACGACCGCGCCCGTTCTGGCCAAAGGCGAGACTGACACGGGCCGGTGCTGGATTTATATACGAGATGACGAGCCGATTGGCGGCGCTTGGCCGCCGGCCGCGATGCTCTACTATTCTCGCGATCGCCGGGGCGAACACCCAAATCGCCAAAGAACTCTGCGAGCCCGTGTGTTGGCTGTTTGACGTCGCCGCAGAGATGGAGCCCGAAAACGGCCTCATATGGGTCCACGGCATCACGGACGACGGCGTGATGGCTTTCACCGACTGTGGAATCGATTACTTGGTCGAGCTGATCAAAATGCGTAAGCTCGATCGGACGCTCCTCAGTAGATAAAACACCGGACCGGCGATACCCGCGACCTACGTTCGATGGCTACTGTCGTCCACACGAAAGACGGCTTAACTCCAAGCGCCACGTCTTCTGGGACGGCGCCGGAAAACAGTGGCAATGCCGTTGACCGAGGCCGTGACGGCGACTGGCTTCGCGAGGCGTTCGCCGGGCGCGCGACAGAGCCCTGCAATCCGCCGTCGGAAAGCCCCAAGGACTTGGTTACTACAACAAGGCCCTCTATCGCCAACGCCAAAAAATCGAGAACCTCTCCGCCAAACTCACAGCTGTCCAAACAACAGGGGCCAACTCTCTCAGCTACGCGGCGCCGGCAAATTATGCGGCAAACTTCACCGAAACAGGCGGTCGGCTGCGCAATCCTGACCAGCTCCGCCGATCACCAGTTGCTACATCCGCGCCCTCGTGCGTATCAAACACCGAAACTCTGGTTGCCCCTGGATGAAAATGCAGGGGCAGGTCACCCACTTTTGGATGGGATCCTAATCAGATATGGAGAAATGCCTCGTTAATCCCCAGCCAGATAATGGAGGTCTCCGTCAATTTCACTTCCACCTTATATAGATTTTCTTTCCTTACTGCCGCCGCTTGATATACGTGAAAACCACTCATGTTCGCAATGAACTATTTTAAATGGAACATCGTCAAGCATATCCAACAATCGCATTATTTTTCGAGTTCACAATTGATGGCATTATCTTGTCTCGACGAACACCATCCGCTATCGCCGCCACGACTCGGCTCACGTCCGAGGCGGACAAGTCGCACGCGACCGGAACACCCACCAATCGGCGAGCCAAGTCCTCTGTGACAGGAAGTTCGTCTCGTTCAACATCTTTATAATAGGCATGATTGTGCAGTCCCGATCCGTACCACAGTCGAAAATCGACGCCGAATCGCTCAAGAGCCGTATGCACTGCGGTTGTTTCTGCGGAGGTCTGACAGAGATATAGGGCGTAACATCCCGCAACCTCCGGAAAACCATGAAAGTTATCGGCCATCGTTACATCATTGAAATACCGGCGATAACAATCAGCAACGGCCCTGAACGCCGCCTGTCGCTCATACAGACTATCAAGAGACGCGAGCCCAACCGCCGCATGATATTCGCTCATCTTCCCATTGATGCTCGGCATTTGGCTATTGCGCGCGCCATAAAAGCCAAAATTCATCGCTTGTCGCGCACGGTCCGCCAATGCGATGTCTGATGTGACAACTGCCCCCCCTTCTCCCGTCGCAAAGCTTTTGGTAGCGTGAAAACTCAATGCGATCGGGATATCGCCAATCGCTTGCTCTGGCGAGGCGACGCACGCTTCAAAACTTGCGGCCGCATCGATAACTATCGGTATTCCGGTTCTTCTTGCGAAGCGTCGCCACGCCTCTTGCTGGGGCGGCTTTCCGAATGACGCCACAGGAACGATGACGCCAACATGGTCGAGCAAGGGATGCGCGATGAGTCGCTCGGGATCGAGCATCCAGCTCATTTCATCAACGTCCACCAGATACGGTCGATACCCGCATTGCTCTACCGCTGAAGCGGTGGCGATAAATGTATAGCCTGGAACTATCGCAAGTGGTCGCGCCGCCCTTGCGCGTCCCGACGAGGCCAGTATCGCACAAACGAGAGCCGCAGTTCCTGAACCCGTGCAAACTATACCCCCGGCAGGCGAACGAAGAAGACGAGTTATCCGCGTCTCCAATTCAGCGACCAAAGGTCCGCCATTTGAATAGGTCCTGCCTACGTCAATGTAACGCAAATATGGCAGTATCTGATCCGCCACCGGCAATTTCGGGCGCATGACAGGTATCTTATTCATCGACCCCGCTCAACATGTTACATGTTAACCTTATACACGCACGCTCTGAAGTCAAGCTAGTGCGCAAGGTGTTGAATATTCGATCGAACACCAGATACGCCTGCTCTGAAATCGACCGCTGACAGGACGCTTGATTGGCCTTCGGTAACACATTTCAGGTGATTTTAATCGAGGCTCAGGACTCATTGATTGAGATAAAACCGCGGCGGCTGCGATCCAGATGGCCGAAATGAATGTGTGGGCGCAGAGCTGGCCGCGGAAATTCGGGCAGTAGCTTGAGTGGATTTTCTGCCTGATCGCGGCGAGGATTCTCGGCGCGAATCAGAAGTATTCGATGACGAAGCGAAGCCGCCGGACGCATTCTCCGGCGTTCAAGGCGAAAGTGGCTTTGGCCGCGATCAAGGGTGAGAAGACGCTGGCCGAACTGGCGCAGCAGTTCGACGTCCACCCCAACCAGATCACGACGTGGAAAAGTCAGTTGCTGGAAGGCGCGGCAGGCATTTTCGGGCAGGAGAAGACGGAGCCGAAAGAAGCCGCCATTGACTTGAAGGGGCTTCACGCGAAGATCGGCGAACTAACGCCGGAGAACGTTTTTTTGTCCGGCGCGCTCACAAAAGCGGGATTGCTGAGCGCAAAAAGATGATCGACCGCGACCATGACCTCCCGATCGCCCCCGGCATGCGAAAGCGCTCGGCCTCGCCTAAAGGACGGTCTACTACAAGCTTCGGCCGGTCTCGGCCGAGGACCTGAAGCTGATGCGGAGCCTCGACGAACTGCATCTAGATTATCCCTTCGCCGGGGCGCGGATGCTGCGTGATTTCTTGGGGCGCGAGGGCGTATGAACAGCGGCGCCAAAGTGTACCACTGAACCGGCTTTGGGGGCTGCTGTGACGGCGGCGCAAAAGTGTACCGGTCCTGATAGGCCGAACTCGATGTCATCGACTGGCATGGAGAGGCCGAAAGGATGTTCACAGTGGAACTCTATGCCCGGGTGAGACGCGCGGTGATGGCGGAAGGGCTGAGCCGCCGGGAAGCGGCCAGGCGCTTCGGCGTGCACCGCAATACGATCACGAAGATGCTTCAATATTCGGTTCCGCCGGGGTATCGGCGTCGGGAGCGGCCGATCTCGAAGAAGCTGGGGCCGTATATGGCCTGGATCGACAAGGTCCTGGCGGATGATCGGCTTGTTCACGCCAAGCAGCGTCATACGGCACAGCGGATATTCGAACGGCTGCGGGACGAAGAAGGGTTTTCCGGCGGCTACACGATCGTCCGGGAATATGTCGCGCAGGCGCAGTTGCGGTCGCGCGAGATGTTTATTCCACTCAGCCATCGACCGGGGAATGCGCAGGCGGATTTTGGCGAGGCGGACGCCTATATCGCCGGCAGGAAGGTCCGCTTTCATTATTTTTGCATGGACCTGCCGCATTCGGACGGCTGCTTCGTCAAGGCCTATCCGGCGGAGACGGCGGAAGCCTTCTGCGACGGCCATGTCGCGGCCTTCGCCTTCTTTGGCGGCGTCCCCCAGTCCATTCTTTACGACAATACGCGTCTCGCGGTCGCCAGGATCGTGAAGGGTGGAGAGCGTCTGCGTTCGCAAATGTTTGCGGAACTCCAGAGCCATTACCTTTTTGCTGATCGCTTTGGCCGGCCCGGCAAGGGGAATGACAAGGGCAAGGTCGAGGGGCTTGTCGGCTATGTCCGGCGCAACTTCATGACGCCACTGCCCGTGGCGGAGAGTTTCGAGGCGCTGAACGCGAGGTTCCTGGACGCCTGCACGAAACGACGGCGGGCGATCCTGCGCGGCCAGTCGACGCCGATCGGCGAACGCATGCAGGCGGATATGGCGGCATTCCTGCCGGCGCCGCCGGCTCCCTATGACGCCTGTCACAAGGTCGCGACGCGCGTGTCGTCGATGGCGCTGGTGCGCTACCGCAACAACGATTACTCGGTCCCGACGCGCTTCGGCCATCGGGAGGCGCTGGCCAAGGGCTATGTCGATCGGGTCGAGATTGTCTGCGGCGGGGAGACCATCGCCGTGCATGCGCGCAGCTACGGCAAGGCCGAGTTCATCTACAACCCGCTGCATTATCTCGCCCTGCTCGAACACAAGAGCCGCGCGCTCGATCAGGCCGCGCCGCTCGACGACTGGCGGCTTGCCGACTGCGTGCATCGTCTGCGGCGGCTGATGGAGGCGCGCATGGGGAATAGCGGGCGCCGCGAGTTCATCCAGGTGCTGCGGCTGATGGAGGACTTTCATCAGCATCAGGTCGAACAGGCGGTCGCGGAGGCGCTGCGTCTTGGCGCGATCAGCTTTGACGCAGTGAAGATGCTGCTGCTGGCCAGGCTGGAGAACCGGCCCGCGCGGCTCGATCTGACATTCTACCCCTACCTGCCGGCGGCTACGGTCGGCGCGACGGATCCGCGCGCCTATCTCGGGCTCGTCGCCGGCGCGAGCGTCATCGCGGGCGTCATGGAGACGACCGCGGGAGGTCCGGCATGACCACCTCGCATGAGCCAGGTTCGCAGACGATCGTCGCGCCGCAGGTGCTGCTGGGTAATCATCTCAAGGCGCTGAAGCTTCCCACCTTCGCGCGCGAATATGAGAAGGTGGCGCTGGAGTCGGCGCAGGACCGCGCCGATTACCCGCGCTATCTGCTACGCCTGTGCGAACTGGAGCGCATTGATCGCGAGCGGCGCAATGTCGAGCGCCGCATCCGGCTGGCGCGCTTTACGCAGGTCAAAAGCCTCGACACATTTGACTTTACCGCCCAGCCTTCACTCAACAAGCCGCTCGTGCTGGAGCTGGCGCGGTGCGAATGGATCGAGAAGCGACAGAACTGCATCGCCCTTGGGCCAAGCGGAACGGGGAAGACCCACGTCGCGCTCGCCCTGGGGCTCGCCGCCTGCCAGAAGGGGTTCAGCGTCGCGTTCACGACCGCCGCGGCTCTTGTGCACGAACTGATGGAGGCGCGCGACGAGCGCCGCCTGCGCGCGCTGCAAAAGCATCTCAACACCGTCAAACTGCTGATCGTCGACGAGCTGGGCTATGCGCCGTTCACGGCGGTCGGCTCAGAGCTGCTCTTCGAGGTCTTCAGCCAGCGCTATGAACGCGGCGCGACGCTGGTGACCAGCAATCTGCCCTTTGATGAATGGACGTCGGTGTTTGGCTCCGAGCGTCTCACCGGCGCATTGCTCGACCGGCTCACCCATCATGTCCACATTCTGGAAATGAACGGCGGGAGCTATCGCCTCTCGACCGCAAAGAAAGCGCAACGGCGAAACCGCGATCTCCCCGACGCGCCCGCAATCGACAAAGGAGGCGCCGACACGACGAACTGATCGCCGTCGCGCGCGTTGAACCGCGCTGCGCTACGCTCCGCGCGCCTCAACGCCCGCGTCAACTAAACTACAAGGGCCGTGCGGCCCTTTTCTCGAAACCAGACCGGTACACTTTTACCCCGCCTTCATGCACATTTTGTCCCCGCCATTGACACCAGGACCATCCGCCGGGCCGAATGGCACTCTCCGACTTTTGCGACATGCGGAATCTCAACGTCTCCGTCGCCGGGGTTCCACTCGATCATCGGCTCTATCACTTCCGCCTGCCGTTCTCGGGCTTCGAATCCGCCCATGTCGTGCGCGGCGGCGAGAGCTTCGTCGCCCTCGCCGAAGGCTTGCAGAACGCCCTGTGGACGCTCGGCGGCGTGCCGCAACAACATCGCAGTGACAGTCTCTCCGCCGCCTTCCGCAACCTCGACGCCGACGCCAAGGAGGATATGACGCGCCGCTACGAGGCGCTCTGTGCCCATTACGGCATGACGGCGACCCGCAACAATAAAGGTGTCTCCCATGAGAACGGTTCGATCGAAAGCGCCCATGGCCATATCAAAGCCGCGCTCGAAGACGAACTGCTGCTGCGCGGCTCGCGCGACTTCGACGATCTCGGCGCATGGCGAAAGTTCGTCGACGAGCTCGTTGGTCGGCGTAACGCCCGCAACGCCGCGTAAGACCTCGGACTTCGAGGAAGAACGGGTCTCGGTCACCTCGTCCAGCGCCTTCACTTTGCGCAAAGTCTTCTACACCGTGCCCTCTCGGCTGATTGGCCACAAGCTTCTCGTGCGCCTCTACGACGATCGGCTCGAGGTTTTTCAGGGATCGACGCATCTGTTCGACCTGCCGCGCGGCGGGCCGAGGCCCAATGGCAAACATGGACATGTCGTCGATTATCGGCACGTCATTCATTCTCTGCGCCGCAAACCCATGGCGCTGCTCAATCTTGTCTACCGGGATCAACTCTTCCCCCGGCGCGCCTACGCCAGAGCCTTCGACGCGCTGCTCGCCGAGGCGGGAGAAAAGGCGGCGTGCAAAACCATGGTCGGTTTGCTCGCCCTCGCGCATGAGCGCGTCTGCGAAGCGGAACTCGCCGCGGCGATAGAGGAGGAGCTCGACACAGGCCGTCTGCCGGATCTTGCCGCGCTCACCGAGCGCTTTGCCCCGAAAACCGCCGCAACGCCCAGCGTCGTTGTCGCGCTGCCGGACCTCACGGTCTATGACGCGCTTGCCTCTCTCGAAGGAGCGGCGGCATGAAGGCGAACGACAAAATCGACGCCGCCCGCGTCGACCCCCTTCTCTCCGAACTGCGCCTTTCCGGCGTCAAGCTCGTCTGGAGCGCGCTCGCAGCCACCGCCGACAAGGAAGGCTGGCCCGCCGCACGATTCCTCGCCGCGCTTGCCGAGCAGGAACTCGCCGATAGAAGGCAGCGCCGCTTCGCCCGACATCTCACCGAGGCGCGCCTGCCGCCCGGAAAGACCCTCGACGCCTTCGACTTCGACGCCGTGCCGATGATCTCGAAGGCGCAAGTGCAAGCTCTCGCCGCCGGCGACGCCCGGCTGGAAAAGGGCACCAATCTGCTGATGTTCGGTCCGCCCGGCGTCGGAAAATCGCGTCTCGCGGCGGCCCTCGGCCTCGCGCTCATCGAAAACGGATGGCGCGTTCTCTTCGCCAGAACGACGGACCTCGTCCAAAAGCTGCAACTCGCCCGGCGCGATCTCGCCCTCGAGGCGGCGATCGACAAACTCGACAAGTATCATCTCCTCATCCTCGACGACCTCGCCTACGTCGCCAAGGATCAGGCCGAAACCAGCGTTCTCTTCTAGCTGATCAGTGCGCGATACGAAAGACGCTCCCTTCTCATCACCGCAAATCAGCCCTTCGGCGAATGGGGGAAAATCTTTCCCGATCAAGCCATGACCCTCGCCGCCATCGACAGGCTCGTCCATCACGCGACAATCTTCGAGATGAATGTCGACAGTTACCGGCGAAAAGCAGCGATCAAAAAATCTCAAGGCCCAGGCCGACCCGCCTCGCGCGCGACAATCAAATCCTCATCCTGATTGTCGCTCCGCGACAATCATCCCAACACCGCGACCGAAACATCTCATCCCGATTGTCGCGCTCTTCTCACTCAGATTGTCACACCATAACGTGGCGAGCCGCCGCGTTCTTTCGCATCGCGTGTCGATCACGATGGAGGCGGCGTTCTGCGTCGAAGCGCTTGAAGAGGCGCTGGCGAAACATGGCAAGCGTGAGATTTTCAACACGGGTCAGGGCGTGCAAGGCGGATTCAATCGGTCGTCGCAACGATCTCAATGGCGGCGGTGATGGCGTGCACGAGATCGAAGATTGGGATATCTGACAGAAAGACGACGATACGCTCACCCGGCAGACCGTCAGCAGCCGTCCGGGAACAGCTTGTTCAATTCTGGAAAGCAATTGCCGCGGGTCAGACAAGCGACGGCGCTGCTATAGATGCGGGCGTCTCCCCGGCGGTCGGCGTCCGGTGGTTTCGGAGGGCTGGCGGCATGGCGCCGTCGCATTTGTCGAAAAATTCCAAGCCGCATTCCGGGCGCTATCTGTCATTTACCGAGCGAGAAGAGATCGCAATCCTTTACGCACAAGAGCGGGGCGTCTGTGAGATTGCGCGCCAATTGGGGCGAGCATCTTCGACCATCTCCCGCGAACTGCGTCGCAATGCCGCGAGGCGTTCCGGCGGCTACGATTACCGCGCCACGGCCGCCCAATGGCATGCGGATCGATCGGCTCAGCGACCAAAACCGTCGAAGCTGGCGACGAATTCACGTCTGCGGCAGTATGTTCAGGAAAGGCTGTCCGGAGCAATCAGCTCGAATGACGGCTCGAAAATATTGGGGCCGAAGGTCGAATGGAAAGGCCGGAAAACGGGACCTCGGCAAGATCGGCGCTGGGCGTGC
The DNA here is from genome assembly GCF_000188155.2 of Methylocystis sp. ATCC 49242. Lineage (NCBI taxonomy): Bacteria > Pseudomonadati > Pseudomonadota > Alphaproteobacteria > Hyphomicrobiales > Methylocystaceae > Methylocystis > Methylocystis sp. ATCC 49242. The sequence continues at coordinate 1,887,913 of NZ_KE124774.1, forward strand.
GCTTGGAGCCCCGAGCAGATTGCTCGTCGATTGCCATTGGACTTCCCCGACGACACGGAGATGCGGATCAGTCACAAAGCGATCTATCAAGCCCTCTTCATTCAAGCGCGCGGCGGGCTCCGACGCGACCTGACCGCCTGCCTTCGATCAGGGAGGGCGCTGCGAGCGCCGCGGGCGCGTACCCGGGGAAGAAGCAAGTCTTTCGTCTTGCCCGAGATCATGATCAGCGAACGTCCCGCCGAGGCCGAAGACCGGGCCGTTCCGGGCCATTGGGGAGGCGATCTGATTCTCGGTTTGCGCAGCTCCGCTATCGGAACGCTGGTCGAAAGGACAACACGCTTCACGATGCTGTTGCATCTTCCTCGAATGGAGGGCCATGGTGAAACTGCACGCGTGAAGAATGGGCCGGCTCTGGCTGGCCATGGCGCCGAGGCAGTTCGTGACGCAATTAGCCGGACGATCGTCCGACTCCCCGAACAACTACGCCGATCCTTGACCTGGGACCAGGGAGCAGAAATGGCGCAGCATCCACGTCTGCGGATCGATACCGGGCTATGCATCTATTTTTGTGATCCGCACAGTCCATGGCAACGAGGCACGAACGAGAACACCAATGGGCTTCTGCGCCAATATTTTCCAAAGGGAACCGATCTGAGCGAGCATAGCGCCGAAGCCCTGGAGGCGGTCGCTAACGCGTTGAACACACGACCGCGAAAGGCGTTGGATTGGAGAACACTCGCTGTCAATGGCGGGGACAAAATGTGCATGAAGGCGGGGTAAAAGTGTACCGGTCTGGTTTCGAGAAAAGGGCCGCACGGCCCTTGTAGTTTAGTTGACGCGGGCGTTGAGGCGCGCGGAGCGTAGCGCAGCGCGGTTCAACGCGCGCGACGGCGATCAGTTCGTCGTGTCGGCGCCTCCTTTGTCGATTGCGGGCGCGTCGGGGAGATCGCGGTTTCGCCGTTGCGCTTTCTTTGCGGTCGCCAGCCGATAGCTCTCGCCGTTCATTTCCAGAATGTGGACATGATGGGTGAGCCGGTCGAGCAATGCGCCGGTGAGACGCTCGGAGCCAAACACCGACGTCCATTCATCAAAGGGCAGATTGCTGGTCACCAGCGTCGCACCGCGTTCATAGCGCTGGCTGAAGACCTCGAAGAGCAGCTCTGAGCCGACCGCCGTGAACGGCGCATAGCCCAGTTCGTCGACGATCAGCAGTTTGACGGTGTTGAGATGCTTTTGCAGCGCGCGCAGGCGGCGCTCGTCGCGCGCCTCCATCAGTTCGTGCACAAGAGCCGCGGCGGTCGTGAACGCGACGCTGAACCCCTTCTGGCAGGCGGCGAGCCCCAGGGCGAGCGCGACGTGGGTCTTCCCCGTTCCGCTTGGCCCAAGGGCGATGCAGTTCTGTCGCTTCTCGATCCATTCGCACCGCGCCAGCTCCAGCACGAGCGGCTTGTTGAGTGAAGGCTGGGCGGTAAAGTCAAATGTGTCGAGGCTTTTGACCTGCGTAAAGCGCGCCAGCCGGATGCGGCGCTCGACATTGCGCCGCTCGCGATCAATGCGCTCCAGTTCGCACAGGCGTAGCAGATAGCGCGGGTAATCGGCGCGGTCCTGCGCCGACTCCAGCGCCACCTTCTCATATTCGCGCGCGAAGGTGGGAAGCTTCAGCGCCTTGAGATGATTACCCAGCAGCACCTGCGGCGCGACGATCGTCTGCGAACCTGGCTCATGCGAGGTGGTCATGCCGGACCTCCCGCGGTCGTCTCCATGACGCCCGCGATGACGCTCGCGCCGGCGACGAGCCCGAGATAGGCGCGCGGATCCGTCGCGCCGACCGTAGCCGCCGGCAGGTAGGGGTAGAATGTCAGATCGAGCCGCGCGGGCCGGTTCTCCAGCCTGGCCAGCAGCAGCATCTTCACTGCGTCAAAGCTGATCGCGCCAAGACGCAGCGCCTCCGCGACCGCCTGTTCGACCTGATGCTGATGAAAGTCCTCCATCAGCCGCAGCACCTGGATGAACTCGCGGCGCCCGCTATTCCCCATGCGCGCCTCCATCAGCCGCCGCAGACGATGCACGCAGTCGGCAAGCCGCCAGTCGTCGAGCGGCGCGGCCTGATCGAGCGCGCGGCTCTTGTGTTCGAGCAGGGCGAGATAATGCAGCGGGTTGTAGATGAACTCGGCCTTGCCGTAGCTGCGCGCATGCACGGCGATGGTCTCCCCGCCGCAGACAATCTCGACCCGATCGACATAGCCCTTGGCCAGCGCCTCCCGATGGCCGAAGCGCGTCGGGACCGAGTAATCGTTGTTGCGGTAGCGCACCAGCGCCATCGACGACACGCGCGTCGCGACCTTGTGACAGGCGTCATAGGGAGCCGGCGGCGCCGGCAGGAATGCCGCCATATCCGCCTGCATGCGTTCGCCGATCGGCGTCGACTGGCCGCGCAGGATCGCCCGCCGTCGTTTCGTGCAGGCGTCCAGGAACCTCGCGTTCAGCGCCTCGAAACTCTCCGCCACGGGCAGTGGCGTCATGAAGTTGCGCCGGACATAGCCGACAAGCCCCTCGACCTTGCCCTTGTCATTCCCCTTGCCGGGCCGGCCAAAGCGATCAGCAAAAAGGTAATGGCTCTGGAGTTCCGCAAACATTTGCGAACGCAGACGCTCTCCACCCTTCACGATCCTGGCGACCGCGAGACGCGTATTGTCGTAAAGAATGGACTGGGGGACGCCGCCAAAGAAGGCGAAGGCCGCGACATGGCCGTCGCAGAAGGCTTCCGCCGTCTCCGCCGGATAGGCCTTGACGAAGCAGCCGTCCGAATGCGGCAGGTCCATGCAAAAATAATGAAAGCGGACCTTCCTGCCGGCGATATAGGCGTCCGCCTCGCCAAAATCCGCCTGCGCATTCCCCGGTCGATGGCTGAGTGGAATAAACATCTCGCGCGACCGCAACTGCGCCTGCGCGACATATTCCCGGACGATCGTGTAACCGCCGGAAAACCCTTCTTCGTCCCGCAGCCGTTCGAATATCCGCTGTGCCGTATGACGCTGCTTGGCGTGAACAAGCCGATCATCCGCCAGGACCTTGTCGATCCAGGCCATATACGGCCCCAGCTTCTTCGAGATCGGCCGCTCCCGACGCCGATACCCCGGCGGAACCGAATATTGAAGCATCTTCGTGATCGTATTGCGGTGCACGCCGAAGCGCCTGGCCGCTTCCCGCCGGCTCAGCCCTTCCGCCATCACCGCGCGTCTCACCCGGGCATAGAGTTCCACTGTGAACATCCTTTCGGCCTCTCCATGCCAGTCGATGACATCGAGTTCGGCCTATCAGGACCGGTACACTTTTGCGCCGCCGTCAAAGCAGCCCCCAAAGCCGGTTCAGTGGTACACTTTGCCGCCGCTGTTCATAGTTGGGCATGGCGCGCCAGGCGATGCCGTAGCGCAGCACGTAACGCAGGCCGTTGAACAGCTCGCGCAGCGAATGTTGACGCTGCGGCGCGCCTTCGTCCATGAGCGTCAGATAAGGCGCAACCAGCGACCATTCTTCGTCGCTGACGTCAGACGGATAAGGTTTGCGAATCGGAGACATCCGATTCTACTAAGACAATCAATCACCAAAGTACATAACACCCTCTAGCTTACGGTTATTGCGACGACCGATTGAATCCGCCTTACACGCCGCGGTCGCTGTGATGAACGAGACCGCCGCGAACAGGCTGCCGATCGTACAACGCTTGTTCGAGCGCATCGAGCACGAAGGGCGTCTGCGCCGAACGGGAGACTCGCCAGCCGACAATCCGCCGGGCGAAGACGTCGATAACGAAAGCGACATAGACGAAGCCCTGCCAAGTCGCGACATAGGTAAAGTCGGCCACCCACAGCCGGTTTGGCCTATCCGCCGCAAACTGTCTTGTGTGGATGTATATGGACCCCGCCCGATTGCAACGGCTTTGACAGTTCCGACTTTCGGTCACAACTGCTGACGTATATCCGGCTTCATGATGCGGCCGAAAAAGTTCTTGCCGCGAGCCTCGATGGATTTTCGCGCGCTTCCACCTCAATGCCCCCAAGGCATTGGCTCTCGCCATGCCGGTCCACACATCAGGTTCGGGAATCGACGGAGTGACCGTTTCGCCATCACTGCCAATCGTTGCAATTGCTGGTGGGAATCTCGTTGGTTGTCTGTTTCCCGGATGCTTAGCTGCGGTTAGGCCGAGCTGACGGTTAGACGCTGATCGTAGCTCATGCCGCTGGCGAGCAAGCTCCATGCGATCCGCGCGTTCTTGTTGGCGAGCGCGACGGCGACGACATTTGGATGATGGCGTTCGCGCGCTTTGAGCAGCCAAAGGCTTCTCGGATCCTGCTTCCCTCGTATCCGGCCCAAGGCGGCGCGTGCGCCGTGGATAAGCAAGGTACGAAGATATCGGTCGCCGCGTTTGCTGATGCCGAGCAGCCGCGATCGGCCGCCACTCGATCGTTGTCTCGGGACAAGTCCGATCCATGCCGCGAACTGCCGTCCATTCTTGAAGCATTTTGCATCGCCAGCCGCTGCGACCAGCGCTGTCGCAGTAATAGGTCCAATTCCTTCGACCATGCCGAGGCGCTGACATGCTGCGCTTGTTCGATACAATTCCCGGATTTTGCGATCGTAAATTGCGACCCGCCTATCAAGGTCGATCAATTCCTCCCGCAATTCGCCGATCAACTCCCGAACAATGCTGTTCAGACCGTTGCTTTCCTCGTCGACGATCCGCGGCAAAGCGCGCCGAAGATTGCCGATGGTCTGCGCAATAACGACGCCGTGCTCGCCGAGTAGGCCGCGGATCTGGTTCACAAGTCTAACCCTATTGGCGACTAGACGACTGCGAATCCGATGAATAGCCTGGATCGCCAGCTGTTCGGCGGATTTGACCGGAACGAACCGCATGTTCGGACGGCCGACTGCTTCACAGATCGCCTCGGCGTCATTCCGATCATTCTTGTTGGATTTTACGTATGGCGTGACGAACTGCGGGCTGATCAATCGAACGTCATGCCCAAGCTCGGAGAACGTCTTGGCCCAATAATGCGCGCCGTTCGAGGCTTCCATTCCAACAATGCAGGGCGGAAGATTCGCGAAGAAGAGCGCAACGGCCGGGCGGCGTAAAGTCTTACGCAAAACGACTTTGCCGCGTTCGTCAACACCGTGAAGATGGAAAACATATTTCGCGAGATCGAGGCCGATACGGACGATGTGCATGGTCGTCTCCTGCTCTGCGAGTGACAGTTCGACATCCCAGCCTAGGCCAAGGGCGGGGTCCATACCATTGCCCCCGTTTTGGCAAGGTGATTCTTCGGCGACATTTCAGCGCGGCGCTTCTATCGGTCGTGTGTCAGGCCTCTTGACGTGGCCTGCTTTGCGCCACGGGCCGGCATGCCGTTCGAAGAACAGGGTCCACATCGGTTCAGAGAGCTTGGTTGGCTCGAGCCCCGGGACCGGCTTTCCCCATTCTGAACATTGAAGTCCTTGCCGCATATGTCGTCGGTCGATCTCCTCGCCGGAACCGGCGCTACGCCGGCCCTGTCAGCGCTTTTCCGCTTCGCGCCCGGTTGGGCTTTCGCGGATCACGCCATTCGGTAATTCTGTTCCCTGGTCATCATGGCCCAGATGATGCGCGCCATTTTGTTCGCGAGGGCGACGGCTGCGACCATCCTCGGCTTGCGGCCGAGAATGCGGCCAAGCCAATTGTCGGGCAATACGCCCTTGCGCACGATCCAGCGGATCCTGCTCATGGCGCCGACGATCAGCAACCGGCGGATATCGTTCTGCCCCATCTTGCTGACCGCCCCCAGTCGGGTTTTCCCGCCTGTCGAATGCTGGCGTGGCACAAGGCCGAGCCAGGCGGCGAAATTTCTGCCGCTCGAAAAAGCCCGCAAGTCCGGAGCGAAGGCGAGCACGGCTCCGGCGGTCACAGGGCCAACGCCCGGGACAGTGCAAAGACGCCGCATCTCGTCGTTTTCCTTCGTCGCTTTTTTGAGCCGCAGAGCCAGATCCTCGATCTTGGAAGTAATCGCTTCGATCTGATCGAGGAAGAGCTGGACGACGTCCCGCACTGCTTCTGGGACATCGACGCTTTCATCCTTCATCATGTCGACGAGTGACTTCAAATTCGCGGGGCCTTTCGCGACGACCAGTCCGAACTCCGCCAGGTGACCGCGAAGCGCGTTGATCAATTGCGTGCGTTGTCCGACGAAGCATTGATGGGCGCGGAAGGCGACGGCCCGCGCCTGATGTTCGGCGCTCTTGACCGCCACGCAATGCATGTTCGGCCGCAAAGCGGCCTCGGCGATCGCCGCAGCATCCGCGGCGTCATTCTTCTGACGCTTCACGAACGGCTTGACGTAGATCGGCGGGATCAGACGAACCTCGTGTCCACAAGCAGCTCCCATTCGGCCCCAGTAATGGCTCGTCGCGCAGGCTTCCATCGCGACGATGCAGGGCGGCTGCGCCCGGAGGATTTGCTCGAGTTTCGAACGAGACACGGTCCGATTGAACAGAACCGCCCCACCGCGATCCGTCCCGCAAAGCTGAAAACTGCGTTTCGCCAAATCGATCGCCAAAACATGAACTTCAGACATATGCACGTCCTCCATAACTGCGCCTCCCGGCGCCGACCCAGCATCACACAATGCTGGGTGGAGGGGGCATCCACCCCATCAGTTCACCACGGCGCGGCAACTCTCGCCAGCCAAAACCGACGCAACCACACGCTCTCGAAGATCATTGGAGAGAGGTCGAACCATTGGATGCTGGCCTCCGCCCAGCCAGCATCTTCAATCACACTCCTGCTAGAATAGGAATCCCTCCCGATTCAGAAAAACAGGGAAATGCTCTAACTTTTCACCTTCCTCAAATCAACGACATGATGCGAGGACGCCACACCTGTCGCCCAAAACGAATGTCCCGCCTTCAGCGGGATTGCCGAAGTCTGTTTTCCGCCAAAATTTACCCATGTATAGCCAAACGTCGCGCCTCGCCCTTACGACCCGGTCCATACTGAGTATCCCGTGTCATACCAAGACCAGCAATCACCAATTGAATCTACTCTATCAAGCCGTTGCCTCCGTCGATAATGCGTCGGAGAGATTGATTTGAGAGTTATTCGCATTCATCTCAAGACGAAAATCCAGTTTAGAGAAGTGGCTATGATTAGCCTGTCTCTTAATGCCTGCAACCTGTCCCCCCTCACAATAGAGACTTCCTCGTCGTTCAGCGACTTCGCGACGTAAGCGATCGTACAAATCCGTTATTGAATCATCCCATCTCCGATCCTCAACGGAGAGCATAGCGGCTTCGGCCATTTTCAATCTTTGTTCCGAGTTGACGGCCAGATATACTAACCTTTTTGTCATATCCTCAACGCAGCTTTCCTGTGAAACGATAAAACCGTTCTCACCGTTCGCTATCAATTCCCGCAGAGCTCCGGTTTCGGTGACAACCGTCACAACACCCGCGATCATTGCCTCTATCGCAACCAGCGGAAGTCCTTCATAATGCGAGGGCAAGAGCAAGACATCGGCCCACTCCAACAGCTCTATCAGGCTATCTGGATCATAGACCGCAGACTCGATCCTAGTGTGGTTGATATGCTTGGCTTCATGTTGATCTATAACGGATTTTCCGACAAGCCTGAATCTAATATTATAATCGTCCCAGTCGATCGATAGAAGCCGCTGAATTCTATCAAGACCCTTTTGATAATCGAATCGACCCATAAGGAGCACATTGAGACCAAGCTTTTTCTCAGCCCTGGCACGACGATGAGACACCCAGTCGCGCGTGCGCAGGAGTTCTTCATTAATGCCCGGCGCATTCGGAACGATTACGATCTTGTCACTCGCCATTCCGCGTCCAAGCAGTTCGGCCCCGAGCTGGTTGGAACAGGTTATTACGAGATCCAATGCGTGATCATAGGCTAAAGCAAGTTGTGGATGCCCAACGATACGACCGGTCTGCGTGATATCGTTTACATGCAGATATGCGCTTGTCACAATTCCAATCTGTTGCAGCTTGCGAAAAATACCAAACATCGCTGATCCGTTACAGGATAACACGACGTCGTATGATGTAAAAAAACCAGCGACCCCGGAAGCGACGCTTTCGTTGTCCCACGCAGGTAATTTGGTTCCCTCATAAAGAGGGCCGGACCATCCCTGAAATTTGGAGCTGTCGACAAAATTGAGAGAATCGAATGCTTCGCGAAGCGTCGGCCCCCAGTCGACGCGGGAGGCGCCAATCACAACTGCATGGCATCGCATCCCTCGACGCTTTAGAGCGCTTGCGACAGCGCAGGCCACGCGCTCCACACCACCAAACTCCAGAATAGGCAACAAAAAGGCGACATCGATCGCTGCTACGTCGGCGCCGGCCTGCATGCCGTCAACACCGAGGTTCCAACACATTAACTCATAGACCGCCGAACGATCTGGCGCCCCCATTTTCATCAATGTCGCCGGCCATTGCCTCACGAAAGCTCCCCCGTATGCGCGCAACTCCATAAAAAACGAGACCAGATAAAACACCGCGCTCTTGGCTCCGAGACTGTCAGCGCTCGACGGTGTCGCTACTCGCCGCCGGTTGACCCCTATCTCAGGTTCCTTCGTGGTCACCGAGCGGATCCGCAAATCTTGGGCATCCTCGAGGATTTCTCTTGCCAGAGTCATGCTGACCATCGCGATTTGTGCGTCGGTCCACCCGGACCAGTCAACGGACGAAGGCTCGACAAATTCATCCGAGCATTGGAACAGTTCGGTTACAGCAAGGTTTTTCGATTGGGTTCTCCTTTCGAGATCGAAGAGAATCCAGTTGGAAATATGCAGATCGTTGATCGCGCTCAGGGTATTCGACGTCGTGATGACAAGGAAGGATCCCGGATGAAAGCTGTTTGGTTGCTTCATCGCGCTGACAAACAGCTTCCTGTAGTCATCGAGCCGCATGCTTTCTCGCGTGGACTGGGCGTTGCTGGTCAGAACAACCCGCGCCTCGTCCGCAAGGAAGATCGCATACCTTGGAAGATCGGACATCTCCAGAAAAAGAAGGGATTTCGCGTCGCCTGTCCAGCGATGCTTATGTTTCATGTAATTGGAGATATGCGCATGCTCCCGGTGAGAATCAGCCAGCATGCTTTCTGGGCGCTTGCGATAGCGAAAGCCCAAACCCGGCCAATTCATTCCACGGAATCCCGCCTCCACTATCGATAGCCAGAAATCCCAATCCTCATATCCAGATTTCATATTTTCATCGAAGCGCTGTCCTTGCAAGAAGACGCGCGTCCGCACCAAGCTGCCGGCTTCCGATATATTGGCTACGGCGTGGATCAGCGGAAGATAGTTGCCAGCGTAACTCCCGTGCCAGTTTAGTCCGAACATATTGATATCCGGATAAAACCAGTCGGCATCCGGATGCTTATCGAGGGCATCCTTCATTGATCGTACAGAGTGCGGCTCCAGCATATTGTCAGCGTCGAGAAAGAAGATTCCCTCGACATTTGGAAGCTTGGCCAATATATATTCGATCCCGCGATTTCGAGCCGACGACAAGCCTTTATTTGGGCCTCTTATGCAGTAAATCTGCTCGTTCGCGATGGATAAGGAGAGACTCGTAAGGTGACTTGAGAGGTGCGGGCATCCATCGTCGACGATGACGACAGACACCTCGATTCCCGACTCTTGGGACGCAGCAAGAACAGACTGAATCGCTTCGCAGACGAGCTGGCTATGTTTGTATAATGGAACGACGAATGCAATTTCGATCACGCGGCCTGTCCTTCCGTGCGCATCGCGTATTTATCGGCCGTGCGGCTGATATACATACCCCCGAAAATGCTCCATGCGAACTGGCAATTTCCTGATGGAGATCTTGAAAAAAGAATTATGTCGCCTGTCTCGATTCCCTTCGGAAGATTGCAATGAATCTGAATTGCGTCGCCGGGAGTGACGGCCATCCAGTCCAAGGATTCCCAATATTCGGATCCCAGATGACCCACGATGTCGCCTAATGAACCGCCATTTCTGTTGTGAGCACTTTTCAATACAGCTGCGGCGCACTCGATTGCAGCCTCCGATTGCGTTCCGACATGGCTTACCAGTATGCTCAGTTTTTCGCCGCCGCCAAACGGGACGTGAGGCACAACGGCGATAGTTGGCTCTTTTCCTGTCGGATGAACGAGAATGCCATTGTATTGCGGCATCAACTTTACGACGTCAAAATCGGCAAGTTCAGCCGTCTCGACAAGCTGACACTGCGCAAGATGTTCCTGGCCCAACGTCCGATGCTCTTCGCGCGAGCCGCTAATATAGGTTTTCGCCAAAGGCGCGGGAACTCGCAGGTCGACGCGGCTGATATCTCCGATTTCGATACTTTCGACCGGCATCAGCGCGCCGACCGTCGGTTGCCTCATGTTTCCCGGCAGCCCGGAATATACGCGGACGGACAGAGGTCGGTCGCCCTCACGTTTGCCATTGATCGCAAGCGCGTAATCCTTGATCGGGGTCGCCTTGCCAAGGCCCACTGAGACGATAGGCGTTACTGAATAGGGGATTGTCAGAGAAATTTCCATTGGCTCGTCGAGAGCCTTGATGGAAGGCGGCATCTCAAATCGGGTCCAGGGTCCCGAAATAGCATCGAGCGACACGACCCACTGACCGATGGATTTGCGCGACCAGCGCCCGATCACCGAGAGAGATATTTGCTGCTTTTCGTTGCCGCCTCGACGAACATGCTGGAGCTTCAGCGACACCCCGCTCGGAAAGGGTACGACCTGCGGAAGGGCTTGCGTCAAAGTGACGTAGGAGTTCAGGCCCGTACTTCCTTCAGAAAACGTCCAGTAATCCTCCGCGTCTGGCAGGGCGAAAGCGAGCCAATCACGAGCGAAGGGGACCGACGTCAGATATTCCTCGAGATGCGAGAACGAGGTTTGAACTTCTCGCAGCCTGGACCTGACCTCGCCCAGAGCGATAAGGTTTCGACTGTTTTCAGCAAGCGACAAGCGCGCAAAGGCCGTCGCTCGTTTGGCAAGCCAAAAACAAACTCGGGTTGTCGCTTCGGTCGAGTCGAAAACGAATGTCGAGTCTTCCTCGAGTCCTTTCGGAAACAAGGCGACTCCCGGTTTGATAGCCCCTGGTTTTTCGACAATCACGCCCAGCAGCGGCCCGTGCTTGGAAACGTCGTATCCCGTATTCGTCGCCTGATCGAGATCGATGCGTTCGATTCCATTATTTTTCAGCAGGGACACCAACCAATCAGGCGCCTGCTTTTCAGTGGCTACGCAGAAGAGACGTTTTTGTTCTAGCATCGGGGATCCCCTAACGCCGCCTGGCGATAATTTTCAACTAACGCAGCCCATCGTCAAAACGCAGATTGACGGACGAAGTCCGAAGAGCGCGAGGCAAATCCGGCCCATAAAAGCTCCGGGATGGACGAGGCGCCGAAGCCCGTCGCATGAAAGTTGCACTTTCTGCCGCTCAGTCGGACACGCGACAGGCGCGTTAGCGCTGCCGTGCGCTCCGTGAGAAGCGGGCGAACGCCGCGAAAAGGTAAACTCTGGCTCACTCCCGACATCTCCGACGCCACTGCAACACTTAAGATGTTACATGAAGATGGCCCAATCCGGAATAGCGTCCGGCGACTTTTTTCTTGGCCGGAAGCGGTGGGCATTTTTCCCTTGCTACAAATGCATGATCGCGTCCCGCCGTCGCCTTGCGGGGAGGACCGATAAAATTGTCTTCAGGATAGAGCTGTCGTCGCTATTTCGAGCCGCCAGTGATTTGCGATTGTCCGCATCCGCGACGTGGAAAACCTGCTGGGGGAGGCCATAGCGGGCGACAAAGTCGCCGTTCGACATATCTCGGCCCGGATTTCCGAACACTGGCGGATCGAGAATGCACATGTATCGCCGACGAAGGGGCGCGCCCGCCCGTGCCCGGGAAATTTCCAATGAAATCAGGTATTTTTAGCCAGCGAAGATCGGCGGGCGCATAGCTGGGCCTTCACCCCGCGCCCGAGCGGCGTTGTCGCCCATTGCGCCGACCGCTGACGCGCCCGCCGTCCTCGCGACGGGACCCGCGCACCTCCGACGAAACGCGAACACGCCCCTCCGCAGACATGAAGAATGTCATACTCCCAATCTCACGCCGGTGCCGGCCAATCATCACTTCAGAAAGACGTAGATATCCACATCGACGTTTGCGTCCTCGCCTTTGAAGTCGGTGAGATATTCCTCGATGATCAGGTCCTTGGTGTCGAGCCCCTTTTCGTCGAGATAGGCCGCGATCGCCTCATAGGTGGCGTCGATCTCGTCATAGGCGCCCCGGTGCTGGAATTTGAGCGCCTTGCCGGCCGGCGACGCGCCGATCTCGACGCCGTCCGCAAGCTTGACCTTGCCCTCCGGCGCGGCGGTGAGAGGGGCCATCGCTTCGAAAGAAAAGCCCGTGTCGTCGGTCTTGGTGAAAACGGCGATCGGCCTGCCGTTAACCGTGAGGCCCGCCTTTGTCACAGCGGCGATGAGCTTTTCGAGCGCGGACGACAGCGTCTTGGCGGCCTCGTCCCACTTGCCCTGCCCCTTGAGCACCGCGGCCGGCCGCGCGTCGACGGCGACGGTCTCGCTCATGACGGCGGCTGCGGGGTTTTCCTTGGCCGCGCCCTGCTGCGCGTCGGCGGCCCCGGCCGGCTTGTCGGCGACGCTGCCTCCGCCCCTGGCGTCCGTCTGGGCGGACGGAGCCGGCTGCGCAGGCGTGACTGGCGTTTCGTCCTCGAGCTCGGGAGCCGGAAACAGCCTGCGCTCGGCGACGATCGCCGCCGTCGCGACGAGAAGCGCGAAAACCGCCAGCGCGCGCCAGTGACGCCGCAGGCTGTCGATCAAAGCCGGTTCCTCGTCCATTCCCAGGGCATCCTTTCACACAGGCTGCGAATTACATTTGGCCCTTGTCGCGCGCAATTGCGACAGGCGTCGGGCGCCGCGAAACTGGCGCTGCCGCGGCGCAGTCTCTATATACGAGCGCTTGTTAACGGAAACAGTGCGAGACCGCCCGCGATGCCACATCCGCTCGAAAACCGACCGATCCTGCGCATGAATGGCGCCGGCAACGAAATTCTGGTGCTCGACCTGCGCGGCCTCGACCATGTCCTCGCGCCGCAGGAGGCGCGCGCCATCGCCGCCGCGCCGGGCCTGCGCTTCGACCAGTTGATGGCGCTGCATGATCCGCGCGAAAAGGGCGACGACGCCTTCATGCGCATCTATAATGTCGATGGTTCGCTCTCCGGCGCCTGCGGCAATGGCGCGCGCTGCGTGGCCTATGCGCTCGCGCGCGACGGCAAGGAACGGCTGCGGCTTGCGACCGACGCCGCCCGCATCGAGACGCGGCGCGAAGCCGAGACCGTCTTCACCGTGGACATGGGCCGCCCGCGGCTCGACTGGCGGGAGATTCCGCTGTCGCGGGAGGCCGACACTCGCACGGTGGCGCTGGAGCCGCCGGTCGCGGGCGCGCCCACGCAATTCAGCGCCGTGAGCATGGGCAATCCCCATGCGGTGTTTTTCGTGCCCGACGCGCTCGCGACGCCGCTCGAAACATTGGGCCCGAAGCTCGAACATCACCCGCTCTTTCCGCAACGGGCCAACATATCCTTCGCACAGATCGTCGCGCGCTACGATATTCTGCTGCGGGTATGGGAACGCGGCACGGGCGCGACGAAGGCCTGCGGCTCGGCCGCCTGCGCGACGCTCGTCGCGGCGGCGCGCGCGGGTTTCACCGAGCGGCGCGCGCGCGTGCGCCTGCCGGGCGGCGATCTCCATATCGAGTGGCGCGACGACGATCACGTCATGATGACGGGGCCGGTTGAGTTCGAATTCGAGACGATGCTTTCCGCGAGCCTTTTCGAGGGCGTCGCCGCGTGAGCGAGATGGCGCGGAATGTCGAGGTCGTCACCTTCGGATGCCGGCTCAACATGGTCGACTCCGAAGAGCTCGCGCGCCGGCATGAGGGCGAGCGCGAAACGATCATCGTCAACACATGCGCCGTGACGGGTGAAGCGACCCGGCAGGCGCGACAGGCCATTCGCCGCCTGCATCGCGAGCGTCCGGAGGCGGAGATCGTCGTCGCGGGCTGCGCGGCGCGCATCGATCCACAAGCCTTCACATCGATCGAGGGCGTCTCGCGCGTCATCGCCGAGCAGGCGCAAAACCGCGCTGCTGCGGCGGAGGAAGGCACGCGCGCCTTTCTCGCCATACAGAACGGCTGTGATCACAGTTGCACCTTCTGCATCATTCCGCTTGGCCGAGGCGCCTCGCGCTCCGCGCCGCCGCAGGAGATCGTCGCGCAGGCTCGCGCGCTCGTCGAGCGCGGCAAACAGGAGATCGCGCTCACCGGGGTCGATCTGACGAGCTATGACGCGGACGGATTGCGGCTCGGAGGGCTTGTCCGGCTGCTGCTTCGCGAAATTCCCGACTTGCCGCGCCTGCGTCTTTCCTCGATCGATTGCATAGAAGCCGACGACGACCTCATCGTCGCGGCCGCGGAAGAAGAACGTCTCTGCCCGCATCTGCATCTATCATTGCAGGCAGGCGACGATCTGATCCTGAAACGCATGAAACGGCGACATTCACGCGCCGAAGCCATTCGTTTTTGCGGGGAACTTCGCGACGCGCGCCCCGACATCGTCTTCGGCGCCGATTTCATCACAGGCTTTCCGACGGAAACGGAAGAAATGTTCACGCGCACGCTCGGGCTGGTCGAAGAATGCGGCCTGACGCATCTCCATGTCTTTCCCTTCTCGCCTCGCCCGGGAACGCCTGCCGCGCGCATGCCACAGGTCGCGCGAGAGGTTGCAAAGGAACGCGCCGCGCGGCTGCGCGAGGCCGGCGACGCGGCGCTGGCGCGCCATCTCGACAGGCAAAAGGGGAAGCGGCTGCGCCTGTTGACCGAGCGCGGCGGCATGGCGCGCGCGGCGGATTTCACACCGGCGCGCACGCCGGGCGTAGCGGCGGGAGTGATGATCGACGCCCTCGTCACCGGCCACGACGGCCGGGCTCTCGAGACGGCGCGCGGATAGCGTCGCGTTGGGGAGTTTCGGGCGTGCGTCGCTGTCTGCGGCGTCGAAGCATGCGCCATCGTTCACGCGCCGAAATTAAATAATGTCGCGCGCGGCGCTGACTGGATGGATCCATGCGACGATATATCGTCAATCAGCGAGCGCCCAACAGTTCGTCTACTGGTGGGGCGTCTGGATCGCCTGCCACCGAACGCCAGAAACACTTTCCATGTCATTGAATGTTAGATACACTACCCACTTTGGCGCTACAATGGCACTAGGTGGTTTGCGGCATGCCGTCATCTTCCCGCTCGGTCGAAACACTGGAGTCCCTCGCAACGAATGTTGGACGCCGTTATAAAACTGCGACGAAATACTTTGAAGCGGCGGAAGGCGAAATTAACGAGCGCTGGGCGGCATTGGTTTGGCCATTCATCAAGGGCTGCAATTTCGAGACCTGTGTGGACCTGGCGGCGGGGCACGGCCGAAACACGGTGAAGCTTCTGGAGTTGCCGGAGTGCAAGCTCGTCTATTGCGTCGAAATCAATCAGGAAAACGTCGACTTCTGTTCAGCAAGATTCTCCGATGAACCGCGCGTCGTTTGCATCAAGAACAACGGCGTGACAGTCTCCGGCATTCCTTCCCAATCCGTAACCATGTTTTATTGCTTCGATTCGATGGTCCATTTCGACTCGGACATCGTACGTAGCTACCTCGCCGAAATCGCGAGAATGCTTGCGCCCCGGGAAGGGCGAGCGTTTCTGCATCACTCCAATTACAGCGCCAATCCGGGCGGAGATTTTTACCAAAACCCGCATCGGCGGAATTTCATGTCCGCGGAGCTCATGAAGCACTACGCCGCAAAGGAGGGTCTTGCGGTCGAGAAGCAGCAATTGCTCGACTGGAACTGGGACGGCACGAATATCGACTGCTTCACGCTGTTGCGGCACGGCGAGTGAAATCCGCCAAGTTCCGCAATGAGCGGAATCGACAAAGGCGACGCCTTCACCGCGCCCACATGGCTTCGAACGCCTTCTGAAACCGCTCGACGGCCGCGGGGCATCGCAATGCGACGAGGGAGTTGTCCTGCTTTCGCAGACCGCTGTGCGTGAAATTGCCTGCGCCTTCGCGCACCAGCACGCCGTCGACGGCGTAGGCCTTCAGATGCATGAAGGGTTGCGGATCGCCCTTGTAGCGGATTTCGACATTCTCGCGCGCCGCAAGCCGATTGTAGGCCTCCGCTAGCCGGGACGGCATGCGGGCGTCGCGACCGTCGCGATAGAGGCGAATGCGCACGCCGCGAAGCGCCGCGGCGTCGAGCGCCTGCACGATGGGAATGCTCGTGAGCACATAGGCCGCCATGTCGATAGAGCGGGTCGCGCGGCCGATGAGATCGACGTCGATCGCCTCCAGATTTTCCGCCAGCGCATAGGCGTGCCGCTCGACAACGCAGGAGCTGGCCGCAGCGGCGGACTGCCCGCCAGCACATAGAAAAACGATGAGCGACAGACGTTTCATTCGGCCCCGGTCCGAGAACGGATACGGAACGCTTCTTGCACGTCAGGATTGCGGAATCCAGCGCCAATTACGGCCTGCGATAGGTAATTCGATAGATCGCGCCATTCTGGTCGTCGGTGACGAGCAGCGAGCCGTCCGCGAGTTCCGCGACGTCGACGGGGCGGCCGAGATAACGCCCCGCGCCCGTATTCCAGCCCTCTGCGAAGGGCGTCGCCACGCCGCGCCCGTCGGCGCCGGGCCGCGTGAACATCAATCGGGCGCCGATGGGGACGCTGCGATCCCAGGAGCCGTGCTGAGCCGAAAAAAGGCCCCCGCGATATTCCGGAGGAAACATAGCGCCGCGATAGAAGGTCATGCCGAGATCGGCGGCGTGCGCCTGCGTCTCCACCATCGGGAAAACGGCGTCCGCCGGCGGCGTGTCCCGCTCATATTCCTTCGTGCGGACGTGGCCGCCGCCGAACCACGGAAAGCCGAAGTTCAGCCCCGGGCGATCGGCGCGGTTGATTTCGCCGGGAGGAATGTCGTCGCCCATCCCGTCCACCTGATTGTCGGTGAACCAGAGGGCGTCGTCGAGGTCGAAATCCATGCCGACGGAATTGCGAACGCCGGTCGCGAAGACTTCACGGCCGGAGCCGTCGGGATTCATGCGGATGATTCCGCCGACGCCGGTCCGCTCATAGAGCGCGAGCTTGTCGCGCGGCGCCACATTGTCCGGCTGGCCGAGCGAAATATAAAGCCTGCCATCCGGTCCGACGCGGCAGACGCGCGCGGAGTGACTGCGGCTCTCCGAGCTGCGCGGGACGAGATCACCCGCCTTGACGATCGCCTGCGCTTTCGACGCTGCATCGCGCCAGTTGCTCTCGGCGTCGTCGAGCCGCGTCACGCGGTTGCGTTCGACGAGAAAGAGAGCGCCCTCTTTCGACAGGCATACGCCATGCGGCATCGTGAGACTCGGCCATGGCGAGAAATCCTCGACGGCGGCCGCCTTCCCGTCGCCGGGCGTCAGCACATAGGCGCGCTTGTCGTCCGTGCCGACGAAGATCGCCTTGCCTTGCGCGCCGACCGCAAGCGTGCGCGCGCCCGGCGCCAGCGCATAAAGCGAGATCGAGAATCCCGGCGGCAGCTTGATGCGCTGAAGCGTAGCCTCGACCTCGCGCCGGCGGTTTTCACTATCGGCTTGCGCCGGCGCCGAATGCGCGTCCGGGGGAACGGAAAGCGCAGCGGCAAAAGCAAACAGCGCCATTCCGGCGGCGAAAAGTTTTCTTGCAGAAGACATCCGCGTTGCTTCCCGCGATCAAGACCCGGCCACCAATGCAGGAACGAGCGGTCGAAGCAAGGCCGCGAGACGGCCTTCCCCGACCCCCGTCAATGACCCATCGTTCGATCGGCGTCGCCGCGCATGGGCGAGACCGGCGGAACCGGCGAGTTCGGCGTGATGGGAGACATTGGCGATTCCTCCCAATAGGGCGCCGCAGCAAAATGCTCGTGCAAGCGGACCTCCCAGTCGCGGTCATCGAAGCTGTCTTCGTCGAACTGCGGCGCCCCCTTCACCTGCTCCGCGGTGACTGCGGTGACATACCCGCCAAGGCTCATGTCATAGTGAAAGGCCTTCCAAGGCAGCGGATATTTCCTGCTGCCGAAACCAAGGAAACCGCCGAAGGTCATGATCGCATAGCGCACCATGCCGGAGGCGCGGTCGATCATCAGATGGTCGATTTCGCCGATTTTGACCCCCGCGAGGTCATAGACATTGGTCCCTTCGACCCGCTCGCTGGAAATGAGATTGACGCTGTGCTGGCCCGTTCCCATCATCGCCTCCCGCGGCAAGGCGCGAGTCGACTTCGATTCGCGCAATGTCCTAGAACCATTCTTCAGGCCGAATGTTCCGCCCCGGAAAAACGGGCGGGGCGGTTTTTCCTCCTCACGATAGCGACGGCCCCGAAAAGGACCAGCTTTCGCTGTTGTTGAAAACACGCTAATTCGACGACATGGCGCATTGGCCAAAATGCAGGAAACCTACGCATGACTTCTGATCTGACGATCGGATGGGAAATCCTCGAGATCATCTGGATCAACATCCTGCTCTCCGGCGACAATGCGATCCTCATTGCGCTCGCCTGCCGGCAACTGCCCGTAAAACAAAGGCGTTGGGGCGTTTTTCTCGGCGCTCTCGGCGGCGTCGTCCTGCGCGTCGTCTTCACGCTGATCATCGTCGAGCTGATGGCCGTTCCGCTGCTGAAAGCCTTCGGCGCCGTGCTGCTGCTGATCGTGGCCGTGAAGTTGCTGATCGACGAGACGGAGCATTCCGACGTCAAGGCCAAGCCCAATCTCATGGGCGCCGTCGTCTCGATCATCATGGCCGACGCCGTGATGTCGCTCGACAATGTCATCGCCATCGCCGCCGCCGCGCGCGGCTCGGCGCAGCTTATCGTTTTCGGCCTGGCGCTCTCCGTACCGATCGTGATGTTCGGCGCGGGCTTCCTGTTGAAAGTGCTGGAGCGCTTCCCGCTGCTCGTCTGGGCCGGCGCGGGACTGCTCGGCTGGGTCGCGGGCGACATGGCGGCGGCCGATCCCTTCGTTGTCGAGCACACGCATGGAATGATCGACCACGCCATGTTGGAGCGCGCGCTCTGCATCGGCGGCGCGGCGCTCGTGCTTTTGGTCGCATTTATGGTGGAGGCCTATCGCCAGTGGCGCGAGGACCAGAAGGCGCGGGAAGAAGGCAAGCTTTGAAAGCCGCGCGGGTCAGCTTCAGCCGGACGGATCGCCGCTCGGCTGAACAAGACGCTTCGGGAAGAATAGAAGAGCTCTGAAGCGGATTATGTCCGCACAGTCGGATGGCAAGCCGCGCGCATTGCTCCTGAATGCTTCAGCCGCGGGAGTTCTGCCTCGCGATCGGCTGCTGCGGGTCGAGCTGCAGGGCGCGCTGATAGGACTCCTGCGCTTTCTGCCGGTTGCCGTTCTTCTCATAGGCGAGCCCGAGCCACGCCCAGGCGAGCGCGCTCTTGTTGTCGACGTTGAGCGCGGCGTTGAAGTCCTCGACCGCCTTGTCATATTTGCCGAGCGCCACGAGGCTCTCGCCGCGCGCCTGATAGGGCGCCGCCGCGAAGGGGTCGCGGTCGATGGCGTTGTCGAAATCGGTCACGGCGCGGGCGTTGTCGCCGCGCTTCTGATGGATGAGGCCGCGGGCGTGGAAGGCCTGCGCGCTCTCGGGATTCAGGCGGATCGCCGTGTCGAGATCGGAGAGCGCCTGGTCGAGATTGCCCTGCGCGCGCAGCAGATTCGCGCGTCCGACATAGGCCGGGGCGTGGTTGGGATTAACCTGGATGGCGTGGTCGAAATCGTTGCGGGCGGCCTCGTTCTGGCCGATCTGTCGCTGGGCCAGCGCGCGATTGGTGTATGCCGCCGCGCTGTTCGGGTCGAGCTTGATCGCCTGCGTAAAGTCCGCGATGGCCTCGTTGAAGCGCCCGACGCGGGCGTAGGCGACGCCGCGGGTGTTGTAGGCCTCGGCGCTGGATGGGTTGCGCCGGATGACCTCTGTCAGCGAATCGATGTTCGCCGCGGCGGCCTTGGAGTCGGTGTCGGCGATTTCGGCGATGCCGCGCCCCGGCGGCCGGATGCCGCTGGCTGTCTCGCAGCCCGCGAGCGCGATTACGGCAAGCGCCGCGGCGCCACGTACGAGCGTGGCGCGGGAGGGGACAGGAGACGGGCGAACCAATGTCGCCGCAAGGCGGAAGCCCATGCCTTCAAATCCTCTCAGCCGTGTCATTGCAACCTATGGCCGATCTCTGCCGTCTCAACCTTAACAAAAGGTGTAAAAACGGCGAAACGCAGGCTCAGGCGCGCCGCTCAGCGGCCGGTGGCCTTGGCCTTGACCGGCAGCAGGCCCTCGCGCTGCAGCTTCTTGCGGGCCAGCTTGCGAGCGCGGCGAACGGCCTCGGCCTTCTCGCGGGCGCGCTTCTCGGACGGCTTCTCGTAATGGCCGCGCAGCTTCATCTCGCGGAAAATGCCTTCGCGCTGCATCTTCTTCTTCAGCGCCTTAAGAGCCTGATCGACATTGTTGTCGCGAACGAGAACTTGCACGAATCCATCCTGCTTTTGAGGGGCCGCCCGCTCGAAGGGGCGTCCAAATAGGGAATAGGTCGCCGGGCGCTGTACGGAGCGCCTGACCCGCGATGGGGCAGATAGCAGAGTCGCCCTGCCCTGTCCATGAAGAAATGCCCGAAATGCGTGTGGCGGGCGATCAAATCGGCGGCGCCGCGCTTGTTCTTGCGGCCCGTTATATTATAACATTTGGACATGACAGACGCCACGTCCCACGGACATAGCCACGGACATAGCCACGATCACGGCCACGCGCATGCGCGCCTCCCGGCGCCCGTCGTCGCGACCATCGGCGCCGAGCGAACCAGCCTGCTGGGGCTTTCGGCCGTGGGGCGGCTCGGCGGCGTGGCGCTTCTGCTTGCGGCGCTGTGGGCGGGCGTTTTCTGGGCGCTGCATTGACCGCGACCGCCGGACAGCGCGAGCCGATCCGGCTCGTCAATCTCACTCTCGGCTATGACCGCCACCCCGCCGTCCACCATCTGGAGGGCGAGATCGCGCCCGGCGCCGCGCTTGCCGTCTGCGGCCCCAACGGCGCGGGGAAGTCCACGCTACTGAAGGCGCTCGCCGGCGTACTGAAGCCGCTCGGCGGGCGAATCGAGCGCGGCGGCGGTTCGGCCCGCGACGTCGCCTATCTGCCCCAGCTCGTCGACATCGACCGCGCCTTTCCGATCAATGTCCGCGATTTCGTCGCCATGGGCGCCATGCGGCGGATCGGACTTTTCGGCCGGCTCGGCGCGCAGGAGCGTGAGCGCGCCGAGCGCGCGATCGCCCGCGTGGGCCTCACGGGGCTAGAGGATCGGGCGATCGAGACGCTGTCCGGCGGGCAGATGCAGCGCGTGCTCTTCGCGCGGCTCATAATGCAGGATCAGCCGGTGATTCTTCTCGACGAGCCCTTCGGCGCGATCGACGAAGCGACGACCGACGACCTTCTCTCCCTCATCGGGCAGTGGCGCGAGGAAGGCCGCACGGTCGTCGCCGTGCTCCACGAACTCGAACTCGCCCGCCGCGCCTTTGCGCAAACGCTGCTGCTGGCGCGCGAGCGCATCGCCTGGGGCGAGACGCGCGAGGCGCTTTGCCCGGAAAACCTCGCCCGCGCCCGCGCCATGTCGGAGGCCTATGACCGGCAGGCGCGCGAATGCCTGCGCGACGAAGAAACCGCCCATGTTCACTGACGTCTTCATCGCGCCCTTCGCCGATTACGAATTCATGCGCCGGGCGCTGGTCGGCTCGGTGGCGCTGGCGCTGTCCGGGTCGCCGCTCGGCGTCTTTCTCATCCTGCGGCGCATGTCGCTCGCCGGGGACGCCCTGTCGCACGCCATTCTCCCCGGCGCGGCGGTCGGCTATCTCGTGGCCGGCCTCTCCCTTCCGGCGATGACCTTCGGCGGACTCGTCGCGGGGCTGGTCATCGCGGTCGCGACCGGCGCCGCCTCCCGCTTCACGACCCTGCGCGAGGACGCCTCGCTTGCCGCCTTCTATCTCGTCTCGCTCGCGCTCGGCGTGACGCTGGTTTCGCTGCGCGGCTCGAGCGTCGATCTGCTGCATGTCCTGTTCGGCTCTGTCGTCGGCCTCGACGACGCGGCGATGCTGATGCTCGCCGGAGTCTCGACCTTCACGCTCGCCGCGCTGGCGATCTTCTACCGCGCGCTGGTGATGGACACGCTCGACCCGCTGTTCCTGCGCCAGACGAGCGCGCTGGGCGAAGCCGTCCCCTTCCTGTTTCTGTCGCTCGTGGTGCTCAATCTCGTCGCCGGTTTTCATGCGCTCGGCACGCTGATGGCCGTCGGCCTCATCATGCTGCCGGCCGCCGCCGCGCGGCTCTGGACGCATGAACTCGCCGTCGCCCTGCCGCTCGCCGCCGCAATCGGCGCGCTTTGCAGCTATGTCGGCCTTGTCTTCTCCAATGAAACCGGCGCGCCGACGGGCCCCGCCATCATACTCGCCGCAGGCCTCGTCTATTTCGCTTCTCTCGTTTTCGGCCGCGCCGGGGGCGTGCTGCGCCTGCGGCGTCCGCGCCGGCATCTCGAAGGGTGACGCTCATGCTGACACGCCGTGCCGCTCTCGCGCTTTCCCTCGCCGCGCTCGCCGCGCCGGCCCTCGCCGAGTCGCCGAAAATCCCGGTCGTCGCAAGCTTTTCGATCATCGGCGATTTCGTCCTCGAGGTCGGCGGCGATCGCGTTTCAGTGACGACGATCGTCGGGCCGGACGGCGACGCCCATGTCTACCAGCCGAGCCCCGCCGACGGCCGCCGCATCGCGCAGGCGAAGGTGATTTTCGTCAATGGACTCGGGTTCGAGGGCTGGCTGGAGCGGCTGATTTCCGTCGCGAAAACCAAGGGAACCGTCGTCACTCTGGGCAAGGGCGTCGCCGCCCGCAAGGACGAGGAAGGGGCCGATCCCCACGCCTGGCAGGATGTGGCGAATGCGAAGATTTACGTAAACGAAATCCGCGACGCGCTCGTCGCCGCCGATCCGGAAGGCGCCGAAAGCTACAGGGCCAATGCGGCCGCCTATCTCGCGAAGCTCGACGCGCTCGACGCGGAGATCGTGAAAACGCTCGACGCGATCCCCACGGACCGCCGCCGCGTCGTCTCCACCCACGACGCTTTCGGCTATTTTTCTGCCCGCTACGGGGTCGAATTCATCGCGCCGCAGGGCGTCTCGACCGAATCCGAGGCCAGCGCCCGCGACATCGCCCGCATCATCGACGCGGTGAAGCAGCACAAGGTCGGCGCGGTGTTTCTCGAAAATGTCGCCGACCCGCGCCTCGCCAAGCGCATCGCGGCGGAGACGGGCGCCCGCGTCGGCGGCATGCTTTATTCGGACGCCTTGTCCGATGCAAAAGGCGACGGGGCGAATTATATCGACATGATGCGCCACAATGTTAGAGAATTGGCGAAAGCCTTGACGCCTTGAGGGCGATTGTCTCGGCACGCCCGACCGCCCGATCCCTAGAGCCGCGCCACCAGCGCGCCGTCTCTCGGGATGCGGGCGTGAGGGCTCGTGAAACCAAGGAATGATCGTGACCGATAAAATTCCCGTCACCGTCATCACCGGCTATCTTGGCGCCGGCAAGACGACGCTTCTCAACCGCATCCTCACCGAGCAGCACGGACGCCGCTACGCCGTGATCGTCAACGAGTTCGGCGAGATCGGCATCGACAACGATCTCGTCGTCGGCGCGGACGAGGAAGTCTTCGAGATGAACAACGGCTGCATCTGCTGCACCGTGCGCGGCGATCTCATCCGCATCATCGAGGGGCTCATGCGCCGGCGCGGCAAGTTCGACGCCATCATCGTCGAGACGACCGGCCTCGCCGACCCCGCGCCCGTCGCGCAAACATTCTTCGTCGACGCCGACGTGAAGGACGCCGCGCGCCTCGACGCGGTGGTGACGATGGCAGACGCGAAATGGCTGAGCGAGCGGCTGAAGGACGCGCCGGAAGCGAAAACGCAGATCGCTTTCGCCGACGTCGTCATCCTCAACAAGACCGACCTCGTGACGCCGGAAGAACTGGAAGAAGTCGAGGCGCGGATTCGCGGCATCAATCCATACGCGGCGCTGCATCGCGCGGTGAAGGCGGATGTTCCGCTGAAGGCGGTGCTGGAGCGCAACGCCTTCGATCTCGATCGCATCCTGAAAATCGAGCCGAATTTCCTGTCGGCCGAGGAACACGATCACGACCATCATGATCATGTTCATGATCACGACCATCATCATCATGACCATCACCACGGGCATGATCACGAGCACGGTCATGAGTGCGGCCCGGACTGCGGCCACCATCATCATCATGAAAAGCACGAACATCACCACCACGACGACCACGGTCATCTGAAGGCGATTCACGACTCGGAGATGCAATCTATCTCCATTCGCCACTACGGCGAGGTCGATCCCGAGCGCTTCGTGCCCTGGCTGAACGAACTCGTTCAGCGCGACGGGCCGGACATTCTGCGCTGCAAGGGCATCATCGCCTTCAAGAACGAGCCGCGCCGCTTCGTTTTTCAGGGCGTGCACATGATCCTGGACGGTGATCTGCAACGCGAATGGAAGGACAATGAGAAGCGCGAGTCGCGCCTCGTCTTCATCGGCCGCAAGCTGAAGGAGGATGAAATCCTCTCCGGCTTCGCGCAGGTCGTCGGCTCGGCCTGAGCCGGCTCATTCGTAGCAGATGATCTCGCGCTCACCGGCGAAGACGGCCTCCATGCGGGCGGCGTCGCCGGCCTTGCGGCGCGACAGGAAGCGCGGACGGCGCTTGAGCACGTTCACGTCGCGGCGGCGCTGCACGCTCGCCTGAGCAGGCGTCGCGGCGTCGATCGGGGCGAATTCGCCATCCTCCAGCGCCAGACGCGGCAGGTCCAGAAAGGCCGCCCAATATTTCCACTCTGCCGCAGCCTCGCCGCCGTCCTGCGTCTCCGCCAGCACGATGTCCAGATCGGCGTCGCGATGGGCGAGCGACAGACGGTAGCAAGGCGCCCCGTCGCGGCCCTCTCGCACGTCGAGGGCGACGCCGTGATAGGCGGGGACCGGCACCGCGATCATCATGTCGACGCCGCCGAAGCGACGGGCGATGAGAATGTCGCTGCGCGTGACGCGGACGCGGCGGGCGCCGCCGTCGGCCCGGCGGTCCCGCTGAACGAGAAACGCTTCCTCGACCTTGCGCGCATTGCCGGCTTCGAACATGGGCCCCTCCTCAAGGCGTGATCTCTTTGTCCCGGTCATCTTGCCGCGCCATGCCCGCCGGAGTCCCTAAAAACACTGGTGAACGGCGCGTAAATCACTGCTTTTACACTGCAATTGAGCGATGAGGGTGAAGCCGCGGGAAACGGAATAGATCAAATTGTCGATATTTCGCCCATGCGGGCGTCTTGCGGCCCGGCGGCGCGTCGCCTACTGATTTTGCAATGCACATTTCCCGAAACGACCTCGCTGCTTTCCTCCCGCGCCTCGAAGCCGTGACGCGGAAAGCCGGCGACATCGCCATGTCCTATTTCCGGCCCGGACAGCGCACCGCCGCCGCGGTCACCTACAAGGGCGGCGGCTCGCCGGTGACGGAAGCGGATTTCGCCGTCGACCGGTTCCTCTTCGAGGAAATGCGCCGCCTCGCGCCGGAGGCGGGCTGGCTCTCCGAGGAAACCGCCGACAGCGAAGCGCGGCTCTCGCGCGAGCAGCTCGTCGTGGTCGACCCGATCGACGGCACCAAGGCTTTTTCCAACGGCGACGCGCGCTGGGCGGTCTCGATTGCGCTCGTGGAGAAAGGACGCCCAACCGTCGGCGTCATCCATGCACCCGCGCTGGGCGAGACCTTCACCGGAGCGGCGGGGCTGGGGGCCTTTCTCAACGGCGCGCCGCTCCTGACGCCGCCGCGGGCCGGAATGACCGGCGCGGCGATCATCGCGCCGCGGTTCCTGCATCCCGAACTCGCCAAGCTGCCGCAGAAGCTCGTCATCGCGCCGCGCACGCCGTCGCTCGCCCTGCGGCTCGTCGACATCGCGACCGGCCGCCACGACATCGTCATCGCCGCGCCCGACGCGCGCGACTGGGACATCGCCGCCGCCGACATCATCCTCCATGAAGCCGGCGCCGCGCTCAGCGAAGCGGAAGGCGCGCCGTTGATCTATAATCGCCGCTCTCTGGCGCGCGGCATGCTGGTCGCGGCGCCGAAGCCGCTACTCGACGAAACCCTCACGATCGCACGGACTGTTGCGGAAGGAGCCTATTAGAAATGACGAAGCAGGCGACGAAGGCAAAGAAGGACAAGCAGCTTCTGCATCTCGTGTTCGGCGGCGAACTCGAGTCGCTTGACGGCGTCACATTCCGCGACCCCTCGAAGCTCGACATCGTCGGCATTTATCCCGACAATGACAGCGCTCTCGCGGCCTGGAAGGCGAAAGCCCATTCAACGGTCGACAATGCGCACATGCGCTATTTTGTCGTGCATCTTTATCGTCTGCTCGACCCCGATCACGAGGAACTGTAAACGGCAGGCTTTCCAAAATTCGCCGGTTTTGCGAAGAATATAGATGTTTCTCGCCGCGAGGCGGAGCGGTTGCGATGACCACGCGCCGCGCCTGTCCGCGACACGCGCGTGCGTTTCATAAGACCAAGGAAACATGCCGCTATTAAAGCTCTATCGGGCAGCGACCATTCTCGCGACGCCTTTCGCCGGCGTCGTTCTCAGGCGGCGCGCGGGTCAGGGCAAGGAAGACCTTGCCCGTCTCGACGAGCGCATGGGGCTCGCCAGCCGTCCGCGGCCCGAGGGGCGACTCGTCTGGCTCCATGGCGCCAGTCTCGGCGAAAGCCTGTCGCTGCTGCCATTGATCGAGCGCTTCATCCAGCGCGGCGCGGAAGTGCTGGTGACGAGCGGGACAGTCTCCTCCGCGCGCGTTCTCGCCGCGCGCCTGCCGGCCGGCGCCTTTCATCAATACGCCCCGCTCGACGCGCCGAAATTTGTCGAACGTTTTCTCGATCACTGGCGCCCCGACATCGCGGTCTTCGCCGAGTCGGAACTCTGGCCCAACATGGTCGCCGCCGTGCGCGCCCGCAACGTGCCGCTGGTGCTCGCCAACGCCCGCATCTCGCGCAAGTCCGCTGAGCGCTGGCGCAATTTGCCCGGCGCGGCGCGCATCGTCTTCGGCGCCGTCGATCTCTGCCTCGCGCAGGATTCCGACAACGCCGCCCGTTTCCTCGCGTTGGGCGCGCCCTGCGTGCGCATCACCGGCAATCTGAAATTCGACGTGCCGCCGCCGCCGGTCGACGCGGCGAGGCTCGCGGAATTCAACGGCGCCGTCGGCGCGCGCCCCGTCTGGGCGGCTGTCTCCACCCATCCGGGCGAGGAGTCGATCATCCTCGAAGCCCATGCGGAACTGGCGCAGCAGATCCCCTCGCTGCTGACGGTGATCGTGCCGCGCCATCGCGAGCGCGGACCCGAGATCGCGCAGATGGCGCGCGACAGGGGCTATGTGACGGCGCTCCGCTCGCAGGACGGCGAGCCGCGGCGCGACGTCGACGTCTATGTCGCCGACACGACGGGCGAACTCGGGCTCATCTTCCGCAGCGTCGGCGTCGTGTTCATGGGCAAGTCGCTCGTTCCCGGCGGCGGGCAGAACCCGATCGAGCCCGCGAAGCTCGGTTGCGCGGTGCTATACGGCCCGAATGTCGAGAATTTCAACGAGGTGTATAGCGAACTCGCCGCCGCCAAGGCCGCCGCCCGCGTCACCGACGCGGCCGTCCTGGCTCGCGCGGCGCATTATCTGCTCTCGGAGCCCGCCCGGATGCGGCGCATGGGCCGCGCGGGCGCCGAGACCGTCGAGAAACTCGGCGGCGCCTCGCGCGGGATCATGACGGCGGTCGAACCGTTCCTGGCGCAACTCGCCGTCGCGGAAAGGTGATCCCGATGCGCGCGCCGAACTTCTGGCGCGCGGATGGTTTGTCCGCCCGTCTCCTGGCTCCGGCCGGAGCCGTTTATGGCGCTGTCGCAAAGACGCGGCTCGTCCGCAGGGCGCCGCGCGCCGCCCTGCCAACCATCATCGTCGGCGGACTGACGACCGGCGGCGACGGCAAGACGCCGCTCGCGCTGGCGCTGGCGGAGAGCCTGTTGGCGCTCGGGGAACAGCCCGCGATCCTGACGCGCGGCTATGGGCGAAAGCTCGGGCGCCGCGAGCCCTTCGTCGTCGACTCCAGCCATGTGGCCGAGGATGCCGGCGACGAAGCGATTCTGCTCGCGCGCGTGGCGCCGACGATCGTCGGCGCCGACCGCGTCGGGGGCGCCGCCATGGCGCGGGAGTTCGGCGCCAGCGTCATTCTGCTCGACGACGGCTTCCACAGCCGCCGGCTCGCGAGTGATCTCGTCCTGCTCGCCATCGATTCGGATTACGGCGCCGGCAACGCCCGCTGCCTGCCGGCCGGGCCCCTGCGCGCGCCGCTCGACGCGCAGCTTTCAGCAGCGGATGCGCTGGTCGTGATCGGCGATGGCGCGCAAGGCGCGAAGCTTGCGCGGCAATCGGGGAAATCCGTTTTCACGGCCCGCATCGTTCCCGATCCGAAGTCGGCGGGCGCTCTGGCGGGCGCGCGGGTCGTCGCATTCGCAGGGATTGCGCGGCCCGACAAATTCCTGCGCACGCTCTCGGAAACCGGAGCGGAAATCGTCGCGACGAAATTCTTCGGCGACCATCATCGCTTCTCGCGGAGCGATTACGCCGCGCTTTCGAGCTTGCGGCGCCAATTCGACGCACGCCTCGTGACGACGGAAAAGGACGCGGCGCGCATCGACGCGTCAGCCGCAGGACTTCGCATTGAAACCCTGCCCGTCACGCTCGCTTTCGACGATCCCGCCGCAATCGAGGCGAGGCTTTCCGCCGCGCTCGCGCGGCGGGCGCGGATCAGTCGGGCTTCTTGACCCCGAGCCGCATCAGCTTGGCGTGCGGGCCGCTGTAGGGCTCCTGCAGATCGACGTTCCAGTAGCGCAAATCCTCGAGCGGGATCGGCTCGCCCGTCACGGCGCAGCGCACATAGGCGCCCGGCTTGCGAACGCGATATTCGCCGTCGAGAAATTCAACAACGGCCTCGTCGGCCGGCTGAGGGGTGCGTTCGTAGCGGTTCATGCGGAATCTTCTGTTAAAGCGCCGCGAGAGCGGTTGCCCCGTCAGACGCTGCAGCGCCGAGATGATCGACCTCATTGGCGACATTCGAATTAGATCGGCCACCACGGCCGCGGGGCAACCCTACATCCGCGCGCGCGCTAACGGAAGAAAATTCGCGCCCTTTCCGACCCATGGCGGGGCTTTGCGTCTTGTTCTCGTCGTTATTCGAGCCTACCCTTTCGGGGAGTACCGGTTTTGATTCGTCGAGTCAGCTTTTGCGAACGCTGTCAAGTTCGCGCTTTCGAGGGATCACCAGATGGATCGGGACACGATAGGCGACCTTGCCGATTCCGCCCCGCTTTCGGGCGACGATTCAAACTTCTCCAGCGCAGAGACTTCGCATTCCTTCGACGGCAAGTTCGTCACCGACAAGGCGCTCGTCGTCGAACAGGGAAAGCATCGCTTCTATTCGCTGGTGCTGCCGAGCGATCTCCTCGGCGAGACCTGCATGGTCGAGCCGCGCAACGAAAATCCGATCGACGGCTTCCAGAGACTGCTCGACGAACGCCGCGCGAAATCCATCGCCCGCTATATCGACGCCGGCTTCGGCACGGTGCCGGGAGCCGTCGTGCTTTCGGCCCAGAGCCGCGCGCATCTGCGCTACGACCGCGCGACGGGGGCGCTGACTTTCCGCAAGGACCCCCGCTCTTTCCTCATCATCGACGGCCAGCATCGCGTCTATGGCTTCAAGCTCGCGAAAAACGCCGTCAGCGTTCCCGTGGTGATCTACAACAGGCTCACCCGCGCGCAGGAATGCCGGCTGTTCATGGACATCAACACCAAGCAGCGCCCGGTGCCCAATGAATTGCTGCTCGACATCCGTCGCCTCTCGGAGGTGGAGACGGAAGCCGAAGCGCTGATGCACAATGTCTTCGACCTCTTTCACACGCGCGAGGACAGCGCGCTCGCCGGCTATCTGAGCCCCGCGGAACGCAGGAAGGGCCGGATTTCCCGCGTGACGTTCAACGCCGCGCTGCGCTCGATCAGGAGCGCCTTCGTCGGCGCGCCGGCCGAGGAAGTCTACGCGGTTCTCAACGCCTATATGCGCGCCTGCCGCCACGGGCTCGGACTGCATGGCGTCGATGAGAACATCGCCAATCCGGTGCTGTTCAAGACGCTGATGCTGCTCTTCGTCAATGTCGCGGAGCGCGTCGCGGACCGCCATGGCGGCAATTACACGGTGCGCAATTTCGAGGATGTGCTGATCCCCTTTTTCCGCCGCCTCAAGAAGAGCGACCTTCCGCGCGCCGGCATGGGCCATCTCGCGCTGCACGAGCATTTCAGCAAGGCGCTAAGCGCGGGGTTCCTGCTCAAGCAATGGCTCTTCGCCTGAGGCGAAGGGCGCGGGGTGGAGAGCGCCGCGCATGGTGAGCCCGTGCTCGGTCTTCTCCCAGTGAAACGGGCGGCTCCAGAGTTCGAAAAGCGCGCGCCAGGCCGCGATGCTGAGCATCGCCAGCCATAAGGGCAGGCAAAGCAGCGCGCGCCACTGCGCGGTGAGCTTGCGCCGATACATGCCCAAAATCAGCGGCCACAGCAGCGCGACGGCGCCTGAAATCGCCAGAAAGCACCAGAGCGTGCTGCAAATGATCTCGAAACCCGTCTGCGGCTCGAAAAGCGCGCCGAAGGCCGCGTCGTAAACCAGCCGCGCCGCAAGCAGCGGACCGAGGAGCGGCCCGAGGAATCCGCCGACGAACATGGCGCAAACCGCGCCGGCGCGGCGCGGGCCGAGGTCGGCGAGAAGCCGCAGCGGATGGCGGCAATGGACGATCGCCGTCTGCATCCAGCCCTTGAACCAGCGCGTGCGCTGCTTCACCAGCGCGCGGAAAACCGCCGGCGCTTCCTCATAGGTGTCTGAGGAAAAGGTGCGCACCCCATAGCCCGCGCGCGCGAGGCGCAGGCCGAGATCGGCGTCCTCGGTGACGTTGAACGCGTCCCAGTAGCCGATCTCGCGCAACGCCTCCATCCGGAAATGATTGGACGTGCCGCCGAGAAAAAGCGGCAGCCCGAGCGCGGCGAGGCCCTTGTTGAAGACGTCGAACAGCGCGGCGTATTCCATCGCGAAAAGCGACGTCATCCAGTTCAACGCGCCATTGTCGATGACGAGGCTCGCCTGCAGGCAGGCGACATCGCTCGGCAGATGCGCGAACAGCGCCGCCGCGCGGCGAAGCTGGCGCGCGTCGGGGAGATCCTCCGCGTCGAAAACACAAACAAGCGAACCGCGCGCGAGCGACATGGCGATATTGAGCGCGCGCGGCTTGGTGCGCGGCTCGCCCTCGGGGCAGACGACAATCTCATGCGGCGCGCGCGGCGCATGAGAGCGCAAGGCGGCGGCGGTCGCCTCGTCATCCTGCTCGATGACGAATTTGACGTCGAGCTTGGCGCGCGGATAGTCGAAACGGTCGATGGCGCGCGCAAGCTGCCGCGCCACGGACGCCTCCTTGTAGAGCGCGATCACGACCGTATAGACCGGCAGCTGCGCGTCGCGGATCGAGCTCACGCGATCGTGGATGTCGCCTCGCGCCGCGCAGGCAGCGAGGCGCAGGAAGACGCTGGAGAGAAAGGCTACCGCAAGCAGCAGCGCGGCGGCGAGCGCGACCGCCTTCACCGGCGCGAAAAGGCTCGCAATCAGCGCCGCCAGGGCGCCTGTGGCGAGCGCGAGCGGCGCGCGACGCAGCGAGCCGCGCACGCAGAGCGCCCGGTCGACGAACTCGGCGGAATGGGCCGCGACATGCGCAACGTCTTTCGGCGCGGCGCGGCGCACCGCCTCGATGAAGCGCGTGCGCGTCGTGACGGCGAAAAGCGGACGCCCCCCGGCGTTGCGCGCCGCGCTCATCAGCCGGAAGATTTCGGCGCCCACCGGCGCGAAGAGCCACTGCACGCCGCATGCGGCGTCGCGAAGCCGGGCGTAGCCGAGACGGGCCGTCACGACGCTCGCCGGCGCAACCTCCACCGGCTCGTCGATGAAGGCGACTTTGAGATGATCGGCGAGCGAACGGTAGTAGACGTCCTCGCGAACGAGCCCCTCGGCGAGCAGCGCCGCGTCGGCGGACACGCCCTGACGGCGCGCCGTTTCGGCGGCGTATCGCAACACTTCCTCCGGCACGCCATAGGCGATGAGAAAGCTGATTTCGACCGGAAGCGCGCGCGGCGCAGGGACTTTCGCGCTCGCCGGCCGCCTCTGGACGGAAGCCGGAAGCTCCGTGGAGAGCGCGCGCCGGCGGTCGACAGGGCGCGTATCTTCTCTTTTGAGAGAAGGAGAGGCGGACGAAAAACTGTCGACCGACGCCATGCTCATGAACTACAAACTCAAATAAGACGCTGCGGTAGCAGTCTGTAGACGACTATCGTCCGCGAGCTTTGCCTTGGCAATGAATTTATACGGATTATCAACAGGGGGCCGGGAGCGGGCGTGAAAGCACTTCCCATGAGCGTCGTCGCCGCGTGGCGAGGGCTTCGCCGCCCTGCATTGTTCGGAGGGCTGGCGCTTCTTTCCTTTCTGGCGGGCGCGACGGCCGGGGAGACGCCGGCCACCGCGCCCCCGTCCTTCTGGGACTCCAATCGCACCCTCGAAAAGCCGGATCTCTCCGGCGTTCGCCAGATCCGGTTTCTGACGGAAGACGACTTCCCGCCCTTCAACTTCCTGTCGGCCGACGGCCAGGTGGCGGGCTTCAACGTGGACCTTGCGCGCGCGATCTGCGCGGAGCTCGACGTCCCCTGCACCATCCAGCGGCGCAGCTGGGAGCTGTTGATCCCGTCGCTCGACGACAACAGCGGCGATGCGATCATCGCCTCGCTCGCCATCAATTATGAGACGCGCAAGCAGGTCGACTTCACCGCCCCCTATTTTCTCACGCCCGGGCGCTTCGCCATGCGCACGGACACGACGCTGAAATCGGCGTCCCCCGACGCGATCGGCGACCGGCCGGTGGCGGTCGTCGGCGGCTCGCGTCATGAAGCTTTCCTCAAGGCCTTCTACCCGAAAGCGACGCTCGTTCCCTTCGAGACGCCCGCGCTGGCGCGCAACGCGCTGAAGGCCGGACGCGTGCAGGCGCATTTCGGCGACGCCGTCACACTCTCCTACTGGCTCAATGGCGCGGAGGCTGGCGGCTGCTGCGAATTCCGGGACGGGCCCTTCACAGATCCCCGCTTTTTCGGGGAGGGCGTCGGCATTGCGGTGAAGAAGGGAAACAATCAGTTGCGCCGCGCGCTGGACTATGCGCTGGCGAAGCTCGCCCGACGCGGCGTTTTCGGCGAGATTTATCTAAAGTATTTCCCGGTCGGGCCTTTCTGACGCCGCGCGGGACGGCGGCGTCGCCCGGCGTTAAGCAAATGTAAAAACTCCGCCATCGAATGTGTTTCAAATTGTAGCGCTCAAGCCTGATGCGGTGTAAATCCGTCGCATCAGGCTTATGCAAACGCATTTTCAGGAGCGCGCTATGACATTCCGCCCCGCTTTCGTCGCCCTCGCCGCCATCTCCAGCCTGGGCGTCGCCGCCACGCCGGCCCTTGCGCTGTCGCCGCGCGTTTTCGTCTCAGGCAAGGGCGCCAACGCAGCCGGATGCGGGACGACGGCGCCCTGCCGCACTTTCCAATACGCCCTTGCGATGGTGTCGGCCGGCGGCGAGATCGTCGTGATGGACTCCGGCGATTACGGCCCCGTGCGGATCACCAAATCGGTGAGCATTGTCAGTGACAGCGGCGGCGTCGCCGGGATCACCCAGACGGGCGCGGGCGCGGCGATCGACGTCGCGGCGGGCGTCGCCGACAAGATCGTCCTGCGCGGCCTCACAGTCGACGGCGCCGGCGCCGCCGCCTATGGCCTACGTGTGACGAGCGCGGCGAGCGTCGATGTGACGGACTGCGCTTTCAGAAACTTCCGCGCCGATGGAATCCACGTCAACGCCACCGGCGGGCCCTTGTCCTTCTCGCTGTCGAAGGTCGACGCCTCCGACAACCGCGCGAGCGGCATGTTCGTCACCGGCGCCTACAAGATCACCGGCAGGATTGCCGACAGCAACTTCGATCGCAACGGGATCAACGGCTTTTACGCGCTGAACTATCAGGCCGCCGCCGTCGCCGGGCTGATGACGCAAGTGGCGATCTCGGGCGGCGAAGCCCATGGCAACGCCTTCGGCTACCGCGCGGAAAGCACGGTTTCGACGAGCCCCGTGCATCTCACGCTCGACGACGTCACCGCCTCGAAAAATTCCACCGCCGGCGTCTCCAGCGTCGGCAATATTCTCGAGACGCGAATTATGAAATCGGTCATCGCCTACAACCGGGTCGGCGCGAGGGGCGTAAAGCTTACCTCCGCGAAAAACAACGTCTTCTCGGGAAATACGACCGATCTGGCCGGCGCCCTCGGCGCCGCGCCGGCGTTCTGACTCGCCCCGCGCCGCGATAACGATCGAACCGATTTTCACGAGGTCTCACATGCGTTTCCAACGCCTGGCCGCGCTCGCGGCCGTCTCGACGCTCGCCGCGTCGCCCGCATTCGCTCACTCGCCACAGGTCTTCGTGTCCGGAAAGGGCGCCGACAGCGCCGGCTGTGGAACGACCGCCGCGCCCTGCCGCACCTTTCAATACGCCCACGACTCGGCCGTGACGCCGGGCGGCATGATTGCGGTGATGGATTCCGGCGACTATGGGCCGGTGCGGATCACCAAATCGGTGAGCATCGTCAACAACGGCGCCGGCGTCGCGGCGATCGGCCCCAACGCGCAACTTTCGTCGATCGAAGTCGCCGCCGGCGCGGACGGCAAGGTTGTTTTGCGCGGCCTGACCGTGGACGGCGGAAAGACCGGATTTCTGGGATTGCGTATCGTCAGCGCCCGGGCGCTGGACGTGTCGAAATGCGGTTTCCGGAATTTTCTCGGATCGGGCATGGCGTATGAGGGAGGGTCGGACATGTCCTTCCGCATCGCGGACTCGGAGTTTTCCGATAACGTCAACAGCGGGATACAGTTCGCCTCGATGAACGAGCCGAACATCGACGGCGTGATCCGGAACAGCCGCTTCAACCGCAATGGCGCCGGCTTCCTGGGCGCCGTCTTTTATTCGCCCTTCGGCAGCAACCGGACTTTCCGCGTCGTGGTGAAAGACGTCGAAGTCAATGGCGGACGAGCGGGTTTCGAACTGACCAACCCGTCGCCAAACACATCGCTCACTCTCACGGGCGCAACAATCGGCGGGGCCTCGCGCGCGGCGCTCATGGCCAGTTTCTCCGCGCCCCAGATACGTCTTTCGCGCTCTGTCCTGATCAATAATCTCAACCCTTGGGAAGGCGGCGAAGGCGTCACATCGTCCGGCGACAATCAGGTGATGCTGAGCGCGACGACGCTCCCCGCGCCGATCATTCCGATGAAATAGGGCGGCCCCGCCCGCTCCTGCTTCGAGGCGGCGCGCCGCCCCCTCCCCAATCGATATTCATGAATTTTCTGGAGGTCACGACATGAAGTTCCGCTCGTTTCTGACCACTGTGGCGACTTTCTCCGCCCTCGCGGCGAATCCTGCCTTCGCATTGTCGCCGCAGGTCTTCGTCTCCGGAAAGGGCGCCGATCGCGCCGGCTGCGGAACAACAACGGCGCCCTGTCGCAGCTTTCAATACGCGCACGACGCGGCGGTGACGGCCGGCGGCATGATCGCAGTCATGGATTCGGGCGACTACGGCCCGGTGAAAATCACCAAATCCGTCAGCATCATCAACAACGGCGCCGGCGTCGCGGCGATCAGCGCCGCTTCCGCGAGGACTGCGATCGAGATCGACATTCCCTCATCGGGCCGGGTCGTGCTGCGCGGCCTGACGGTCGACGGCGGCAAGACACAGGACTGGGGCCTGCGGGTTCCAAACGCCGCCACGCTCGAAATATCGAAATGCGTTTTCCGGAACTTCAATCAGTCCGGCATCGCCCTCGCCGGATTCACGCAGCTGTCTTTCATCATCGCCGACACGGAGTCCTCCGACAATCTCCGTTACGGGCTCGAAGCCACCGGTCCGGTCTCCATCGACGGCGTGATCAGGAACAGCCGCTTCAACCGAAACGGTACGGGAATTTCCGCGGGGCCGAGCTACCGCTCCATCGATCCGGGCGTGCGGCTTGTCGTCAAAGGCGTCGAAGTGAACGGCGCCAATAAGGGTTTCGCCATGTGGGGTTATGACCCGACCCGTGATGTCTCGACGCTCGCGGGCGTCAGCATCTCCAACACCTCGACCGCGCTTTTAGCCTCCCTGTCCGGCGCGCTCCGCGTCTCACGGTCGACCTTCGTAAACAACAATGAGGTCGGCGGCTTCGGGCTGGTCACGTCTTCGGGCGACAATCAGGCGTCCTTGTACAACGTCGGGCCGACCATGACTGTCGTCCCGATGAAATAGCGCCGGGAGCGGCGCTCACGCCTTCTCGAAAAGCGCCGCAATCTCGGCTCGCGCGGTCCCTATCGCCGCCGCGAGCCGCTCTTGCAGCGCTTCCGCGCAGGGGTCTCCGCTGCGCAGCGCCGACTCATAGGCCTCGGCCGCGGCGCCCAGGCCGAAGGCGCCGACGGCCCGGGCCGAGCCCTTCAGCGTATGGGCGAGATCGGCGCGCCAGCCGCTTTCCCCGGCGCCGCAAGGCGCGGCGAGACGGGCGGCGAACTGCTCCGCCTGACGGTCGAAAAGCGTCAGCAGCTCGGTCTCCAGCGCATGGTCGCCGAAGGTCTGACGGGAGAGATGGACGAGGTCGAGAACCGGCTCCTCCGCCGCGGGAGCGCTCCCGGAGTCGCGGTCCGGCGCCGGTCCACAGGAAAAAGACTCGGCCAAAGCGGAATTAACCATAATGCGGCTCCCTTCATTGTCGCGCCAAGCCTGCCGTCTGGAAAATCGCTGCGCTTACAAGGCTATAGATAAGCAGGGCCGTTGCGCGCGCAAGGCTGGCGAAGCGCCATTGCGAAGCCTCGCGCGCATTTCTGAAGGCCGCGTTAACGAAGTTTCGGATTACGCCAGAGCCACATGTTTCAATTACATGTGATGGGCTGTAAACTTTGGTTAATCTTTTGTGTGCGCGCCCCCGCGGCGCGATGCGGAGCGGCGCATGTTTTCCGCTCGGAGTATTGAAGATGGCGAAATCGGGCAAGATCCAGGATGCGGCGTCGGCCGCTCTGTCGGCGATCGAGGAGGCGCTCGATCTCGGCGCTCCTCCCGCCGCGGAGGGCCAGAGCGCCGAGCCCGAAACGAAACCGGCCGACCCGCCGCCAGCCGCCGGCGCAGCGAAGTCAGCGCCCGAAAATCCAGGTCCGAAGCCACAGCAGCCGCTCGTCGCTCCCTCGGTCGCGCCGGCGAACGACGACCGTCGCACCGTCGGCGAATTGCGGGCGGCGCTCCAGATTCCGCCCAACCGCACGATCATGGCGATGACGTTCGCCTCGATCGCGCTCTGGGCCGTCTGCTGGACGCTTTACGTCTATTTCCATCAGGGCGAGATTCTCGACGCCGACGGCTCGCTCCTCGCGCCGAAGCCCGTTCTGACGCTCGCGGCGCTCGTCGCGCCGATCGTCTTCCTTTTCATCACCGGCCTCATGGCGCGCCGCGCGCATGAAATGCGGCTCATCGCCAATTCGATGACCGAGGTGGCGATCCGCCTCATCGAGCCGGAGACGATCGCGACCGAGCAGGTCGTGTCGCTGTCGCAGGCGATCCGGCGCGAGGCGGCGTCGATGGGCGACGGCATCGAGCGCGCGCTGGCGCGCGCCGGCGAACTCGAAGTGATCGTCCGCACGGAGGTGACGAATCTCGAGCGCTCCTACACCGAAAACGAGCGCCGCATCCGTCTTCTCATCGACGAACTCACGCGCGAGCGCGAGGCGATCGTGGTCAACGCTGACAACGCCCGCACCGCGCTTTTCGGCGCGCGCGACGCGCTGTCCCAGGAGCTCGCCGCGACATCGGTCCATCTCGCCGAGACAGTGAGCGAGGCCGGCGCGCGCGTCACCTCGTCGCTGGGCTCGAAGGGCGAAGAGATCAAGCTCGCCCTCGAAAAGGCGGGCGACACATTCGAGGCGACGCTCTCCTCGCATGGCGAAAAAGTCATCGGCGTCCTGTCGCAGACCGGCGACGCAGTCGCGCAGAAGATCGCCGGCGCCAGCGACGACGTGACCCGCCGCTTCACCGAGGGCGTGCAGGAGGTCGGCAGCAAGCTGCAAACCGCCGGCGAGGCGCTGTCGGTGGATTTCGGCGTGCGCGGCGCGGGCATTCTCGAGCGTTTCGAGGAGCTCGGTTCGAGCTTCGCCCAGTCCATCGGCGACCAGGGCGATCGTCTCGTCGTTCGGCTCGCCGAGACGGGCGGCGTCATCCACGAAACCATCGCGACGCATGGCGGCGCGCTGGACAGATCTCTCGCGGAAACGACGGAGCGACTCGCAGCCCGTGTCGGCGAGCAGATCGAGAACGCCAAAGCGACATTCGAGAGCGCCGAGACGCGCATCACGGGTCTCATGGAGACCACGCATCGCAAGGCGCACGACGAATTCGAGCTGCGCGGGCAAGCGCTGCAGGACGCGCTGACGCGCAGCCTGAACCAGACATCCGCCGCGCTGGTCGAGCAGGTCGACGCGATGCAGGACCGTTTCGTCTCCGTGGCGAGCGAAGCCGTGTCGGCGATCGGCACGCACAGCGACCGCGTCAACGAGACGCTCGCCGACCGTCTGCAAAATTTCGAACGGCTGGTGCTCAATCGCGGCGAGGAAATCGCCGAGCGCGTCACCGAACGCGGCGGCCAGATCGAGGCGACGCTGTCCGAGCGCCTCGCTGCTTTCGAGGACGCCGTCGTGCGCAACAGCGCCGACGCCGCCATGCGCGTCGCTGAACATGGCGACCGCATCAGCACAGCATTGACCGAGGGCCTCGCCGCCTTCGAGGAGACCTTCGGCCGTCAGGGGGAGGAAGTCGCCGCCCGCGTCGTCGAGCATGGCGACCGCGCCGCGACCACCCTGTCCGAGCGCCTCGCCGCTTTCGAGGACGTCTTCACGCGCAAGAGCGAAGCCGTCGCATCGAGCGTCGCCGAACATGGCGACCGCGCAGCGGCGACAGTTTCGGCCCGTCTGGCGGACTTCGAGGAAACCATGGCGCGCCGGGGCGAGGAAGTCGCCGCCCGCGTCGTCGAGCATGGGGATCGCGCAGCGACGAAGGTGACGGAGCAGCTCGCCGCCTTCGAAAGCACGGTGGCTGCGCATGGCGACGAACTCGCCGCGCGCGTCGTCGAGCATGGCGACCGCGCCGCCGCCTTCCTGACCGAACATCTCGTCGCCTTCGAAGACTCCGTCACGCGCCAGACCGAGGAGGTCGCGACCCGCGTCGCGCAGCACGGCGAGCGGGCGACATCCGAATTGTCACGCCAGATTGCGGCCTTCGAGACGACCGTCGCGCGTCATGGCGACGACATCGCCGCCAAGGTCGCCGAACAGGGCGAGCGCGTGACGACCGTCCTGACGGATCGGCTCTCGGTTTTCGAGGACATTTTCACGCAGCGCGGACACGAAGTCGCCTCACGCGTTTCCGAACACGGCGATCGCGCCGCGACGAAGGTGGCCGAGCAGCTCGCCGCCTTTGAACAGACCGTCGCCGAACATGGCGACGAACTCGCCGCGCGGGTCTCCGAGCACAGCGAGCGCGCGACGACGGCCTTGAGCGAACAACTCGCCGCCTTCGAGCAGACCGTCGCGGCGCACAGCGACGAACTCGCCGCCCGCGTCTCCGAACATGGCGAACGCGCAACGACGACCCTGACCGAGCAACTCGCCGCCTTCGGGCAGTCCGTCGCCTCGCACGGCGACGAACTCGCCACGCGCCTCTCCGAACAGGGGGATCGCGCGGCGGCGGCGGTGACGGAAAAGCTCGCGGCGTTCGAACAGACGGTCGCGCAACGCAGCGACGAACTTGCCGCGCGCGTCAGCGAGCAGGGTGAACGCGCAACGACGACGCTGACGGAAAAGCTCGCCGCGTTCGAACAGACGGTCACGCAGCGAAGCAATCAGGTCGCGGCCCGCGTCGCGCAGCAGGGCGAACGCGCGGCGACGACGCTGAGCGAAAAGCTCGCCGCGTTCGAGCAGACGGTCGTCGAGCGCAGCGACGCGATCGTGGCGCGCAGCGACGAGATTGCGACGCGCGTGAACGAGCATGGCGAGCGCGCGGCCACGACCATCACCGAGCAGCTCGCGGCCTTCGAGCAGCGGGTCGCCGCGCACAGCGACGAACTCGCCGCCCGCGTCGTCGAACATGGCGAGCGCGCAACGGCGACGCTTTCCGATGGACTCGCCCTTTTCGAGGACTCGATCCTCGGCAAGAGCGAAGAAGTCGCGACGCGCGTCGCGCAGCAGGGCGAACAGGCCGCGACGACGCTTTCGCAGCGCATCGCGGCCTTCACGCAGGCGGTCGCGCGCCACAGCGGCGACGCCGCCAAACTGATTTCGACCAAGGGCGAGGAGGTCAACGCCGCCTTCGCACAGGGCCTCGCCGCCTTCGAGGACACTTTCGTCCGGCAGGGTGACGAAATCAGCAAGCGCGTCGTCGACCAAACGACCGTCACGGGCGAAGAGCTCACCGCGCGGCTCGCCGCCTTCGAGACCGCTGTGCAGCGCGCCAATGAGGAAACGGCGGCCCGCGTGTCGGAGGAAGGCCGTCGCATGGCCGAGGCGCTGTCCAGCGGCGTCGGCTCCTTCGAGGACGCCGTGAAACGCCACAGCGAGAGCGTTTCCGCCGTCGTCTCCGAACATGCGAAGCGCGTCGACGATCTGCTCGACGAGCGCATGACCGCGCTGGAGACCGCCGGCATGCAAGTAGCCAAGACGATGGAGACGACGCGCGAGCGCGCGCTCCAGGAGTTCGAGGCGCATGGCGAGGCGCTGCGCGCCAATCTGCAGGAGAGCGTCACGGCCGCAGCGGCGGCGCTCGCGGAAAATTCCGAGACGATGCACGATCGCTTCACGACGACGGCGACCGACGCCGTGCTCGCGATCGCCACTCAGGGCGAACGCCTCACGGAATTCCTCGGCGAGCGGCTCGCCGCCTTCGAGAACTCCATGCTCGAACAGGGCAAGGACGTCGTCGTGTCGTTGGCGGATCACGGCGAGCGCATCGCCACGACGCTCGGCCAGCAGCTGGGGCAGTTCGAGCGCGCGCTGCTGCGCGACGGCGGCGCCATCGCCGACCGCGTCGCGCAACATGCGGCGCGACTGAGCGAGGATGTGGCCGAACGCCTCACGGTCGTCGAGGACGTGATCGGCGGCCACGGCGAGGAGCTCGTCCAGCGCATCGCCGCGCAGACACAGGACGCCGACGCGCGCATCAGCGCTCAGGCGCAGAAATTCGTCGCCTCGGTCGACGATCGCCTGAACGCGATCGACCAGACGCTGACGACGCAGGGCGGCGAGCTCGTCGGAAAACTTTCGGCGCAGGTCGATTATTTCTCGTCGCGCATCGGCGACAATTCCAAGCATTTCGCCGAGGAAATCGACGCCCGTCTCAGCGCGCTCGACGAGACGATGACGACGAAGGGCGGCGCGCTCGTCGACCGGATCTCCGCGCAGGCCGATCTCTACGCCTCGCGCATCGGCGACAACTCCAAACATTTCGCCGACGAAATCGATGCGCGCCTCAACGCGCTCGACGAGGTCATGACGAAACATGGCGGCGCGATCGTCGAACGGCTCGCGGCGCAAGCCAGCGACTACGCCGCTCGCGTCGGCCAGAGCTCGAAACAGCTCGCGGCCGAAATCGAGGAGAAGGTCGGCGCGCTCGATCAGGCGATGACGACCCAGAGCGGCGCCCTTGTCGAAAAGCTCACGGCGCAGGCCGACGACTACGCCGCGCGCATCGGCGAAACGTCGAAACAGCTCGCGGAGCAAATCGACTCGAAGATGGGCGCCATCGATCAGGCCGTGACCACGCAGGGCGGCGCTCTCGTCAACCGGCTCGCCCAGCAGGTCAATCAGTTCGCGGCGCGCATCGGCGCGACCTCCAAGCAGCTCACCGAAGAGATCGACACGCGCCTCGGCGCCATTGATCAGGCGATGAACACGCAGGGCGGCGCCCTCGTCGACCGGATCGCGACGCAGGTCGATCAGGTCGTCGGCCGCATCGGCGACAACTCCAAGCATTTCGCCAGCGAGATCGACGCGAAGCTCGAAACGATCGACCAGGCGATCTCGGTGCGCGGCGGCAAGCTCGTCAGCGAACTCGACGCGACCACCGTCGCGGCCTTCTCGCGACTGGGCGAGCAGGCTGAGAGGCTCTCGAGCGACGTCAGCGCCAAGCTCGACGCGATCGACCGGACGATTGGCGCGAAGGGCGGCGAGCTCGTCGAAAAACTCGGCGCCCGCGCGGCGGACATCGCCGCAACCATGTCGAGCAAGATCGAAACCTTCGAGAGCGTCAGCGAGACGCGCACGAAGGAAACGGCCGACCGCATCGAGGCGCTCGTGAAGCACATGGACGCGGGGCTCGGCGCCGGCGGCCAGAAGCTGCAGGAGTCGCTCGCGAAGCATGCGCTGGACGTCGCCCGCGTGATGGGCGACGGCGGCCGCGAGATCGTCGGCTCGCTCGACGCGAAACTGAAGGACGTCGACTCCGTTCTTCTCTCGCGCTCCAGCGAACTGGCGCAGACGCTCGCCGCCAAGGCGACCGAAATCAACGACACGCTCGGCGGCCGCGCGAAGGAGCTGGAGAACACGCTCGACGGCCGCATCGAACTCTTCGAGAAGAACGTCGTCGACCGTCTCGGCGCGGTCTCGACGGAGATCGACCAGCGCGGCCGTCAGGTCATCGAGACGATCGGCGCGCGGCTCGAGGACATCAACCAGACGCTTGCCGGCGCCCGCCGCGAACTCGATGCGACGCTCCATGCGCGCACCGGCGATCTGGGCAAGACCCTCACCGAACGCGTCATGGAAATCAGCGGCGCGCTCGACGAGCGCCTCACGCAGATCCAGGGCGCGCTCGACGAGAGGCTGGAAAACATCAAGAGCACCCTCGGCGAACGCGGCGGCGACGTGACGCGCGAACTGACGAGCGTCGGCGAACTCGTCGCCAAGGCGATCGAAAGCCGCGGCGCGGCGATCGTCCGCCACCTTGGCGACAAGCGCGAAGAGCTGACGCAGGCGCTCGACCAGTCGCGCGAGGCGCTCTCGCAAACGCTCGACGCCGGCGCCCAGTCGTCGATCAGCGCGCTCATCGCGATGAACGACAAGATCCGTTCGGAGCTGCCGCCGGTGCTCGACAAGCTCGGCCAGACGAACACCTCGCTGCAGGCCATCATCGACAAGACCGGCGGCAATCTCGTCAATCTGGAGCGCGAACTCGGCAAGCGTCTGTCGGAGTTCAACGAGGCGATCAACGACGTCTCGGGACAGGTGCAGCAGCTCAGCGCCGTATCCGGCGGCACGATGCGCGACGCCCATGTCATCGTCGACGCGCTGGAGGAGCGCCAGCAGGCGCTGACCCAGAGCGCGCAGAAGCTCGCCGAGAGCCAGAAGGCGCTCGACGCAGCCTTCGACGAACGCCAGCGTTCGCTGGAGGAGCTGGTCTCCATGCTCGACGGCAAGCGCGCCGAATTCGAGCGCGGCATGTCGGGCTTCTCGGAGATGATGGAGGAAGCCTTCCACGCCATCGAGGCGCGCTCGCGCGACATTGGCGGCGTGCTGACCGAGACGACGCAGCAGACCGCCCATATCGTCGAGGAGCGCTTCGCGCAGGTCCGCGAGGCGGCGGAGGGCGAGCGCCAGCAGACCGCCGAAGCGATGCAGGCCGCTTTCGCGCAGGCCAATTCGGAGATGTCGCGGCTCTTTAGCGAGGCGACGGCGAAATTCCAAGCCGCGGCCTCGGAAATCCGTGGCCTCTCGCGTGAAATCCATCGCGAGATCGAGGAGACCCGCGAGGAAGTGCGCCGCGGCGCGACCGAGCTGCCGCGCGAGACAGCCGAACAGGCCGCCGCGCTGCGCCGCGTCGTCGGCGATCAGGTGAAGGCGCTCAACGAACTCACCGACATCGTCGCGCGTTCGGGCCGCGTCTACGACATCGCCGAGCAGGCGCCGCCCGTCGCCCCGCGCCGCACCTTCGAGGCCGCGCCGCGCGTGGAGCCGCCGAAGCCGCGCGTCGCGCCGCCGCCGTCGCCCGCGCCGGTTCAGCGTGCGAGCGAGCCGCAGCGCGATGCGCAGGGCGGCTGGCTGAGCGACCTGCTGGCGCGCGCCTCGCGCGAGGAGGCTCCGGCCTCTCAGGCCGCCCCGCAAGCGCCGGCCCGGCCCGCGCGCCAGCCCAACGCGGGCGCGCTCGACAATCTGACGCTCGACATCGCCCGCATGGTCGACGGCCCCGCCGTCACGGAGCTGTGGCGGCGCTACCAGCGCGGCGAAAA
The DNA here is from genome assembly GCF_000188155.2 of Methylocystis sp. ATCC 49242. Lineage (NCBI taxonomy): Bacteria > Pseudomonadati > Pseudomonadota > Alphaproteobacteria > Hyphomicrobiales > Methylocystaceae > Methylocystis > Methylocystis sp. ATCC 49242. Next base: position 1,932,605 of record NZ_KE124774.1, read on the forward strand.
GGGCGGACTCTTTGGCCGCCGCCTCTACACCGCGCAGGGTCATCAGACCTTCGAGGAAATCCGCCGACGCTATCGCGTCGACCCGGAATTCCGCGCCACGGTCGATCACTACATCCGGCATTTCGAGGATCTGCTCGTCGAGACGAGCCGCGGCGATCGCGACGGGACGAAGGCGCTGGATCTGCTGACGGGAGACGCCGGCAAGGTGTTCACCATGCTCGGCCACGCCGCGGGCCGTTTCGACTGAGCCTGTCGCCCCGCGTCGACAAAAAACGGAAGAGGCCGTCTCGATCGAGACGGCCTCTGCGATTCGCAGGCGAACGAAACCAGCTTACATCGCAAGCGCGCCGATCGCCTGCTCGAAGGCGACTTCGGCGCGCAGGCTTTCGAGATCGCGACCCAGCGTCGCCACCGCAAGCTTGCGGTCGCCATTGTAATAGACGACCGCGCAATCGCCCGCCGCCGGATCGCCGGAGACTTCGGCGCGATCCCATGCCGGCGCATGGCCGACATAGGAAATGACCTGATCGTAGTGCTGGCTCCAGAAGAAGGGGGTGGCGTCGAAGCGCTCCTTCCCGCCAAGCATGTTGCGCGCGGCCGTCTGGCCCTGTCGCCCGGCGACGGCCCAATGCTCGACGCGGATGTTTTCGCCGGTGATCTTGTCCGGCCAGCGGGCGATGTCGCCGGCGGCGTATATGTCGGGCGCGCTGGTCTGGAGATATTCGTCGACAAGCACGCCCTTGTCGACGGCGAGCCCTGCGCTTTCGGCCAGCGCCACATTGGGCCGCACCCCCACGCCGATGACGACGAGGTCGGCGTCGACCGTTCCCCCGCTTTTCAGCGTCAGCGTGCGCTCGCCGATTTCCGTCGCCGTGTCCTCGAGATGGAACACGACGCCGTGATCCTCGTGAAGCTTCTTCACATGGGCGCCGAGCTCCGGCCCCAGAATGCGCGCCATGGGCACGGACTCGGGGGCGATGACATGGACGTCGAGACCGCGCGTTCGCAGCGCCGCGGCGACCTCGAGCCCAATGAAGCTCGCGCCGATCACCGCGACGCGCCGGGCGCCGCCGCTCCCTGCGATCAGCCGGTCGGCGTCGGCGAGCGAGCGCAGGTAAAACACATGGGGCCGATCGGCGCCGGGGGTCGGAAGGCGCACCGGATCGGCGCCGGTCGCGAGCAGCAAAGCCCCGAAAGCGACGTCGGCTCCGTCATCGAGGGTGAGGCGCTTCGCCGAAACATCGAGCGCCTCGACGCGGCGGCCAAGGCGTAGCAACACGCCATGATCGCGATACCAGGCGGGATCGCGCAGCGGCAGCCATTCCGGCTGCGCGGTCCCGGCCAGATAATCCTTGGAAAGGTTCGGCCGGTCGTAGGGCTCGGCCGGATCGGCGGCGATCATTTCGACGAGGCCGTCATAACCTTCTGTCCGCAAGGCATGCGCGGCGGCGAAGCCGGCGGCCCCTGCCCCGACGATCACGACCGAGCGCGGCGCGGCGCCTTCATGCCTGCGCTCGGGCCCCGGGAGCTTCTCGCGAGCGAAATATTTGCCGTCGGCGCTCTCGACCCGCCAGCGCTTGAGCGCGTCGAAGGCCGGCGCCCGCAGGGCCTGCCCGCTGCGCAGGCTGAAACAGGCGTGATGCCAGGGGCAGCGAATCGTGTCGCCGACAACGAGGCCGTCCTCGAGAGGGGCGTGGTAATGCGTGCAGGCGGCGCCCAGGACGAAGACCTCCTCGCCCCGGCGCACCATGATCGCGTCCTTGCCGCCGACATGTCCGCGCAGCGGCGTGCCTTCGGAGAGGGACGCCGCGTCGATCCCGAGAGCGAAATCGGGTCCCGAAACCTCATTGCCACCGCCCATTTGCACCTCCCCGCTCATGTTGCGCCGTCACGACGCATTTCACTGCAGGATGGCGCAAAACCGCCAGCGAACAAGCTCCACAATGCAGCGAATCACATCATCGGGCGGTCGGAAACTGCGACGTGAAAAAAGCGTCCGCCGCGCGCGAAGGTTAACAAGATCAAAACATGGGAAGTTTTAGCGCCGAATTAAATGTGACATTCTCGCCACATTCGCTGACACAAATTTTCTACAACGCCGATTTTGCCTATCAAATAGGCAATTGCGCTTGAGTTGAGCTTGAACGCATTCAATCGTGAGAGTGAAATCAGACCAGTTCTTCTCCCCCGCTCTGGAGTTCCTGGCATGAAGTGGACCTATCTATCGACCGTCGCCGCTATAGCACTGGCAGCAAGCACGTCTGGAGTCGCGCACGCTCAGTCCAAGCTGCTCGACGTCGACCCGACGCTCATCGAGGAGAACCAGGCCGCCCCGGCGCCTGCCGCAAAGCCTGTCAAGAAGAAGGTCGCCATCACCAAGGGTCCCGCCCCGGTCGCTCCTCCGCCGGCCTGGATTGATACGCTGACGGTTGACGGCTACATCGAAGGCGGCGTGGCGTTCAACTTCGGCCAGCCCTTCAACAAGCTCAACTTCGGACATCTGTACACCGACCGCGCGAACTGGCCGACCTTCAACGGCGCCGTTCTGACGGCGCAACGTCCGCTCGACCCGAATGCGACCGGCTATGACTTCGGTTTCAAGGTCCAGGTCGGCGTCGGCGAGGACATGCGGTACAACCACTATCTCGGCGAGCTCGATTACGTGATTCCCTCGCGCACACAGATCGCGCCGATCGAAGCCCATGCGCTCGCACATCTTCCCTGGGTCAGCCCGATCAGCGAAGGCGGCATCGACGTCAAGGTCGGTCAGTTCGCGACCTATAACGGCACCGAGCTCATCTACGCCAAGGACAACCTCTTCTACAGCCACTCCTACATCTTCAACTTCGGGCCGTTCTTCCACACCGGCGTCATGGTTACGACCCACGCCAAGCCCTGGCTCGACATCTACACGGGCGTCACGACCGGCGTGAACACCAGCATCGGCTGGCCGGGCGACAACAACGCCTCGGCTTCGTTCCATGGCGGCTTCGGCCTCAATCTGCTGGACGGCGCTCTGACCGTCATGGGCATCGTCCATCATGGCCCGGAGAACCCCAAGCAGACCGGCGACTGGCTGACCCAGACGGCAACCTTCTGGCCCAATACGGCGCTGGGCTGCGCCTGCAACCCGAACACGGCCAACCGCACTTACGTCAATCTGACGACGACCTGGAAGGCGACCGAGAACCTCACGCTCATCACCGACATGGCGTATAACCGCGAGAGCGGCTGGAACACGATCTCCCAGACGGGCCTCCCCGCGCAGACGCTTGCGGACATCGACGCCGCCTTCGGCACCAACTTCGCCGGATATCCGCTGAAGCCGCAGGGCGCCGACGCCTACGCCGTCGCGCAATACGCGTCTTACCAGGTGAACAATCTGTTCAAGGTCAACGGCCGCATCGAGTATTACCGCGACAACAAGAACTTCTTCGTCGCGGGCTTCCCGGGCTACTTCGACGCGGTCAACCTCGCTCACGGCTTCGCCTGTCCGTCGTGCATCTTCGCCGGGCCGGGCAATGTCGGCACGAGCTATCTCGCGCTCACCGCGGGCGTGACCATTACGCCGGAGATTCCGAAGCTGCCGATCATCACCGGCCTGATCCTGCGTCCGGAGTTCCGCTGGGACACGGCGGTCAATGGCGCGACCCCGTTCTTCGGACCCAATGGCCGCAAGAGCACGCAGGGCATGTTCAACATGGACGTGATCATTCCCTTCTCGCTGCTCTGACGGCAAAGCCGTTTCCGTCTCCAGGCAAATCGAAAAGAAGCTGGCGCCTTTCGGGGCGCCAGCTTTTCTTTTGCCCGCCGTTCAGCGACGCGCTGGATCAGCAGCCGCCGCTCCAGTGGCGGATGCCTTTCGCGGCTTCGGCCGGGGAGTTCGTGGTGAAACAGCCGCCATGGCTCGGCGCAGTCGCCGCCCGCTCCGTGGGCTCGGCGCCGCCCGCATAGGCGTAGAAATCGGAGTGGTGGACAGGAACCCGAACCCCATGGTCGCGCGCTTCAGCGGCGCCGCTCGCCCCGGCGCACAGGCCGGCCAGGATGAGAACGCGGGCGCTGAGGCTAGCAAATTTCGACTGCGTCATCTTAATATCTCCTGACTGGCCTGATTATTTCGCAGCCGATCGGCTGAAATTTTGAGCGACATCCGCACAAATCTTGATCACATTGTTCAATTTATAATCAAATGGCGCCAGTCAGAAAGGGCCACCCCGAGCCATTATGTACAACCACAGTGGTTCCAGTTGTACAATCGAAAGCTGGGCCACGGCGAGCCATTCGCGCCAGCCACGATAGAGCCAGAAAGCCTTTTGGAATCAGGACCAGAGGAGGTAGTCAGCCGCGCTACTGAGCCGGCTCGACCTCGGGTCCGGCGTCCTTCGCGATCACTTCCACATCCGCGTCTTTCGTGGACTGGACCCGGAAGGTGTTCTGGAAGGTCTTGCCCTCGTGACGAGCGATGGCGACATATTCGCCTTCGGCGAGCACGAGCGACGGGAAGGCGCCGATCAATTCGCGAATCACGTCGCCGCCGGGGGTCAGCACCGAGAAGGTCGTATTGGCGAGAGCCTCGCCGCCCGGCGCCTTGACGAGCTTCAGGGTCATGGTGGCGGCGTGGTGCTTCAGCGTCGCCTCGATGAGCTTGCCGGCCGGGACTTTCAGATCCGCCGTTACGACGGAGTTCGTCGCATTGTTGCCGCCCTGCGCGCCCTGAGTCGTGTCGAGAAGCGTCGATACGATATGGTAGGATCCCTCTGGCAGGGAGATGATTTCATCGCCCCTCGCGTTGGCGAGGACGAGCTTGGCTTCGGAATTGCCGCGCTCCGGGACGTAAATCGAAATCGACAGGCGTTGCGGCGGGATTTTCGTCTCGCCCAGCATGTCGACGATCTTAAGCCCGCCGGCGTTGAGCGGCACGCGCTCGGAAATATTGCGCCCTTCGACGACGATTCGGCGGGTGACGCCCGCAAGACCATAGGACGCATGCACGACATAGGCGCCGTCGGGCAGAGGCAGGGTCGGCGCGGCCTCTTCGGATTGCGCGACGAGCTTGTGGGAGCCGTCGGGCTGCGCGCGCTCCTCGAAGATGCGCCAGACGACGCCCGACCGAACGGGCTGGGCGTCATTGGACGCGAGGGTCGCCGTGAGATGAAGGGTCGAAAGGCCCTCCGTGCTGGCCGGGGCGGCGGGCGCGGGCTCCGGCGACGGCTGTGGCGACGGCCGGGCCTGCGCCGGCGGCGCGTGTCCGCGCCGATGCGTCGGCGCGGCGGCCGCCACGCTCGGGACGGCGAGCGCGACGAACAGCAGTCGCCCCGCCTTCTTCAAAATGTCCTGCTTCATGTCCGCCGATCTATGGCGCCGATCATGGCTATTTGTCGATTCGTTACGCCGCGCTGAAGGCGGCCTCGATGACGCCGATCTGGTCCGGCGCCTGCGCCAGCATCCCGGAGAAGCCCTCGCGCCGCGCCGCCGTGCAGGCCGTTTCGAGCTTCGCGCCGTCCTTCGGCGCGCAATCGAGCGCGGGCACGCCCGCGGCCGCCGCCGCGAAGACGAGCAGCGCGCGCGCCGCCGACAGCGGCGCCGCTCCTTCCGCGATTGCGCCGGACATCGCGTCGAGCAGCGACGCCTCGTCATAGGCCAGCGCCGTCAGCCGCGGCGAGGCGCCGGCGTATGTTCCCAGCTGGAAGATCGCCGCCGGGGTCTGCGCGGCGAGAGCGACGATGCTCGTCGATCCCTCGGCTACCCCCGCGGCCGCCTCGCGCACGGCGAGCTTGACGGAAAGCTGCTGCAGGTCGGCACGGCCCGCGCAAGCTTCGAGAAAGACCCCGCCCGGCAGCGCCCCGGCCAGCGCATCGAGATCCGCCTCGACGACAGCGCTTCGCGCCGGCGCAACCTGCACGAAGATGCGCGGGGCGGCGGGACGGCAGCGGGCCTCAGTAATTATAAGGCGCGCGCGTTCTCTGGCGCGGCGGCGCGCCTCGTTTTCGACCGGGGGCCCCAGCCGCAGGAGCAGCGCCGCCGCGCCGCATCCGAGCGCGGGGGCGAGCGCCTGCTCAGCGTCCGCAGGAAGGATCAGACAGGAGCGCATGCGACCCCGTTACTGCCGACCTTAAGCCAGCATTTACCATAAATCGCCATGATCCCTGCCTGTTAACCGCCTGCGGGCTGGAGAGGATCGGGCTGCCAATGATCGTGCGTAATTTCCTGTCATGGGCGCAAACGGCTCCTGCGGCGCAACGCGCCGAGGGGGCTGGCGCGCTGGCGCGGGCCTATCTTTACTCCGATCTCGACGCTCATGCGCGTCGCGAGACGGAAATCGCGCTGATGTCGCTCCTCGACGATCCGTCGCCGCTGGTGCGCAAAGCGCTCGCCGACAATTTCGCGAGCGCGGCCGACGCCCCGCACGCCATCGTCTCGGCGCTCGCGAGCGACCAGTCCGACATCGCCTCGCCGGTGCTGTCGCGCTCGCCGCTGCTGACGGAGGCCGAACTCATCGACTGCGCCGCAATCGGCGACGCCTTCGCGCAAAGCGCCATCGCCCTGCGCGCCCGAGTGCCGGCCGGCGTCTGCGCGGCGCTGGCCGAAGTCGGCGCGCGCGAGGCGGCGATCTCGCTTGCGGTCAATCCCGGCGCGGACCTTCCCGACTTCTCCATGCGCCGCATGGTCGAGCGCTTCGGCGACGACGGCGAAATGCGCGAGGCCCTGCTCTCGCGCCCCTGGCTGCCGGCGACAGTGCGCAACGATCTCGTCAACGCGACCGCGGCCAGCCTCACGGCTTTCGTCGTCGATTGTGGCTGGCTTACGGGCGAGCGCGCCAAGCGCCTCACGCGGGAGGCGCGGGACAAGGCAAATGTCATCATTGTCGCGGAGGCCGCCGAGCGTGACGGCCGGCAAGGCGTGCGCGACCTCGTGGCGCATCTGCGCGCGTCCAACCAGCTCACCGCCACCCTCGTGCTGCGCTCGCTGCTTTCGGGCAATCGCGACCTGTTCGAGGCCGCGCTCGCGGAGCTCTCGGGCCTGCGCGAGGAGAGGGTCGCGGGGCTCGTGCGCGATTTCCGCGGCGCCGGCTTCGCCGCGCTTTACGCTCGCGCCGGGTTGCTCGAGAAATATCTGCCCGCCTTCCGCGCGGCGCTCGAGGCGCAGCGCGAATACGCCGACGTGAATGGCGGCGAAGCGAAGCTCAGCCTCGTGATGATCGAACGGGTGCTGACCGCCTGCGAGGAAATCAACGGCGGCGAACTCGACAAGCTGATGGCGCTGCTGCGCCGTTTCGAGATGGAGGCGGCGCTGGAGGAAGCGCGGATCGAGGCCGCGCGTTTTGCAGCGGAAGCGGAAGCCGCGCGGATCATCGCGACCGCGCAGGCTCCGGAGATCGTCGCGCCGGCGGCTTTCAACGATTCCTTCTCCTCCGCCCCTGCTTTCGAGATCGCAATCGACATGGCGGCGATCGAGGCGGAACTCATGCCGGAAGCGGCATAGCGTCGGCCGGGAGCGGCGCGCCGCCCTGCCGGCCGCCGATCAGTCGAACGAGCTGGCTTCCTCCGTCACGAAACGCGCGAGCTCCTCGGCGGAGGCGTAGCTGATCCATTTGCCCGCTGGGTAGGCCACCGCGACCGGCCCGTGCTGGCAGCGCCCGAGGCAGCCGGCGGCCGACACGCGGACGCCTTCGCGATCGGCGGCGGGCAGCGCGTTTACCGCCGCTTTCGCGATTGCGAGCGCCTCCTTCGCGCCGTGATCCTCACAAGCGGGCCGCCCTTCGCGCTTGTTCGTGCAGACGAAGAAATGTCGCCGAAAAGGTTCGATCAAGCAAAAGCCTCCCTCATCGCTCAATAGCCGAACTGCTCCCGCAGGATTCGCTCTTCCAGCGAATGGCCCGGGTCGTGCAGCAGCACGAGATTGGTGCCATGGTCCATCTCGATGTCGACGAAGGCGAGGTCGCGGAATTCGTCGTGATCGGCGACGACCGAGACCGGCCGCTTGGCCGAGTCGAGCACCTCGATCCGCACCCTGGCGGCGTCGGGCAGCAACGCGCCGCGCCAGCGTCGCGGACGAAAGGCGGAGATCGGCGTCAGCGCCATCAGCGGCGCGTCGAGCGGCAGGATCGGGCCGTTGGCGGAGAGATTATAGGCGGTTGAGCCCGCAGGCGTCGAAACCAGCACGCCGTCGGTGATGAGCTCCGGCAGGCGCTCCTGCCCATTGACCAGAATGCGGAGCTTGGCGATTTGCGACGTCTGCCGCAACAGCGAGACCTCGTTGATCGCATGGGCGGAAAACTCGTCGCCCTGCACGTTCACCGCGTGCATCAGCAGCGGGTGGATGATCGACGGCTTGGCCTCGCTGATGCGCTTGCGAAGGCCGCTCTCGCGATACTGGTTCATCAGGAAACCGACCGAGCCCCGGTTCATGCCATAGATCGGCTTGCCGGAGTCCATGTAGCGATGGAGCGTGCGCAGCATGAGGCCGTCGCCGCCGAGCGCGACGATGCAGTCGGCGTCCTCCGGCGGGACGTCGCCGTATTTCTCGACCAGCCGCTTGCGCGCCTCCTCGGCCTCCGGCGTCCCGGACGCGAGAAAAGCGAGCTTCTTTGCCGTTGTCGGCGTGTCGCCGGAGGCGCCCATTTCTCATCCCTTGTTCAGGACGCCCGAACAGCGCCGCGACAGACCTTCGCATACACCGGCCCGCAAGGACGGAAAATGGCCGCCCCGGCATTTCCCGCCGACCTTCGCAATTTTAAGTAAATCTGAAATCCTTGCTCAAAAACCGGCGTTTACAGATAGGCGTGTACAAAATCGGCATAAACCCCGGGTGAGGGTTGGAGTCCCTTGAAATCATGTCGAAGCTGGCGTTCCTCGCGAGCTTTCTCGCGGCGTTCATCACGATGGACGAACAATTCTTTGGCGGCGAAACGACGCGGGCGGTCTGGTATGGCGTCAGCGACGCGGCCCATGCGGCGGAAAAACAGATCCACCGCTGGACCCATCCTGTCGGCCGTCACTGAGCCTCGTCTCGCCACAGCCAGGCGGCCCCGCGCACGCCGCCGGAATCGCCGTGGACGTTGCGCAATATTTTCGTGTCCAGCGCGTCCGTGAAGGCGTGGCGCGCGACACGCGCGGTCAGCCCCTCGTAGATTCGGGCGATGTTGGAGACGCCGCCGCCGAGCGCGATCACGTCCGGATCGAGAATGTCGATCAGCATGGCGAGCGCGCGCGAGAGACGGTCCTGATAGGCGTCGAAAGTGGCGAGCGCAGCCTCTTCGCCTTCATCGGCCCGCGCGACGATATCGAGACCCTTCACGGCCTCCCCCGTGCGGACGAAATAGTCATGCGCGAGCGCCGGGCCGGAAAGAAAAGTCTCGATGCAACCGTCGTGGCCGCAGAAGCAGCGCCGGCCCGGATATTCCTGCGGCGTCATCCACGGCAGCGGCGTATGGCCCCATTCGCCGGCGATGCGATTGCGGCCCGCATGCGTCTTTCCGTCGATGACGACGCCGCCGCCGACGCCGGTGCCGAGAATCACGCCGAAGACGACGCGCGCGCCCCGCCCGGCGCCGTCCACCGCCTCGGAGAGCGCGAAACAATTTGCGTCATTCTCGACGCGCACGGGACGCTGAAGCGCCCGCGAAAGATCGGCGACGAGCGGCTTGCCATTGACGACGGTGGTGTTGGAGCCTTTCACAAGGCCAGTGTGGGTCGAGATCGATCCCGGACCGCCGACGCCGACCGTTCCACGGCGGTCGGTTTCGAGTTCGAGATCGTGAACGAGCGCGACGATGGAACGCACGATCTCTCCATAGTCATGCGCGGGCGTCGCAACGCGGCGGCGGGCGAGGATCTCGCCGGAGAGATCGAGCGCGATCGCTTCGATCTTGGTGCCGCCGAGATCGACGCCGATGCGAATCGATTCATGACTCATTTTCGGCGGGCGCGATCGAGATGCTGGGCATTCTGGAGCGCGCTTTCGGCCGATGCGTCGATCTGCGCGGAGTCGAGATCGAGGTCCTTGGCGTTCGCCCCCGTCAGGATGACGCCGGCGAGATCGGCGCCGGAGGCGTCGGCGTTCATGAGATTGGCGCCAGTGAAATCCGCGCCGGCCGCATGGGCGAAACGCAGATCGGCGCTCATCAGATTGGCCTTTTGGAATTGCGCGCCCTCAAGCACGGCCGAGCGCAGCACCGCGCGCATCAGGCCCATCGACTGGTTCTTCATGTCGGCGGAAAGATCGGCGCCGTTGAACTTCGCGCCGCGCAACGACGCGCCGGTGAGATCGCCAGCGACGCGGGCGCCGGAGAAATCGGACCCGTCGGCCCGCATGCGCTGCATCTGCGCGGCGAAGGCGTGCGCGCCTTTCAGCGAGGCGCCTGTGAGGTCGGCCTCCATCATCCAGGCCTGATCGAGAATGGCCCCGTCGAGATTGGCGCCGGAAAGCCGCGCCTTGTTCAGCCGCGCGGCCCGAAAATTTACGCCGGAAAGATCGAGGCCGGAGAGGTCGAGGCCATTGAGGCTCTTGCCCGAGAAATCCACTTTAACGCCCGACTTGCGGTCTTTCAGGGCGGTTTCGACATCGGCGCGCGAGAGTTCGGCCTGAGAATAGGCGGGCTGCGAGAGATCGACGCCCTGCAGCATGTCCTGCGCGTTAAGCGGCGCAGGCGCGACGAGGAGCGCGCAGAAAAGCGCGAGCGCAAATGGACGCAAATTCGACACGTCGCCCCTTCCCTCTCAGGCGCGCTCCACTGCTTCATCCGCCTCGATGAGCGCGCGCGCCTGCTGAATCCACTTACTGCGTTCGACGCGACCGGGGGCGCCGATGGCCGCGCCGATCCATCTGGCGTTGTCCAGATTCCACGCGGCGATCTGATCATAATGGAAAACGCCGAGCGCGTGCAGCTTTTCGACGCTCTTAGGGCCGAGCCCCTTTATGCGGGCGAGATCGTCGGGCGCGCCGCCGCGCGGCGCAGCGAGCCTGGCGGGCGGCAGGCCGGGCAGCGATTTCTTCGCGGGCGGCGCCTCTCCCTCCATGGCGGGGGCAACATCGGCGGACGCGGGCGCTTCAGGGGATGCGACGGTCTCCTGCGGAACGATGATCGGCTCCGGCGCCGCGACGATCGGCCCCTCGCGACGCGTGACGACGACAGGCGCGACTTTCGGACGCTTCGGCTCGGGCGCGCCGCCGAGGGATTTCAGCGCGCCGCCGACCGGCAGGCCGACCGCATAGGCGAGGCCTGCGAGAAGCGCGATGTCGAAAGTCGCCGCCGTGCGCCCGCTCAGCATTTCGAGCCAGGAAACCGCGCCGCCTATGGCGAGCGCGAGGACGCCCGCGACGATGATCCAGCCGCCCGAAAATGTCGCGCTCTTCGCCGTGTTGAAAGTAACGAAGCCGACGAGCGCGCCGAGGGCGAGGGCGCCGGCGAACCATGGCCAACCGAGCGCAACCAAATACAGCATAAGCCTTCTCCGTTGCTCGCAGTTATCGCACGACGAATTCGACGCGCCGATTGCGCGCCCGATTTTCGTCGCTGTCGTTTGGCGCGACGGGGCGCTCGCTTCCATAACCGGCGGCCGAAACCCTGGACGGATCAGCGCCAGCCTTGATGAGGCGGTCGACCAGGACCTGCGCCCGCCGCTTCGTTCGGCTGCGATTGATTTCCTCGATGCCGAAATTGTCGGTATGCGCAGCGACCTCGATCGTCGCGGCCCGGCAACGCAGCACGGTCGCCGTCAGCGCGTCGACGAGCGGCGCCGAGTCCGCGGCGACAGCCGAATCATCCGTTTCGAAGATGATCGGCGTCCGCGCGAGGTCCGTAAGCGCCGTCCGGCAGGCGGCGGCGTCGAGCGGCGATCCGGCGGCGCGCGCGCCAAGGCGCCCGTCGTTCCTGAAACTCTTCGGCAGCGCCGCCGCGAAAGCGGCTTCGACCTCGGCGCGAGCTTCGTCGTAATGCGCGGCGCCGGTGAGCGTGACATTTGCGCCGCGGATCGAAAGCCTGCCCTCGGCAAGCCGCGAGAGCGCGGCGAGCGAGGCGTCGACGGCTTCGATGAAATTCGGCGGCGCGCCTGTGGCGATGGACAACCGGTCGGCGACCGTCGCGCCGAAGAAGCGGCGCCGCGCGGCCTCCACGATGCGCTTGCGCGCCCCCTCGTCGGGCGCGAAGCCGGTAAGCGTCGCCTCCGCGCCCTCGCGCGTCGCGCCGAAGACATAGGGCGACACGGGGCCGGCCACGACGTCGGCCCGGGCGAGTTCGAAGCCCTGCGGCAGCCGCGCCTTCGCCTCCGCTTCGATGGTCTCGGCCCGCACATTCTCGCGGCCCTGTCCCTCGACCGAGACCTTTCCGCCGGCGATAGCGACCCTGCCCTGCGACAGGCGCCCCAGCGCCTCGAGCGCGAAGCCGACCGCGGCGGCGTAGTCTCCCGTTGGCGCGGCGGCGTCGATCCGCGTCGCGTCGCTGACAGCCGCGCCCGCGCCGAGCGCCGCGATCTGCGCGACGACGGTCTTCCGCAGCTCTTCGCTCGGCAACTGACCGGAAAGCGTGATCATGCCCTCGCCGATCGCGGCCGAAAACGCATAGGGGTTCCCGCCGGGCGCGTCACGCGGCGGCGGCGACTCGGAGTCGACGGGTTTCGCGATCGCGACGACGGTCGAGGCGCCGGCGGCGAGTTTTCGCAGTCCCGGCGCCATACGCAGGTCGTCGAGCGCGCCGGCGGCAAGGCTGACGCCCGAAATCGTCACATCGCGGCCGGAGACGGATATTTGCGGCGAGCCGCCGCCCTCCGGCGTCCGCGCGAGCAGCGACGCCGCGCGGGATTGCAGATCGGCTTCGATCCGCGGCGTCAGATTCGCCGCGGCGAAATAAACAAGACCGGCGAGGATCGGCAGGCCGATCCACCATTTTCTGGGCTGGTGCATGGACGTCCCGTCTCCGTGCGGAGAGAATCAGCAAAGACGCGCATACTCTTGACTGCATGGTTGCTTGGCGCCCGCAGGTGTCAAGATGATGGCCGCAGAAAGAAGGGCGCGGCTCGCGCCACGCCCTTTCAGGTTTGAAGAAGAGAGTCCTGGGTATTGATAAGTCAAATAGGCGCGCCCGCGCGCTGTGCAAGGGGGCTCAGGCCGACGCCGACCGGCGCGGGAGAAAGGGCGCGAGGCCGGCGCGCGCGAGCGCGTCTGCGCGGTCGTTCATCTCATGGCCGGAATGGCCCTTCACCCAGTGCCAGTGGACGTCATGCCGCTCCTCGGCGGCCTCCAGGCGCTGCCAGAGCTCGACGTTTTTCACCGGCTTCCTGTCCGCCGTGCGCCAGCCGCGGGCTTTCCAGCCCTTGATCCAGGAGGTGACGCCGCCGCGCAGATATTGCGAGTCGGTGTAGAGATCGATCACGCAAGGCCGCGTCAGCGCCTCCAGCGCCATGATGGCGGCCATCAGCTCCATGCGGTTGTTGGTGGTCAGCGGCTCGCCGCCGCTTATTTCCTTTTCGTGTTCGCCGAACCGCAGGATCGCGCCCCAGCCGCCGGGGCCCGGATTGCCGGAACAGGCCCCGTCGGTCCAAATGGAGACGCGTTTCGTCATGGGGCCAGGCCGTATCCGCTCACGCCCTCCGCGGCGCGGTGGAAACGCAGTTTGGCGGCGTATTCGAGCGGGTCTTTCGGTCGCACGAGCGCGCCCTTGGGCACGTTCAGCCAATCCACGAAACGCGTGAGCAGGAAGCGCAGCGCCGCCCCGCGCGCAAGGAGCGGGAAGGCGGCGATCTCCTGCGCGGTCAGCGGCCGCAGCCGGCGATAGGCGGCAAGCAGCGCCACGCCCTTCTCCGGCTGGTAAACGTGATTCTCGTCGAAGCACCAGGCGTTGAGGCAGATCGCGAGGTCGTAGGCGTAGGCGTCGGTGCAGGCGAAATAGAAGTCGATCAGGCCCGAAATCCGGTCGCCGAGGAAGAAGACATTGTCGGGAAAAAGGTCGGCGTGGATGACGCCCCCGGGAAGTCCCTTCGGCCAGTTGCGCTCGAGATGGTCGAGCTCGGTTTCGACCAGTTCGCGCAGGCCTTCCGCCACCTCGTCGGCGCGCGTGGCGGAGGGCGAAAACAGCGGGCGCCAGCCCTGAACCGACAGCGCATTGGCGCGCGTGAGCGGAAAGCCCGCGCCGGCGACATGGAGCCGCGCAAGCGCCTCGCCGAGCGCGGCGCAATGGACGGGCTCGGGATGATGGATCGAGTATCCGTCGAGAAAGGTGACGATGACCGCCGGCCGGCCCGCGAGCCGGCCGAGCGAAGCCCCCGCACGGTTTTTCACCGGCTGCGGGCAGGTGACGCCCTGCGTCGCGAGATGCTCCATCAGCCCAAGGAAAAAGGGCAGATCGGCCTCCGCCACGCGCTTTTCGTAAAGCGTGAGGATGAAGCTGCCGGCGCTCGTGTGAAGGTAATAGTTCGAGTTCTCGACGCCCTCCGCAATTCCCTTGCAGGAGAGGAGTTCGCCGAGATCATAGGTCGCGAGAAAAGCGATCAGCTCCGCGTCGTCGACCTGAGTATAGACTGCCATGACGTCGTCCCTGAGAGCGGCGCCCTCAGGCGATCGCGCGCAGCTCCTTGGGCAGGGGGAAGGACACGCTCTCGTCGGCGGTGGAGACGGTTTCGACCGTTATCTCATAGCGCTCGGCGAAAGCGTCCATGATCTCCTCGACCAGCACTTCCGGAGCCGAGGCGCCGGCGGTGATTCCGAGCGAGGAGATATTGCCGAAGATCTCCCAGTCGATCTCGCCGCGGCCCTGCACGAGCTGCGCGGGCGCGCCGGCGCGCTCTGCCACCTCCCGCAAGCGCTGCGAATTGGAGGAGTTGGGCGATCCCACGACGATCACGGCGTCGACATGCGGAGCCACTTCCTTCACCGCCGCCTGCCGGTTGGTGGTGGCGTAGCAGATGTCTTCCTTGTGCGGCCCGACGATCTGCGGAAAACGGCGCATCAGCGCATTGACGATCTCCTGCGAGTCGTCGAGCGACAGCGTGGTCTGCGTCACATAGGCGAGGTTCGACTCGTCGTCGAGCTTCAGACCGGCGATGTCGTCGACCGACTCCACCAGCACCACCGCGCCATCCGGCAGCTGCCCCATTGTGCCGACGACTTCCGGATGGCCGGAATGGCCGACGAGCAGGACCCGGCGGCCGCGCTTCCAGTGGATTTCGGCCTCGCGGTGCACCTTGGTGACGAGCGGGCAGGTCGCGTCGATCGCGAGCAGATTGCGCTCCGCCGCCTCGGCGGAAACGGATTTCGCGACGCCATGGGCGGAGAAGATAACCGGCGCGTCGGTGCTCGGGATTTCCTCGAGCTCCTCGACGAAAATCGCGCCTTTTGCCTTCAGGGATTCGACGACGTAGCGGTTGTGCACGATCTCGTGGCGCACATAGACCGGCGGGCCGAATTTGGCGAGCGCGCGCTCGACGGCGTCGATGGCGCGGACCACGCCGGCGCAGAATCCGCGCGGCGAGCACAGAAGGATTTTGAGCGGCGGCTTCATACCGCGAGGCTGAACGTTCATATTGGCGCCTTCGGCAAATGGCGGGTGGCGGCGCCCGGGGCCCGCGTTCCGCCCGTGGAGGCCGCCCCCGGGGGGCCGGCCGCCCGCTTGTTGCGGCAGTTGGCGCAACTGATGTCGCGCCGGCGGGGGTCTGTCAAGCCGCGCGGGGGGCGAGGCTATTCCGCCGCGCGGCGATAGCCGGGCTCGCGCTCGCCGGCCAGGAGATAGGCGGCGACCTCCGGCTCGGCGATCGGTCTCGAGAAATAATAGCCCTGCGCGATGTTGCAACCGATGCTCGCGAGCGCCAGCACCTGTTCGGGACGCTCCACCCCCTCGGCCACGCAGGTGACGCCGATGTCGGCGCTCAGCGACTGCAACGCCTTCACGACATTGTAGCTGATCTCGTTGGTGGTGATGTCGACGACGAAGCTGCGGTCGATCTTGATCTTGTCGAGCGGCAGATTGCGCACATGGCTGAGGCTCGAATAGCCCGCGCCGAAATCGTCGAGCGAAATGCCCACGCCCAGCGCCTTGAGCGCCCGGATCGTCTCGCATGCCTGGTCGAAATCATGAGCGATCGTCGTCTCGGTGATCTCGAAATCGATGCGCCGCGGATCGACGCCGCTGCGGTGAATGATGTCGATGATCTGCAACACGCCATCGGCGGCGGAAATGTCGTGCGCGGAAAGGTTGAAGGAGAGCCGCACCTGCTCCGGCCAGTCGTTGGCGGCGGCCAGAGCCTTGCGCAACAGCACCTTGGTGAGGCGGCGGATGAAGCCAGAGCGCTCGGCGACGGGTATGAAATTGGCGGGCGACACCTCGCCGAGCGAGGGGCTCGTCCAGCGGGCCAGCGCCTCCAGCGCCAGCGTGCGGCCGGTGCGCGCGTCGACGATGGGCTGGAACACCATGGAGAGTTCGCTCTCCAGATCGGCGCTGTTCAACGCCAGTTCGATCACGCCATATTTGCGGATCTGCTCCTCATGCTCCTGCGAGAACAGGATCGCCTCGCCGCGCTTGTGGCGTTTGGCGTAATAGAGCGCATAATCGGCGCGCTCATAGAGCCGCGGCGGCGTGTCGGCGCTGTCGGGAAAAACCGCGAAGCCGACCGACGAGCCGATGCGCACATCGAGTTCGCCGAGGTAGAAGGGCGCGCGGATCACCGCGATGAGCCTGCGCCCGAAGTCGATGATTGCGCGGTCGGACGGGTCTCCCGCGACGATCAGCGCGAATTCGTCGCCGCCGAGCCGATAAAGCCTCGCGACTCCTTCGCAGCAGAGCTCCATGCGCCGCGCCGCCTCGACGAGCAGCCTGTCGCCGACGAGGTGGCCATGCGTGTCATTGACGGGCTTGAAGCCGTCGAGATCGACGACGCCGATCGCGAGACGCCGGCGCGACAGCTTCGCGGCCGTGAAAGCCTCGTCGAGCGCGCCGAAAAAATTGCGCCGGTTGGCGAGTTCGGTCAGGCTGTCGAGATTGGCGAGACGAAGATTTTCGTCGCTCAGCCGCTGCGTCTCATCCTGTTTGTGCATCAGTGATTTGCGGGATTCCACGAGATTGGAGAAATCTCGGTAATAGGCGAACAGCACCGCCAGCATCGCTACGGTGACGAGGGCGATGTTGACCGCCATCGCGCGCAGGTTCGCCTGATCCTCGAGCAGGAAATAGAGGATGAAAGGCACGTTGACGACGAGCGCGACCAGCAGCGCCGCGGATCGCACATGCATCAGACAGAAGATGCAGCCGATGACCGTTATCGCGATATAGAAGGCGACCTGACCGCGCGCATATGCGTCACCGTAATGATAAAGCGACAGGGCCCAGGCCGTGAAGAGGAATGAGAGCACGATCGCGAGCCGGTTGGCCTGCTGCAGCAGCCGCAAGGCGCGTTCGTCGCCAACGCATTCCGCATCGTGGGAAATCCAGAAGACGAAACGCGCCGCGCAAAAGAGACAAAGAGCGCCAGGAAGATAGAGCGAAAGATAGTTCGGCGCGACGCCATGGAAGGCGTAGCAGATCGCCAGCGAGTTGGTGATCAGGATGAAATAGAGCAGCGGGATCTGTTTGGAGAACGCCGCATATTGCGCTCTGACAAGCTCCACATTGTCGCCCGAAACCGTGAAAAGCTTTCTTGCAAGAGACATTTTGAACGTCCTTGGGTCGCAATCATTGCGACATGAACGATTGTAGACACGCTTGCGTCTGCCAAAGGTTAAATGAAGGGATCGAAGCCGAAAGACGCGAAATCATGATGAACGCTTTGACAGCGAGGAAATGAAATCGTCTCGCGTTTTGGCGATAATCGGATACCATGATTGCAATCAGGTAAGCGTCAGAAATTCCCCGGCGCGAAAATCTGGAGGGAGAGAAGCATGGCGGGCCTCGACGAAATTCTGTACTCGGCGCAGGGTGGACAGCTTGTCGCCAATCTCGCGCAGCGTTTCGGCCTGAGCGAGGAGCAGATGGAAAGCGCGATCAAGGCGCTCACTCCCGCGCTCGCCATCGGCCTCAGCAACGCGGCCGAGGAGCCCGCCGCATTCGGCAAGGTCGTCGGCGCGCTCTCGGCCACCGAGCGCTATTCCTTCTTCGACGAGCCCGAGGCGTCGCAGTCCGACGACTCGGTCGCGATGGGGCGCGATCTCCTCACCGACCTCTTCGGTTCGCCCGATGCGGCGGGTCAGGTCGTGCAGGTCGCCGCGCGCGAGTCGGGCGTCAGGCCGGACATTCTCAGCCAGCTTTTGCCGGTGCTCGCCTCGATCCTCATCAGCGGCCTCGGAAAAGCGATCAGCAACCAGGGCCTTGGCGGCGTTCTCGGGCAACTCGTCAATTCCGGCGCGCTCAATGACATCCTCGGCCAGGTGCTCGGCGGCGGCCAGACGCCCCGGCAAGGCGGCGAAGCGGGTCGGGCGTCGGGCGGCGGACTCGGCGATATTCTCGGACAGGTGCTCGGCGGCGGGCGCGCGCCGCAGCCGGGTCCATCCCCCACGCCGCCAGGGGGCGGGATGGCCCGCGCTCCCGGCGGCCTCGGAGACCTTCTGGGCGGGCTGCTCGGCGGGCTTCTGCGCGGCCGGCGGCCGCCGCCCGGCATGGATCGCGGCCCTGCCGACGCAGGCGGCGGCTTCAATCGCGGCGGGCCGCTCGACGTCGATTCCGGAATGGGCCGCCCGGGGCCGTCGGGACTGCCGGAGGGCATCGACGAGGCCTCTTTGCAGCAGGCGATCGAGCAGATCCAGAAGACGCTGAAGGTCGGGAAAAGCGCCCCAGCGAACACGGGCGGTCAATCCGATCTGGAGAGCCTGCTCGGACAGTTGCTGGGAAAACGCTAGAGTCGGAAATCAGAAATTGCCGATGAGCTTGCCGTAATAGAGCGTCGACAGCTTGGTGCCGATGGTCGTCGAGCCCGCAATGATGATGATCGACACCATAAAGGCGATCGTCACATATTCGAGGGCCGTCGCGCCTCGCGTGTCGACAAGAAAATTGCGCAATGACCGTAGCATCGTGCCTCCATGGCCGGTGAAGCTAAAGCAGGATTCTGTCAAAAACCTTAATTACTTCGCGGGCGTTTAATCAGACCACGGAGGGTCGGCCCGCCGGATCCGGAGGCGCGCGCCTCTCCGCTTCGGCGGCGTTCGCTCACGGACTTGCGCGCGGAGCGCTTTTCCGGCAATCCATCCGCCGGGGGCGCCGGACGACCGTGGCCGGGCGGCGCCCGAATCCTCCCCGGAAAGCGGCGCCCGCCGCCTTCCCCCAGCGCCTTGGTCGATCGCATCGACCCCTCTACTATGGAAAATCTTCTCTGAAATGGCCCGCGACGTATCAGACACGACGCCGATCACGTCGCAAAATGCGCTCGTCGAATCGCTGGAAGCCGGTTGCAAGGGCGTCGACGCCGTGCTGCGCATCGGCACGGAACACGAGAAGATTCCCTTCTACGCCGACAGGCTTGCGCCCGTGCCCTACGAGGGCGACGGCAAGCGCGGCGGCGTGCGCAGCCTTCTCGAAGGCCTGCGGGAGCGTATCGGCTGGGAGCCGATTCTCGACCAGGACAATCTGATCGGCCTCGCCGATCCGCGCGGCGGCGGCGCCATATCGCTCGAACCGGGGGGGCAATTCGAACTCTCCGGGGCGCCGCTCGTCGACGTTCACGCCACCCAGGCGGAACTCGACGCCCATCTCAGCGAACTCGGCGCCGTGGCGCGCCCGCTCGGCGTCAAATTTCTCGATCTCGGCTGCAGCCCGAAATGGTCGCGCGCGGAAACGCCCGCGATGCCCAAGCAGCGCTACGCCATCATGTCGGCCTATATGCCGAAGGTCGGCTCGCGCGGTCTCGACATGATGTTCCGCACCGCGACGGTGCAGGTGAATCTCGACTTCGTCAGCGAGGCCGACATGGTCGAGAAGATGCGCGTCGGCATTGCGCTGCAGCCCGTCGTCACCGCGCTTTTCGCCAATTCTCCGTTCCTCGACGGCAGGCCGACAGGGCAGTTGTCGCAGCGCTCCTGGATCTGGCGCGACACCGATCCGGATCGCACCGGCATGCTGCCCTTCGTCTTCGAGGAGGGTTTCGGTTTCGAGCGCTACGTCGAATATGCGCTCGACGTGCCGATGTATTTCGTCAAGCGCGGGGACGTCTATCACGACGTCGCCGGAGCGAGTTTCCGCGATCTTCTGGCCGGCCGCCTGCCGCAATTGCCGGGCGAGCGCGCGACGATGTCGGACTGGGCCAACCACCTCTCCACCATCTTTCCCGAGGTGCGGCTCAAGACCTATCTCGAAATGCGCGGCGCCGATGGCGGGCCGCGGGCGCATATGACCGCGCTGCCGGCCCTTTTCGCCGGGCTCTATTACGATCGCGTCGCGCTCGATCAGGCGCTTCAGATGACAAAGGGATGGAGCGCCGCCGCGCGCGAGACCCTGCGCGCCGAAGTTCCGACAAGGGCGCTGGCGGCCGGGATCGAGGGGCGCAGCGTGCGGGACATCGCGCGCGACATGCTGGAGATAGCGGCGGCGGGCCTCGAGCGCCGCGCGCGCTTCGATGCGCAAGGGCGCGACGAGAGAATCTATCTCGCGCCGCTGGAACGGATTGTGGAAGAAGGCCGGACGCTGGCGGAGCGCCGTCTGGAAGCCTATCGCGGCGCCTGGAGCGAATCAGTCGACGGCGCTTTCACGGACTGCGTCATCCCGATGTAAAAAACCTTTCCGGCCAGATCGAACCGGAAAGGCTTCTGATCTCATTGGCGTAACGCCACGCCTTCACGCGAGAAAGTCCGCCCGGCGTCTCCTCAGCGCGGGAACAGGTCGTTGAGCCCGAAGGGCGCGACTGGCTGAAGGTTGGCGGCGCGAGCGGCGGCGTGATGCACGCCGTCCTGCATGGCGACATAGCCCATCGGCGCGACCGGGGTGCGGGCGATGTCGACACGCACATGGCCGCCGATCCGAACGCATCCGTTCGATCCCGCAACCGCGACATAGTCCGAACCATAGCGCGCGCAATGGCTGACGGTCTCCGCGCCGGCCGGCGCGACGGCGAAGGTCGCAAGCATGGCTCCGAGCACGCTGGCGCTCGCGAAACCGGAAGATGCGAGGGGGCGTAAAGCGGCGAACATCATGGGTTGGTCAGCCTCGGTTCCGATTGTCGCGCGCCGCCGGGCGACGCGTCGGCCAATCTGGCCCAGTCAATTTTTTGCGGTCGGGTTTGCCGCTGAGCCGCCTTCCGCGACCTTGCGACGACGCCCTCCCGTCACCCGATCAATAGAGCCGAACATCGTGGCAGGATCGTGTCGCAATTGGCCAGGTCGTCCGTCTCATTTGGGATAGGAGCAATTTTCACTTTATTTTTCGTATAGTCGAAAGGTTAACGGTTGATGGCCGCACGAACCCTCAGCGCCAGTCGCCGATCGTCGCCTGCACGACGGCGAGCGCGGCGACGGCGGCGGTGTCGGCGCGCAGCACGCGCGGCCCCAGCGACAGACGGACGACATTGGGGAGACGCGCGATCGATTCGCGCTCGACGTCGTCGAAGCCGCCCTCCGGCCCGACGAGCAGACTGATTCCCTCGCCTTCCCTCCCAGCGAGCGCCGCGACGGGATTGGCGATCGGCGCGTCCTCGTCGCAGAAGACGAGAAGCCGCCCCGCGGGAAAGCCCGCCAGGAACTCGGGCAAATCCGCGGCCTCCCCCACCTCCGGCACGGCGAGAACGCCGCATTGCTCGGCGGCCTCGACGGCGTTGGCGCGCAGCCGCGATGTATTGACGCGGCGGACCTGGGTGCGGCGGGTGACGACCGGAAGGAGCCGGCCGGCGCCCATTTCGGTCGCCTTCTGGGCCATATAGTCGAGCCGCGCCTGCTTGAGCGGGGCGAAGCAATAGTCGAGGTCGGCGCGCGGCGTCTGGGGACGAAGCTGCGCGCCTACCGCGAGCCGGGCCGAGCGGCGGGTCACCTCCCGCAATTCCGCCCGAAATTCGCCATCGCGGCCGTTGAAAAGAACGATCGGGTCGCCCTCGCGCAGCCGCAGGACGTTCAGCAGGTAGTTGAGCGCTTCGGCGGGCGGGAGGACGTCGGCTCCCGGCGCCAGCGCGCTTTCGACGAAGAGACGCTGCGCAGAGAAGTCATAATGTGACAAGATCGGATCCTGCTGTGCGGCGGCGCCTTGCGGGGACCTTGCCTTGAAGCGGCCGCTTTGTTTGCCGACAGGTTGGCGAAAACTTGCATGACCGGCAAGCCTGCTGGTAACACAAACAGCCCCTTAAAGCGGATAGAACGTCATGATCATCGGCGCCTTCTCCTACCCGCGCATGGTCGCAGGCCTCTCGCTGCTGGCGCTTCTCGCCGGCGCGAGCGGCGCGTCCGCGCAGTCCTGCCAGGAGGACTTCCAGAAGCTGACGGAACGGCGCATGGGCCAGATCCAGGTTCTGAACAATCTGGGCAAGGCCGGCAAGGGCAAGATGGACCCGAACGCCGCCTGCCCCGCCGCCAAGAAGCTCGTCGGCATCGAGACCGAGATGCTCAACTACATGACCAAGAACAAGGAATGGTGCAACATTCCGGACAATGTGCTCGACGGCTTCAAGCAGGCGCGCAGCAAGACCCAGAACTTCGCCTCGCAGGCCTGCACGGTCGCCGCGAAGATGAAAAAGATGATGGAGCAGCAGCGCGAGCAGGCCGCCAACGGCGGCGGCATGATGGCGCCGCCCAAACTGCCCTCCGGACCGCTGTGAGCCTGACGCGCGGCGACGACGCCGACACTCTTCTTCCGGACGCTGTCGCAGATCATTGGCTCTGGCGCCATGCGCCGGCGAGGCTGCGCCCCTTCGTGCAGCTTGCGCGGCTCGATCGGCCCGTCGGCTGGTGGCTGCTACTTCTGCCCTGCTGGGAAGGAAGCGCGCTCGCCTCCGCCTCGCTCCGTGAGGCGCCCAATCTCTGGCATCTGACGCTCTTCTTCATCGGCGCCGTCGTGATGCGCGGCGCCGGCTCCACCTACAACGACTATGTCGACCGCGAGATCGACGCGAAAGTGGAGCGCACGCGCGGACGCCCTCTCGCGAGCGGCCGCGTCAGCCCCCGCGCCGCGATCTGGTTCATCGTCGCGCAATGCCTGATCGGCCTTTGGGTGCTTCTGTCCGTCAACGGCCTCACCATCGCGCTCGGCTTTGCGTCGCCGCTGATCGTCCTTCTCTATCCTTTCGCCAAACGCTTCACCTCATGGCCGCAGGCGATCCTCGGAACGGCCTTCGCCTATGGCGCGCTGCTCGGCTGGACGTCGCGCACGGGCGCGCTCGAGGCGCCGGCGCTGCTGCTCTATCTCGCCGCGATTCTGTGGACGATCGGCTACGACACGATCTACGCGCTGCAGGATCTGCGCGACGACGCGATTGCGGGCGTGCGTTCGACGGCGCGGCTCTTCGGCGAGAATGTGCAACTGGCGGTCGGCGGGCTTTATACGGGCTCCGTGATCAGCGCGGCGCTCGCGGTCCATCTCGCTGGCGGCGGCGTATTCGCCTGGCTCGGCGTCGTCGCCTATGCGGCGCATCTCGCCTGGCAGACGTCGCGGACTCGCGAAGACGTTGCTCCGCCGACGGCATTGAGGCTTTTCCGTTCGAATCGTGACGCAGGCCTGCTGCTTTTCGCCGGCTTTTTCCTGCAAAGCCTCGCGCGGCTGATGTGAAAATCTAAAACCGGCGCCCCGGCGGCGCGGGGTTGCATGTCAGAACGGCGATCTCGTCGCCATTGTCATATTTCATTTCGCCGCGATTGACGTCCAGCGTGTTGCGCACATGCTGGTCCGCGCATTTCTTCGCGCCGTCCTCCATGCAGAGGCGGTCCGAGCCGAAGGTGACGACGCTTTTGACCATGTTCATCACATAGACGACTTTTTCCTTGCGCCCGTATTTGTCGGGGCCGGAGATATAGGAGTCGCCGTCCTTGTATTCCTCCGCGACGCCTTCGCCCCACATGATCTGGAGGAAGTTGCGGTCGGTGTCGATGTCGACCATCGCCGTCTGGTTCGAACGCGCACAATCGAGATGAATTTCGGTCGCCGTCGCCGGAGTCGCACACAGCGCGAGCGCGGCGACGAAAATCGGATGCGCCGGATTTTTCGTCATGTCTGCCGCTCGCAATTGAAAACCCCGCGCTATTTGTCCAGTTCCTTCTTCGCATCCAGGCAGGAATCGAGCTGCGTGCGGCTCAGTTCCCAATAGGAGGCTCCGCACAGCGCCTGATAGCGGCTGCTGTTGAAGAAGGACCAGAGATTATAGGCGCCCAGAAGCAGCGCAATTACGGCGACGACTTTCAGGATGTTGTTGAATCTCGTGATCGGATCGGCGTCGGTCGTCATGCTGTCCTCCGCAGACAAATGTGAGGCGCGAAGCCCCGGCCGTCAACGGCCTCAGTCGAGCGTCTGGCGGAAGCGCATCACGGCGAGGCTCATTGCTGCAAGCGCGAAAATCGCCAGAGCGCCGGCGTCGACGGCCAGATCGGCGAAGCCGGAGCCTTTCAGCATCACCGAGCGCACGATGCGCAGGAAATGGGTGAGCGGCAAAATCTCGCCGAGATATTGCGCCCAGAGCGGCATGCCATGGAAGGGGAAAAGAAATCCCGAGAGAAGCATGCTCGGCAGAAAGAAGAAGAAACTCATCTGCATCGCCTGCAGCTGGTTCGTCGCGACTGTGGAGAAGCTGTAACCGACAGACAGATTGGCGACAATGAAGAGCAGCGCGAGCGGCGCGAGCACGAATAGCGAACCCACGACGGGCACGCCGAAAAGGAAATAGGCGACGATGAGGATCGTCGCCATCTGCACGCCGCCGACGACGATATAGGGCGCAATCTTGCCGAGCATGATCTCGACGGGGCGGATCGGCATGGCGAGAAGCGCCTCCATCGTGCCGCGCTCGATTTCGCGCGTGACCGACATCGCCGTATAGATCAGCATGGTCATGGTGAGGATGGTGCCGATCAGCCCCGGCACGATGTTGCGGCGCGTTTCGCCGGCGGGATTATAGCGACGCTGTATGTCGACGACGAAAGGCGGAGCGGGTTGCGCGAGCGAGGCGAGCGGTCCGGTGAGTTCGCGGTCGAGCGCCTGGCCTGCCGCGCCCAGCACCGCCGCGACGACGCCCGAGGTCGCGACGGGATCGGACGCGTCAGCGACGAGAAGCAAGGACGGCTTTTCGCCGCGCACGAGACGACTCGAAAAATCCGGCGGGATCTGCACGACGAATTGCGCCTTGTTGGAAAGGATCAGCCGGTCGGCGTCCGCCTCGCCCTTCGCCTCATATTTGATGTTCAGATAGTCGGTCGCGCGCAGGGCTCCGACCAGCGCGCGCGTGATGGGGCTGTCGTCGCTGGTCAGCAGCGCGGTCGGCAGGTGCTTGGGATCGGTGTTGATCGCAAAGCCGAAGAGCATGAGCTGGATCAGCGGAATGCCGACGATCATCGCGAAGGTCGGCCGGTCGCGCCGCAGCTGGATGAACTCCTTGGCGAACATGGCGACGAATCGCTGCCACGACTGGGCGACGGGGCCGCGCCGCGCGGGGCGGTTGGCGCCCCATATGCGTCGCGGCGCGGTCATTGCTCCACCCGCTTGCGGGTCATGAGATCGATGAAGACGTCCTCCAGCGTCGCCGCGTCGCGCGACCAGCGATGCGCCGGATCGGCGCAGCGGCGCACGACCGCCTCCATCGCCGCCGCATCGCGCCCGCCGACATGCAGGGCGACGCCGAAGCGCGCCACCATGTCCACGCCGGGCGTGATTTTCAGCCGGGCTTCGAGCGCGTCGAGCCCTTCGCCCGTGACGACCCAGGTGGAGAGGCCCGCCTCTGCGATGATCTCCTCGCTGGTTCCGGTGGCGAGCAGCCGCCCTTCGGCGATATAGGCGATCTCGTGACAGCGCTCGGCCTCGTCCATGTAATGCGTGGAGACGAGGACGGTCAGGCCCTGGGTGGCGAGCTGATGGATTTCATCCCAGAAGTCGCGCCGCGCCTTGGGATCGACGCCGGCCGTCGGCTCGTCGAGCAGGAGCAGCGAGGGCGAGGGCAGGACACAGGCTCCGAGCGACAGCCGCTGCTTCCAGCCGCCGGAGAGTTCCCCCGCAAGCTGGTCGGCGCGGGAGGTCAGCCCCAGCCGCTCCAGCGCCGCCCGCGTCGCGCCCTCGGGGTCTTCGAGGCCGTAAATGCGCGCCACGAACAGCAGATTCTCGCGGATGGTGAGATCGCGATAGAGCGAGAAGCCCTGCGTCATGTAGCCGACGCGCCGCTTGATCTCCTCCTGCTGGGTGCGGATGTCGTAGCCGAGACAGCGCCCCTCGCCAGCATCCGGCGTCAGCAGGCCGCAGAGCATTCGGATCGTGGTCGTCTTGCCGCTGCCGTTGGGGCCGAGGAAACCCTGAATATGGCCGCGCTCGACGCGCATGCTCAGATTGTCCACGACCTTTTTGGCGCCGAAGAATTTCGTGAGGCCGGAGGCCTCGATGGCGATATTGCTTTCGGCGCCGGCTTCGGTCATTTGGCCGCCCCGCCCGCTTCAGGCCAGATCGTCACCGACGCGGGCAGGCCGAGCGGTAATTCCCGCGCGCGGCCCTCCAGCCGCGCCTCGGCCTTGAAGACAAGCTTCGCCCGCTCCTGGTCGCTGAAGATCACGGGGGGCGTGTATTCCTGACGGCCGGAGATGAAGGAGATGCGGCCGTAAAGGTCGTCGGGGCAGCCGTCGCATTCGATCTTCACGCGTTCGCCGAGCTTCACGCGCGCAAGCTGCGGCTCCCCGACATAAAAGCGCACTTTCCGATTTTCCGGCGGCAGGAGGGCCACGACCGGCTGGCCCGCCTTCACCACCTCGCCGGGGCGGAAAAACACGTCCTGGATGACGCCGTCCGCCGGCGCGGTCACACTTTGGCGCCTGATGCGAATGTCCAGCGCCTGCTGTTGCGCGCGCGCCTGCTTGATGGCGGCCTCCGCCGCCTCGATCTCCTGCGAGCGGCTGGCCATTTGCGCGACCTCGACCTGACGGCGCGCCTCCTTGACGCTCGCCTCGTCGCGCGAGCGGGCCATCACGGCGCGATCCAGCGCCGCCTTGGCGACATGCCCCTCGGCGAAGAGCTTGCGCTGACGCTGGTAATCCTCCTGCGAGAGTTTCAGCGACGCCTCCGCGCGCTCCAGCGCCGCCTGCAGCACGGCGATCTGCTGCGGACGATTCATCGCGGCCTGCAGATTTTCCACCTGCGCCTCGAATTGCGCGATTCGCGCCCCCGCCTCGGCGCGGGCGCGTTCGAGCAGCGTGGTGGTCATGACGAAGAGAAGGTCCCCGGCCTTGACCTGCGCGCCCGCCGCGACCGCGAGTCTCGCCAGACGCTCCTCCTCATTGGGGCCGATGTAAAGAGTCTCCCCCTCGACATAGCCGAGGAAGCGCGGAGACCCTTCGGCACCGTCGCCCATTATCCGCCAGACGGCGAATCCCGCCAGGGCCAGAAGAATCCCCGCCAGCACGACGCTCGTTTTCATGTAGCCCTGTCTCTTCCGGCTCTACCGCGTCGCATGGATGGCCGATCCGCCCCATCCGCCGAGAATCTCCTTTTGGCGCGTCGCGCACAAAAAGGCTAGAATGTCTCCAACAAGGCCGAAAAGGGATCGAAAATGGCTGAAGAAGTTACGGAACTGCCGGCGCGCGAAGGGATGGACTACGACGTGGTGGTGGTCGGCGCCGGCCCGGCGGGACTCGCGGCGGCGATTCGGCTGAAGCAGGTTGCTCCCGATCTTTCCGTCGTCGTCATTGAAAAGGGCTCCGAGCCCGGCGCCCATATTCTCTCGGGCGCGGTTATCGACCCCATCGGCCTCGACCGTCTTCTGCCCGACTGGCGCACGCGCGACGACGCGCCGTTGAAGACGCAGGTTCATGACGATCAGTTCCTTCTGCTCTCCGAGAAGGGCGGCTTCCGCATCCCCAATTTCTTGATGCCGAAGCTGATGAACAATCATGGCAATTTCATCGGCTCGCTCGGCAATGTCGTGCGCTTCCTGGCGAGCGAAGCCGAAAACCTCGGCGTCGAGATCTATCCCGGCTTCGCGGGCGCCGAAATTCTCTACGGCGAAAAGGGCGAAGTCGTCGGCGTGGCGACGGGCGACATGGGCGTCGACCGCGACGGAACGCCCAAGGACAGCTTCACCCGCGGCATGGAGCTGCGCGGCAAATACACGCTCTTCGCCGAGGGCGCGCGCGGTTCGCTGTCGAAGCAGCTCATCGCGAGATATGAGCTGGCGAAGAACAGCGACGTGCAGAAGTTCGGCATCGGCTTCAAGGAGCTCTGGCGAATCCCGAAGGAGAAGCACAAGGCGGGCCTCGTGCAGCATTCCTTCGGCTGGCCGCTGCAGTCCGACACGGGCGGCGGCTCCTTCCTCTACCATT
The DNA here is from genome assembly GCF_000188155.2 of Methylocystis sp. ATCC 49242. Classification (NCBI taxonomy): domain Bacteria; kingdom Pseudomonadati; phylum Pseudomonadota; class Alphaproteobacteria; order Hyphomicrobiales; family Methylocystaceae; genus Methylocystis; species Methylocystis sp. ATCC 49242. The sequence goes on from NZ_KE124774.1 coordinate 1,960,994, forward strand.
TCGACGACGATCTCGTTTCGATCGGCTTCGTCGTGCATCTCAATTATTCGAATCCGACGCTCTCGCCCTTCGACGAGTTCCAGCGCTTCAAGTGCCATCCGATGATCGCCCCGACGCTGGAAGGCGGCGAGCGCCTCGCCTATGGCGCCCGCGCGCTGACGGAAGGCGGCTGGCAAAGCGTGCCGAAGCTGACTTTCCCCGGCGGCGCGCTGATCGGCTGCGGCGCGGGCTTCATGAACGTGCCGCGCATCAAGGGCTCGCACAACGCCGTGCTGTCGGGAATCATGGCCGCCGAACATGTCGCCGCCGCAATTGCCGAAGGCCGCGCGCATGACGAGGTCAGCGCCTATGACGCCTCATGGCGCACGTCGGACATCGGCCGCGACCTCAAGCCCGTGCGCAACGTCAAGCCGCTGTGGTCGAAATACGGCACTTATGTCGGCGCCTCGCTCGGCGGGCTCGACATGTGGACCAATTCCCTTTTCGGCTTCTCCTTCTTCGGCACGCAATCGCATGGCAAGCCGGACCACGCCTGCCTGAAGCCGCTCTCGGAAGTGACGCCGATCGTTTATCAGAAGCTCACGCAGAAACCGGCCTTCGACAAGCTGTCGTCCGTCTTCGTGTCGAACACCAATCACGAGGAAGACCAGCCGGTGCATCTCAAGCTTGCCGACCCGTCGATCCCGATCAGGCAAAACCTGCCGATCTATGGCGAGCCGGCGCGGCTCTATTGCCCGGCTGGCGTCTATGAAGTCGTCTACGGCGACGAAGAGACGAAGTCCGATCCGCGCTTCGTGATCAACGCGCAGAACTGCGTGCACTGCAAGACCTGCGACATCAAGGACCCTGCGCAGAACATCACCTGGGTTCCGCCGGAAGGCGGCGGCGGGCCGAACTATCCGAACATGTGATGGCGTAAAGACGCAACGACTTCATTGCGAGGAATAGAGGGCGATGAAGCAATCCGCTAGCCGCGCGCGCGGCGGGATTGCTTCGCTTCGCTCGCAATGACGGCGGGCTTCCACAATCATCGAGCACGGCGGCGCCATGTTCTTCATCGCCTCGAAGATTTTCGAGTTCTTCTTCGCGCCTGCGCATTTCTTCATCTTTCTCGCAGCGCTCGGCGCCGCGCTGCTTTACACGCGCTTCGCACGCTGGGGCCGCCGCTTCGCGGCCGTGAGCGCGGCGGCGCTGGCGCTCATGGCCTTCGGTCCCGTGGGACAGTTTCTCGGCGCGCCGCTCGAGTCGCGTTTTCCGCGGCCCGGGGATGACATGCCGGCGCCCGACGGCGTCATCGTGCTTGGCGGCACGGTCGACGAAAAGCTGAGCGCGGAGCTCGGTCATACGGCGATGGTCGACGCTGCGGAGCGCCTCACCGCTCCCATCGCGCTCAAGCGCCGTTATCCCAATGCGCGCATCGTCTTCACGGGCGGCACGGCGGCGCTGCGCGGCTCGCCCTTTACCGAGGCCGAGGGCGTCAAGCGCTTCTGGCGCGACGTCGGGCTGGACGCCGGCGACATTCTTTACGAAGACCGTTCGCGCAACACATTCGAGAACGCCATTTTCACACGCGAACTCGTGCAGCCGAAGCCCGGCGAGCGCTGGCTTCTCGTAACGTCGGCGATGCACATGCCGCGCTCGATCGGCATTTTCCGCAAGGCGAATTTTCCGGTGATCGCCTATCCGGTCGATTACCGCACCAATGGCAAGTTCAGCTTCATCCTGCCGCGCTTCGCGGTAAAGGCGATCGGCGTCGTCGAATTCGCCGCGCATGAATGGATGGGGCTCGTCGCCTATCGGCTGACCGGCAAGACCGACGCGCTTTTCCCCGCGCCGTAGACGATTTTCCGGCGGGAGGGACGCCGGCCGGATTACTCCGGCCGCCCGTGCCCCCTGCGCCCGCGCGCGCCGGCGGGGCCTTCGAGATTGCGGCCGCCCGACGCGCCGCCGGGCCAGGCGCCATGCTTCATCTCCAGAAACAGCGCGATCGCCTGGGCGCGATTGCGCACTTCGAGCTTCTCGAAAAGATTGCGCAGGTGGAACTTGATCGTGTTGATCGAGACGCCGAAATCCTTGGCGAGCTGGCTGTTGGTGTGGCCGGAGCCGAGCGCCGACAGCAGGCTGCGCTCGCGCAGCGTCAGATTCTCGAGCGGATCGCTGCGCATCTTGCGGATGTCGACGAAGGGAAACACCATGTCGCCCGCCGCCACCGCCGCCAGCACGTCGAGGAGGCGCTCTGGCGGAGCGCGCTTGGAGACGAAGCCGGCGCCGCCGAGTTGCAGCGTCTCGGCCGGCGCGGCCGGATCATTGGTGCCGCTGTAGACGACGATCTTCGGCGCGGCGACCTGGCGCGAGAGCGCGCGCAGCACGTCGCGGGCGTGCAACGTCGGCAGTTGCCAGCCGATGACGGCTATGGCGAATTTCTGCTGGCGCGCGGCCTCAAGGAATTCCTCGCCGTCGGTGACCTTGAGAACGAGGTTGAAGCGCTTGTCGTCGGAGAGAAGCTTGTCGAGCCCGGCAAGTATGAGCGGACTCTTGTCGGCGATGGCGACGTCGATGCGCTCGCCTTGCGACATGGTTTCGCGACCGTCGTTTTCGGGGCGGGCCGCGCGTGGCCGCGCCGCTTCTTCGCCGCTGGCGCGAAGACCCTCCGCCGCGGAGTCCGCGGGCCTGATCGAAGAGGTAGGGATCATCATCTCCTCCAGGCCCGGGCGAAGCGCGCCCGCGAGCCAATTATCGCCGCTGAAGATCGTCGCCGATTCTCTCAACTTATTGTAATTTATGAGATCGGGACAAAGCGCACGCCTACCCGTTCGAGTTGGCGCACGGCGATAGAATACTCGCCGCCTTTGAGGAAGCAAGTCCTGCCCGCAGGGCTGGACGGATGGAAGCGCGAGACAAAAATAAGGCGCGGCGCATCGACCCAAAGCCGACGCGCCGCGCCTGAAAACGCTGCTTCGAGCGGTCGCCTTAGTCGGTGAAGACCCAGCGGGCGGCGAAATAAGCAACCGCGCCGATGACGATGATCGCGATCATGCCCATCGGGGTCGCCGCATAGCTGGTCAGTTCGAGAATAGCGCCCATAAGTTCCTCCTTCTGTCACACAGTTTGCCGGTTCTTAACCACAAGCCGACATGTCACAATACAACACTGCCGCAAGCGGCGCCGTCATTTTTGTAATCGCGGTCACGTGGATCTCACCGCGGACCCGTTCCCCTGCGTGTATGACTATACGTCAAGTTCACATAGGGGGGAACATGTCTGCATCGCTCGTTCGGCCCTGTCCGCGTCGGTGAGCCATATTGCTCCACAGCGCATCGCTGCGGTTCCGAAATGCGGTGGTGCGACCAACTATTGTAGTCGCCGATCCTTGTCAAGCGACCGCCCGGGACAGCATTGCGACGAGTCGTCGCGTCTCAGCCGGACAAGAGCACAGTTTACGCTTGCCGCACGATGCGGCGGGCGACTAATCTCGCTTCGATCAGCAAAAGAAGAACAAGTGGAAACGCATGGCGACCAGGGGTTTGACAATAGTCGTGATCGGGGTCGCGCTTGCCGCGGCCGGCTTTTCGGCCTTTTATGCGATGCGGGGCCGCACCCCCGCGTGCGCCGGCGGCGGAAAATACATGTCCACGCTCAACGACTGCAAGGCATGGGGAATCGCGGCGGACGTCTGCGCGCAAGCAGTGGAAAAGGCGCGCGCCGTCGCCGCCCGCGCCGCGCCGAAAACCGAGACCATGTTCCAATGCGAAGTGCGTTTCTCGGAATGTTTCGAGAATCCGGCGGGCGGCTTCACGCCGCGCCCGTCCTTCTGCCTGAACCCGGGCGGCGAACCGACGGAAGTCCGCTATCTCGAGTATGAATCCGACCGCCGCAACCGGAAAACGACGAAGGAAGTGCGGATCGACTGATGCGACGGGTCAGCGACCGGAATCCGCGCGTCGCTGACCGACCTGGAATTCCGAGGCGTCGATGACGAGCTTGCCGGCGGCCGTGCGGATGTCGATGTGGATCGGCACGACGACATGGGCCTCCGGGAGCGGCGCGAGCCAGACGTTCATGTCGTGGTTCTCCGCCATGTAGCGCGTCGAGGTGCTGTCGGGACGGTGTCCGGCGATCGGCGTATAGCGCGCCGAGCAGACAGCCACCGGGCCGGAGTAGCCCTTCGTATGCGCCTCATGCGCGCCGGCGTAGGACAGCGCGACGTCGAAACGCGTCACGCCGTCGAAGACGGAGATCGTGCGATCGCAGGCTGCGGGGCCCGCCAGATCCTGCCCCGACGGCACGCTCATGATCAGCGCGCTCACCGGATCGACGACGCGCCTTTTCGCGCTCTCGGTGACGGGGATGCGCGCGGCGGCGTCCCAGGGCGCCGGTTTCACCTCCACGGCCTGCACGGAATTGCCGCCGAGCGCCATGCGAACGGTGCGCGTTTCGTCGCTGTTGGCGGTCGTATTGGCGTAGGTCGCGGGCGACGGCCCGCCAGAACCAAGACCGCCTGTCGCGGAGGCTGCGCCCTTCGTGCTGTTGACGAGATTGGCGAGCCCCGTCGTCTTCATCGAAATGTCGATGCGATAGGTCTGCGGCTCGACGACGCCCGAGGCGAAGGCGCTGCCTATGGAAAGGCCCATCAGGCTCAGCGCGTAATGCGCCTTGATCGTTTCGGCGCTGGCCGGAGCGGCGGCCGCGAGCCCCCCGCAAAGGAGAGCGGCGACGCGCGCCTTGCGCATGATGACGAAGGAAAGCGTGTCGATCGGGCTCATGATCCGCACATTCGGAAGAAGGACGCCGCAAACATCATGAAAGGACGGCATCAGGCCGACTCCTGCCAATGTCCGTCGGCATAGATGCGCCACGCGCGCAACCCCGCCTTCGCGACGACCATCCTGCCCGCCTTGGCTTCGGCGACGAGATGCCTGAATACGAGAGGATTGCGCCAGGAAAACGGCTTTTCCGGGTCGCAGACGGCATGGTACTCGTCGCTGTCGGGGTCGTCCATCAGCAGCGTTCCGACGCGATCGGGCCGCATGGTGGCGGGAAGGCCGCGGTCCTCCTTCCACTGACAATAATAGTCGCGGCAGACCTCCGGGCGCGTGTCATAGACGCCGCAGCCGCCGGTCAGCGCGCAATGCCCGCACAGCGTCCCGGCCTTCTTCTTCATTTCCTCGATTTCGAGCACCTTGCAGCAGAAGTAACAAGGGCCGCAGGCTTTGCCGGGGATGTCGAGCATGAGGATCGGGGCCACGAGACAGTGAGAATCGAATCGGCGTATTGTGACCGCGAAAGCGCCGGATGCAAGCTGGCCCGGACCGCAACCTGAGCGAGACAATGCCGCGAAAGATCCACCTGGAAAATCTGTTCGTCTCCACGCAATGGCTCGCCGACAATCTTTCTTCACCCGACATTCTCGTCTTCGACGCCTCCTGGCACATGCCGGCGGCCGGTCGCGACCCCCGCGCGGAATATCTCGCGGGCCACATTCCCGGCGCTGTCTTTTTCGACATTGACGGCGTCGCCGATCATTCGACCGACCTCCCGCACATGCTCCCTTCTCCCGAGGTCTTCGAGGCGGAGATGCGGCGACTCGGTTTCGGCGACGGCACGCGCGCGGTCGTATACGACAGCGTCGGCCTCTTTTCGGCGCCGCGTCTTTGGTGGACGCTCAATGTGTTCGGCGTCGACAAGGTTTCGATCCTCGCGGGAGGGCTGCCGGCCTGGAAGGCGGAGGGGCGCCCGCTCGAGAGCGGCGAGCCGCAGCGCGCGCCGCGAGGTTTCACCGCGCGCTTCGACCCCGATCTCGTCGCCGACGCCGCAGCGGTGAGGGCCGCGCTCGAAAGCGGCGCCGCGCAGGTCGTCGACGCGCGCTCGGCCGAGCGCTTCCATGGTCGCGCGCCCGAGCCGCGACCCGGCCTGCGCTCGGGTCATATGCCCGGCGCGCGCAACCTGCCCTTCCCCGCCGTGATCCAGGACGGCCGCATGAAGGAAAGGTCCGGGCTCGAAGCCGCCTTCACCGCCGCCGGGCTCGACCCCGACCGGCCGGTGATCGCGAGCTGCGGCTCCGGCATGACCGCCTGCATCCTGAGCCTCGCGCTTGCGGCCTCCGGACGCGCGCCGGCAACCGTCTATGACGGCTCCTGGTCGGAATGGGGCGGCCGCGCGGATTTGCCGGTCGTGGCCGATTGATTGAAACAGGCGCCGCCGAACTGATCATCTATCGCCTAAAATTAAGGCATATCGTATAAATCCTCGGCGCCGGACCGGAATCCGGCGCCAGAACTTTGGCCATGGCGCCAAAATCGCTCCAATGCTAGAAGCTCGACGGCGTCGGCTATTGGCGAGGCATAGGCGCGGGCGCGGGCTTAGACGCAGCGCGGGGAAGAGAAATGAAGAAGGTCGAGGCGATCATAAAGCCGTTCAAGCTCGATGAAGTGAAAGAGGCTTTGCAGGCGGCGGGACTGCAAGGCATCACCGTCACCGAAGCGAAGGGTTTTGGACGCCAGAAGGGGCACACCGAGCTCTATCGAGGTGCCGAATATGTCGTTGATTTTCTTCCGAAAGTAAAAATCGAGATCGTCCTGGCGGATGAGGCCGTGGATCGCGCGGTCGAGGCCATTCGCAATGCGGCGCAGACGGGCCGCATCGGCGATGGCAAGATTTTTGTTTCCAACATCGAAGGCGCGATCCGAATCCGCACGGGGGAGACCGGCGCGGACGCGATCTAGACCATCGAGTTCCCGCCCCATGAGCTTTCTCGACAAGATCTTCCGACGCTCCGCAGCGCCCAACACGCACATAACCAGGCAACAGACAGAGGCAACGATCAAAATGACAACGGCCAAGGACGTAATCAAGCAGATCAAGGACAACGACGTTAAATACGTCGACTTCCGCTTCACCGACCCGCGCGGCAAGTGGCAGCATGTCACCTTCGACGTCTCGATCGTCGACGAGGACGCGCTGAACGAAGGCATCATGTTCGACGGCTCCTCGATCGCTGGCTGGAAGGCGATCAACGAGTCGGACATGACCCTGCTGCCCGACCTGTCGACCTGCACGATGGACCCGTTCTTCGCCGCTTCGACCATGTCGATCGTCTGCGACGTCATGGAGCCCCTGACCGGCCAGCCCTACAACCGCGACCCGCGCGGCATCGCCAAGAAGGCGATGGCCCACATCAAGACCGCCGGCGTCGGCGACACCGCCTATTTCGGCCCCGAGGCCGAATTCTTCGTCTTCGACGACGTGCGTTTCTCGGCAGACCCCTACAATACGGGCTTCTCGCTCGACTCGGTCGAACTGCCCACGAACTCCGACACCGCCTATGAGGGCGGCAACCTCGGCCACCGCGTACGTACCAAGGGCGGCTATTTCCCCGTTCCGCCGGTCGACTCCGCCCAGGACATGCGCGGCGAGATGCTGGCGGCCATGGCGGCCATGGGCGTGAAGGTCGAGAAGCACCATCACGAAGTCGCCTCCGCCCAGCACGAGCTCGGCCTGAAGTTCGAGACGCTCGTCACCGTCGCCGACCACCTGCAGATCTACAAATATGCGATCCATCAGGTGGCGCACTCCTACGGCAAGTCGGCCACTTTCATGCCGAAGCCGGTCTTCGGCGACAATGGCTCGGGCATGCACGTGCACCAGTCGATCTGGAACGGCGGCAAGCCGGTCTTCGCGGGCGACAAATACGCCGGCCTGTCGCAGGAATGCCTGTGGTACATCGGCGGCATCATCAAGCACGCCAAGTCGCTGAACGCCTTCACCAACCCGTCGACCAACTCCTACAAGCGTCTGGTCCCGGGCTATGAGGCGCCGGTGCTGCTCGCCTACTCCTCGCGCAACCGCTCGGCCTCCTGCCGCATTCCGTTCGGCACGAGCCCGAAGGCCAAGCGCGTCGAGGTCCGCTTCCCCGATCCGACGGCCAACCCCTATCTCGCCTTCGCAGCCATGCTGATGGCCGGCCTCGACGGCATCGCCAACAAGATCGATCCGGGCGCGCCGGCCGACAAGGACCTCTACGACCTGCCGCCGGAAGAGCTGAAGGCGATCCCGACCGTCTGCGGTTCGCTCCGCGAGGCGCTCGAGAGCCTGAAGGCCGACCACGCCTATCTGACTGCCGGCGGCGTTTTCGACACGGACTTCATCGAGTCCTACATCGAGCTGAAGATGCAGGACGTGATGCGCTTCGAAATGACCCCGCATCCGGTCGAGTTCGACATGTACTACTCCTACTGAGGAGCACGCGCCCGACCGGGCGACGGTCCCGACCGTCGCCTGTCATGCGCGCCGATCAAAGGCCCGAAAGCGGTTCCAACGCCGCTTTCGGGCCTTCTGTTTTTTCACCCTTCATTGCGGTTGAATCCACAGGCGCGACTCGCGTGGATTGACGCGCTCGCTTATGCTGGGCCGTGCGATCGGCGAACGGACAAACCCGCGTCTTTCGTCTTTTTCAGCGGCTACGCCGGTTTCCCGGGAACGTACGAATGTCGAAAAACAAGAACGAGACAGCGCTCGCCAGAAGACTTGTCGCCGGCGTCGCCTGCCTGCTCGTCGCGCTCACGCCCGAATATTCCTTCGCCATCGATCCCCCACCCGTCCCGACGCCGGACGCCGCCGCCCCGGCCGCTCCGCAGCCCGCGCCCGAGGCGCCGAAGTTCACGCAGGCCGAGCTCGAGAGGCTGCTAGCGCCGATCGCGCTCTATCCCGACGCCCTGCTGGCGCAATTGCTGCCCGCTTCGGCCTATCCGCTGGAGATCGTTCAGGCGCATCGCTGGCTCGAGAAGAACAGGGCGGCCGCCGAAAAACAGGACTTTTCAGGCGCGGACGCTCAGGACTGGGATCCGTCGGTGAAAGCGATGCTGCGCTTCCCGACCGTGCTCGACAAGATGAACGACGACCTCGAATGGACCGAGAATCTCGGCGCGGCGATCGTCAATCAGCCGCAGGACGTCGCCAATGTCATCCAGCTGCTGCGCGCCAGGGCGCAGAAGGCAGGAACGCTCAAGTCCGGCAAGGAGATGCAGGTCACGACCGAGAAACAGGACGGGCGCGACGTCGTTACGATCGCCTCCCCGGACCCTTCGGTCATCTATGTCCCCTCCTACGATCCCGTCGCCGCCTATGCGCCCGCCTATAACGGAACAGGCATGGCGGCCGCGGCCGGACTGCTGAGCTTCGGCGCCGGCGTCGCGATCGGCTCGGCCTGGCGCGGCAATTACTGGAACTGGGGCACGGGCGCGTTCTATCGGCCGGTCTGGCCGGGTTATCCGGCGTGGCGGCCGCCTTATCCCGGCTGGCGTCCCGGCATGGCCGTCGGCGGCGGCAACAACGTCAATATTGGAAATGACGTCAACATCGGCGGAAAGCCCTGGCGGCCGGATCCGGGCCATTACCGGCCCGGGGGCCGGCCGGGCATTGGCGGCGGACCGGGCGTGGGAGCCGGGCGCCCCGGCTATGGCGGCGGCCGTCCGGGCGCGGGGATCGGCGGCGGGCGCCCCGGCGCGGGAGGCGGACCCGGCAATAATGGCGGACTCGGAGGCGGCGGCGGGATCGGCGGCGGCCGTCCAGGCGTGAGCGGCGGGCGCCCCGGAGTCGGCAAGCCGGGCGTTGGCGGAGGCACCAAACCCATCGCCCGCCCGAAACCTGTGACTCGCCCCGTGCCCCGGCCCGCCACGAGACCGGCGATGAACCGGCCGATAGCGCGCCCGGCGGGCGGTTTCGGCGGCGCCGGAGTCGGCCGGCCCGCAGGCGGCTTTCGGGGCGGCGCCATGAGGGCCGGCGGCGGTTTCCACGGCGGGCGCCGATCCGACTTGCGCCTCAAGCATGCCGTCACCCTCCTCGGCCGTCTCGACAATGGCCTCGGCTTCTATCGCTTCATCTACAACGGCGGCGAGAAAGCCTTTGTCGGCGTCATGGCTCAGGAAGTGCAGAAGGTCATGCCGCAGGCGGTCTGGCGCGCGCCGGACGGATATCTGCGGGTCGCCTACGACAAGGTCGGCGTCAAGTTCCAAAGCTACGACCGCTGGGTCGCATCCGGCGCAGAGATTCCCGCGACCCGACGCTGAGACCGGGCAGGCGGCCCCCCGGCCGCCTTTCCCTTGCCTCGCTGCCGGGCGCGGCTCAGTAGATGGGAAATTCAGCGCACAGCTTCCGCACCTCCTCACGAATGGCGGCGATCTCCCGCCCGTCGTCCGGCGCCCGCAGAACGCGGTCGATCCAGCGCGCGATTGTTTGAAACTCCCCGACGCCGAAGCCGCGCGTCGTTCCGGCGTTGCTGGAAAGGCGCAGCCCCGACGGCGCCTCGGGCGGCCGCATGTCGAAGGGGATGAGGTTCTTGTTCACGGCGAGCCCCGCCCGCTCCAGCGCCTTCGCCGCGATGTCGCCCGTGACGCCGCGCGGCGTGAGATCGACGAGCATCAGCCCCGTGTCGGTTCCGCCCGTGACGATGCGCAGGCCCGCTTCCGACAGCGCCTCGGCCAGCGCGCGGGCGTTTTCGAGCGTCGCCCGATTGTAAAGCGTGAACTCGGGCCGCAGCGCCTCGCCGAGACACGCCGCCTTGCCCGCGACCCCATGCAACAGCACCGATCCCTGAACGCCCGGAAAAATGCCGGCGTTGATCCTGTCGCTCAGGGATTCGTCGTTCCAGAGCGCAACGCCGCCCCGCGCGCCGCGAAGGGATTTGTAGGTCGTCGTGGTGACCACATGCGCGTGCGGGAAGGGGTGCGGATGCAAACCCGTCGCGACCAGCCCCGCGAAATGCGCCATGTCGACGAGGAGATACGCCCCCGCCTCATCGGCGATGGCGCGAAGCCCGGAGAAGTCGATGGCGCGCGGATAGGCCGAACCGCCGGCGATAATCATGCGGGGACGCGCCGCGAGCGCAAGATCGCGAAGCTCGTCGAGATCGATGCGCTCCGTCTCCCGGTTCACGCCATATTGCGTGATCTTGTAGTCGCGCCCGGTAAGCGTGGCCGGATGCCCGTGGCTGATGTGCCCGCCGGCGGCGACATTCATGGAGAGGATCGGATCGCCGGGCTTCAGCAGGCCGAGAAAGACGCCCGCATTGGCGTTGGAGCCAGAATGCGGCTGCACATTGGCGAAGCGGCAACCGAAGAGCCGGCATGCGCGTTCGACCGCAAGCGACTCGATCCTGTCGGCGTATTCCGCCCCGCCATAATAGCGGCGATAAGGCGCGCCCTCGACGGTCTTGTTGGTCAGAACCGACCCCTGCGCCTCCAGCACGAGGCGGGAGACGATGTTTTCGGAAGCGATCAGTTCGATCCCGTCCTGCTGGCGGCGCAACTCCCCGCGAATGGCGTCGGCAAGTTCGGGATCGGCGTCGAGCCCCGTCGTGAAATATCCCTGATGCAAGCAACTCAATGGCGGCCTCCCCTTCACCGGAGCAAGGAAGCCCCACCTCGGCCGCGAGGGCAAGGCTTCCGGGCGCGTGAAATTTCCGCTGCCGGCGGAGATTGCCGTTCTGGCCGCGCGGCGCCCCCTTCACTCTCGCCGCCCGCTGGCCTAAGACAGTCGCCATGCAAGACTCGCCTGTCCTGACGCCCGCCGCCGACACGCTTGCCGAATTGCGCGCCGAGATCGACCGCATCGATCTCGAAATGCATCGGCTGCTGATGGCGCGTGGCGAGATCATCGACCGGCTGATCGCCGTGAAGCGCGCGCAGGGCGGCGGCTGCGCCTTCCGGCCAGACCGCGAGGCGCAGATGATGCGCGCGCTGGTCGAGCGGCATCGCGGCCTCCTGCCCGTCGACGCTGTCGAAGGCGTCTGGCGCGTCATCGTCTCGACCTTCACCTACGTCCAGAACAATTATTCCGTCCACGCCGACGACTCGGGCGGCGACGCGCAAATGCGCGACAGCGCGCGATTCCACTTCGGCTTCACCGTGCCTTACATCGCGCATCACGGCGCGAGCGCGGTGATCGACGCGGTGGCGGCTTCGGCCGGCGATCTCGGCGTGCTGCGGGCGACCGGCGCGATCAACGACGGCGCCTGGTGGGTGCGGCTCGTCGGCGAGAACGCCCCCAAGATCATCGCGCGTCTCCCCTTCGTCGAGCGGCCCGACCACCCGGCGGGCCTGCCCGTCTTCGTCGTCGCGCGCCCGGCGAAGGACGCCGCCTCGCGGGACATTCTGCTCTATGCGATCAACCTTCCGCGCTGGTCGCATTCCATCCCCGCCGTCGTCTCGGCGCTGGAGGGCGAAATCCTCGCCAGCGCCCCGCACGCCGGCGGCCTCTCGCTGATGGTCGCCGCGCCCGGCCATGTCGAGGCCGCGCGTTTCGCGCAGGAGCTTTCCGCCGCCGGCGTCGCCGATGCGGTCGTGGAGCCCATCGGCAGCCATGCGGGCAGATACGAACTCAACGAAGCGCGCAGCGGCGTTTTCGCGCCAAGGAGCTGAGACATGACTCGTCCCGTCCCGCGTCCGGGCGTGCTGGCGATCGATCCCTACGTGCCCGGCAAGAGCGCCGCCCCCGGCGCCCGGCGCGTATTCAAGCTTTCCGCCAATGAGACGCCGCTCGGCCCCTCGCCGCGCGCCGTGCAGGCGTTGCGCGACATGGCCGGAGACATCGCGATCTACCCCGACGGCTCCTCGGCCAAACTACGCGCGGCGGTCGGCGCGCGTCACGGGCTCGACCCCGAGCGCATCATCATGGGCGCCGGCTCGGACAACATCCTCGAACTGCTGGCGCTCGCCTATGTCGGTCCGGGCGACGAGGGCGTCTACAGCCAGTATGGCTTTCTCGAATACAAGATCGTGATCCACGCCGCGGGCGGAACGCCCGTCGTCGCGCCGGAGACGAATTACACCGCCAGCGTCGACGCGATGCTCGCCTGCGTGAGCGAGAAGACGAAGATCGTCTTCCTCGCCAATCCGAACAATCCCACCGGGACCTATCTGCCGGCGTCGGAAGTCGCGCGGCTCGCGCGCGGCCTGCCGCCGCATTGCCTGCTCGTTCTCGACGCGGCCTACGCCGAATATGTGACCCACGAGGATTATGAGGCTGGCGCCGCGCTCGTCGACGCGCATGAGAATGTGGTGATGACGCGCACCTTCTCGAAAATCTACGGCCTCGCCGGCCTGCGGCTCGGCTGGGGCTACGGCCCCGCGCATGTCATCGACGCCCTGAACCGCATCCGCTCGCCCTTCAATGTGTCGAGCGCGGCCTCCGTCGCCGGCGTCGCGTCCGTGGAGGATGTCGCGCATCTCGAAGCGGCGATTGCGCATAACGACCGCTGGCTGCCATGGCTGACGCGCGAGATTTCGGCTCTCGGCCTCGACGTACTGCCGAGCGTCTGCAATTTCATCGCCATTCGCTTCCCTGATACGCCGGGGCGGGCGGCCGCCGACGCCGATCGCTTCCTGACCTCGCGCGGCCTCATTCTGCGCGCGATCGGCGCCTATGGGATGGGCGAATTCCTGCGCCTCACGGTCGGCTCTCAGGAGGCGAATGAAGCCGTCGTCGCCGCCCTCGCCGAATTCATGCAGGACGCGCAGGCGCCCGCGCAGCAAGCCGCTCATGGCTGAGCCGATCTTCAACAGGCTCGCGCTGATCGGCGCCGGCCTCATCGGTTCTTCGATCGCCCGCGCGGCGCGCGCCTATGACGCCGCGCGCGAGATCGCCATTCTCGACGCATCGCCGCAGGTGATGGCGCGCGTGCGCGAAATCGCCATCGCCGACGAGGCGAGCGGTGATCCGGCTGAGGCGTTGCGCGGCGCCGATCTCGTCATCATCTGCACGCCGGTCGGCGTCTGCGGCGCGGTGGCGCAGGAGATCGCGCCGTACCTGGAGAATGGCGCCGTCATCTCCGACGTCGGCTCTGTGAAAGGCGCCGTCGTCGCGCAGGTCGCGCCGCACGTTCCGGAGGGCGCGCATTTCATTCCCGCGCATCCGATCGCCGGCACGGAATTTTCCGGCCCCGACGCGGGCTTTGCGACGCTTTTTCAAAACCGCTGGTGCATTCTCACCCCGCCCGACGGCGCCGACGCGGCCGCGGTGGAAAAACTCGCGGCCTTCTGGACGCGCATCGGCGCCAGGGTCGAGAAGATGAGCGCGGATCATCACGACAAGGTGCTCGCGCTCACGAGCCATCTGCCGCATCTCATCGCCTATAACATCGTCGGCACGGCGGATGATTTCGGCGAGCAGACGCGCTCGGAAGTCATCAAGTTCTCGGCTTCGGGCTTTCGCGATTTCACCCGCATCGCCGCCTCCGACCCGACGATGTGGCGGGATATCTTCCTCAACAATCGCGAAGCCGTGCTGGAGATGCTCGGGCGCTTCAACGAGGATCTCTCCGCGCTTCAGCGCATGATCCGCCGCGGCGACGGCGACGGGCTGTTCGATTTCTTCACGAGAACGCGCGCCATTCGCCGCTCCATCATCGAACAGGGTCAGGACACGTCGGCCCCGGATTTCGGACGGCGCACGCCTCCCGCCAATTAAGCGTTGCGCCGACGCGAAGCCGTCGAATGATGACGGCTCATGTTCTGTCGAGCGTTCGGACGCAAAAGCGCGCACGCTTCTCCCGAACGCCTTTTCGGGATTCCCCGGTTCGAGTCAGGCTCGAAGGAGCCGATCGGCGAATTCGACGCTTGTCGCTGCTTACTTCTTGGGTGTGTGCCCGATTTTCAACACGTCATCCGCATTGTGCTGGATCATCTGCTGCACCCTGCCCGAGATCGCGGCCAGCAGCCAAGGCAGTTGCACCTCGACGCGCGCCATGTCGGCAAGCACGGTGATCTGCGCGCTCGCAGTCTGGCCGAGCGCCTTGACGTGAATATTGGCGACGTCGCCGGACCATGTGACTTCGGAATGCGCGACCTTGTCCACATAGTCGCGCTGCAATTTCGTCAGCCGTTCGGCGAGGCGCTGCTTTGCCTTCTCGACCCCCAGATTATGCGGCACGGTGACGACGATCTTGTTGGACATGGCGTTCCTCCGCTTCCGCTTGATCTGGGGCGCGACCGCTGGAAAAGAAGATCAGTCCGCGCCCTGCAGCAGTCGCGCCGCCGCGGCGCGCGCCTCGTCCGTGATCGCCGCTCCCGACAGCATACGCGCAATTTCCTCCCGCCGCTCGGCTTCTGCGAGCACGGCGACGCTGGTTGCGACGCGCCTGTCCTTGCCTGCGGACTTGCCGGCCTTCGCCGGCGCGCCTTTGCTGATGCGCAAATGGCGGCTCGCCCGCGCGGCGACCTGCGGCGCATGCGTAACGGCAAGCACTTGGGCGCGCGTGGCGAGGCGCGCGAGACGCTGGCCGATGGCGTCCGCCACGGCGCCGCCCACGCCGGTGTCGATCTCGTCGAAAACGAGGGTCGGCGCGGAGCCGCGGTCGGCGAGCACGACCTTCAGCGCCAGCATGAAGCGGGCGAGTTCGCCGCCCGAGGCGACCTTGGTGAGCGGGCCGGGACGTGAACCGGGATTGGTCTGCACCCAGAATTCGACGCGGTCGACGCCCTCCGGCCCGCCGTTTTCCGGATCGCTCGTCACCTGCGTCATGAAATGCGCGCCGTCCAGCCGCAGCGGCTTCAGCTCCGCATCGACGAGCGCGTCGAGTTTTTTGGCCGCCTTCTGGCGCGCGGCGGAGAGGGCGCGGGCGGCTTCGTCATAGCCCGCCTTCGCCGCCGCAAGCTCCTTGCCGAGCTTCACCAGCCGCGCTTCCGACGCGTCGAGCGCCCCGATGTCGTCCGCGAATTTCTGTGCGATCTTCGTCAGCTCCGCGACCGTCACGTGATATTTGCGCGCGGCGCCGCGCAGCGCGAAGAGCCGTTCCTCGACCCGCTCCAGTTCGGCGGGGTCGAAACGGGTTTCCGCCAGCGCCTGCTCGAGCGCCTGTTCCGCGAGGCTCAGCGCGTCGACGGCCTGCGCGAGGGCGCGCGCCGGCGGCTCCAATATCTGCGGCGCCTGCGTCAACCGGCGCTCGAGGCGGCGCGCGACCTGCGCGATTTCGCCGGCAGGCGCCGCGTCGCTGGCGAATGCGGCGAGCGCGTCGCGAATGTCGGTCGCGACCTTCTCCGCGCGCTGCATGAAGAGACGCCGCTCGGCAAGTTCTTCCTCTTCGCCGTCCTGCGGCGCGAGCTTCGTCAGCTCTTCATGCGCGTGACGCAAGTAATCCGCGTCGGCGCGGGCCCTGGCGATGCGCGCTTCCTCCTCGGCGAGCGCGCGGCGCGCCGCCTGCCAGGCGCCGTAACGCGCGCGAACCTCGTTCGCCTGTGTCTGCAATCCGCCGTGAGCGTCGACGAGCGCGCGATGCGCGGCGGGATCGACCAGCGCGCGGTCGTCGTGCTGGCAATGTATTTCGACGAGCTCCCTGCCGATCGCGCGCAGCGCCTGCGCCGTGGCCGGCTGGTCGTTGACGAAAGCGCGCGTGCGGCCGTCCGCCATCTGCAGGCGGCGCAAAACGAGTTCATCGTCGCTCGTGAGGCCGAATTCGCGCGCGGCGAGATGGGCGGGGTGGTCAGCCGGCAGATCGAAGACGGCCGCGACCTGCCCCTGCTCCTGCCCCGCGCGCACGAGCGAGGCGTCGCCGCGACCGCCCAGCGCCAGCATGAAGGCGTCGAGAAGGATGGATTTGCCCGCGCCGGTTTCGCCCGTGAGCGTCGTGAGCCCCTGCCCGAATTCGAGGTCGAGCTCGTCGATGAGCACGATGTCGCGAATGGATAGACGGACAAGCATGACGCGTTACTCTTGGGCTCCCGCGCGCGAACGCCATTTTGCGGTGACGCCACGCATTGACGAGAGGGATGCTCGCTCCCGGCGGAGCGTTCGATTCGTTTCCCGACGGAGGTTGGCATGGCCGGAGCCGAAATCAACGATATTCGCGCGCTTCTCGGCGCAAAGCCCCGGCCCGTGGGCTGGGCGGAGCGGCGCGCGCGCATAGAGGAGGTCGGCGCGATCTGGCCCGTCGCGCCCGACATCGCGCTGGAGCTCGCCCGTTTCGACGGAATTTCCGGCGAATGGTCGCTCGCGCCGGGGTCCGATCCCGGCCGTGTCCTGCTGTTCTTTCATGGCGGCGGCTATTGCTCCGGGTCGCTCGTCAGCCACCGTCGAATGGTCACCGAGGCCGGCCGGGCGGCGCGGGCGCGCACGCTGGCGGTCGCCTTCCGGCTCGCGCCGGAGCACCCCTTTCCGGCCGCCTATGACGACGCGCTGGCGGCATGGCGCTTTCTGCTGTCACAGGGTATCGCGCCGGGTCGCGTCGCCGTGGGCGGCGACAGCGCCGGCGGCGGCCTGACCGTCGCGCTGATGAACCGGTTGCGCGACGGCGGCGAGGCGCTGCCCGCCTGCGCCTGGCTGGCCTCGCCATGGACCGATCTCGCCATGTCCGGCGACACGCTCACAACGAAGGACGCCGTCGATCCGCTGATCCACAAGGCCTATCTCGAAGAATTGGCGAGCGCCTATGTCCCCGCGGGCGTGGATCGCAAAGATCCGCGCGTTTCGCCTCTCTATGGGGCGTTGCGCGGACTGCCGCCGCTCATCATCCAGGTGGGATCGGACGAGACGCTGCTCGCGGACTCGACGCGCTTCGTCGCCGCGGCTGGCGCCGCCGATGTCGCCGTGACTTTGGAAATCTGGCCGCACATGATCCATGCATGGCCGATGTGGAATGCGCGGCTCGAAGACGGCCGGCGCGCGCTTGCGAACGCCGGCGCCTTCATTCAGGCCCACACTCGATAGCGCCGCCTCAGATGGCGTGGAGCGTCTTGCCGATCTTGGAGAGCCAGGAGTCCGTATATTCATGCGGCTCCAGCCCGCCGGTCTTCAGCAATGCGTGCGCATCCTTGTACCACTGCGAGTCGGGGAAGTTGTGGCCCAGAATCGCGGCGGCGGTCTGCGCCTCGTTCGTCACGCCCATCGCCATATAGGCTTCGGTGAGGCGGTACAGCGCCTCCTCCGTGTGGCGAGTCGTCTGATATTTTCCGAGCACGTCGTGGAAGCGGTTGATCGCCGCCGGATAATTCTTGCGCGTCAGATAGAAGCGGCCGACGTTCATTTCCTTGGCGGCGAGTTGGTCGCGCGTCACCTGAATCTTGTAGCGCGCGTCCGTCACATATTCGGACTTCGGATATTTCTGGATGAGCTGGGTGAAGACCTCCAGCGCCTTCTCAGCCGGCTGCTGGTCGCGCATGACGTCCGGCACCTGGTTATAGAAGGACATTCCGGCGAGGTAATAAACGTAGGGCGTATCCGCCGAATTCGGATAAAGGCCGATGTAACGCTGCGCCGACTGCACCGACTCGTCGTAGGCGCCCTTCTGGAACTGAGCGAAAGTCGTCATCAGCAAGGCTTTGCGCGACCATTCGGACGACGGATACTGCTTTTCCAGATCGCCGAATTTTTTCGCGGCGCCCTCGTAATCCTTCTTCTTCAGCTTGGCGAGACCCTGATTGTAGAGGTCGTCGGCGGGGATGTCGGGCAGGATTTCCGTCTTGTATTTCTCGCCGCCGCCGAAGAGTCCGAAGCCGCTCGTCACGGAGTCGAGAAGGTCGGCGCGCGCCGGCGCCGGGGAAACAGCGACGGCCGCCGCCGCGGCAAGAGCGCCAAGACGGGCCGTCCGCATCGCAGAACGGAAGGAAATAGCGATAACCGACATATATTGCGCCCCTTGCGGCAAAGAGCGACGACGTCGCGCGCTCGTGAGCCTCTTAGCCTAAACCGCCGATCCGCGCCACCTCGGGCGCTCCGCGCCGCGGCGCCGGCGGGGCGAGGCGGCGGATTGTCTCAAGACGGCAGAGGGTAAAGACTCCCTTCTGGCGAGATTATGGCGAAGCGCGGCCATTGGCGTTACGATAAGAAATTCCGCCCGCTGTTCGCGGTTCATGGCGGCCGCCGCGTCGCTCCGCGCAACATTCGCCTCAGCAGGTTGAAGACACGCAGCGCCGCTACAAATGGCGCATTATAAACTCATCTGCACGTAACCGAAGGTCGGGATGCGTGCGCGCAAGGAAAAAAGCCGCCACAAACGAGAGGGCGCCCCATGAAATACATCTCATTGTTAATGTTGTCATTCACGGCTTGCGGCCTCCTGTTCGGCGCCGCGCCCGCCGGCGCGCAGGCGACCCGCACCTGGGTTTCCGGCGTCGGCGACGACGCCAACCCCTGCTCGCGCACGGCGCCCTGCAAGACCTTCGCCGGGGCGATTTCCAAGACCGCCGCCAAGGGCGAGATCAACACGATCGACCCCGGCGGGTTCGGGGCTGTCACAATCACCAAAGCGATTACGATCGACGGCGGCGGCGGGCATACGGCGAGCATTCTCGCTTCGCTCGTAAATGGCGTCATCGTCAACGCTGGCCCTAATGATATTGTCCAGTTACGTAATATCGACATCAACGGCGCCGGAAACGGACTGAATGGAATTCGCTTTCTCGCCGGCAACACGCTGATCGTCGAAAACGTCAAAATCTACGGGTTCACGCAGAAGGCGATCGACTTCGAACCGAACACCGCAGGAAGGTTAATCGTTGCGAATTCGACCATCTCGAACAATCTCGGCGCGACGGCGGGCGGAGTCTTCGTTCAGCCCGGCGCCGCCGGCTCCGCCTTGGTCGATCTCGTCAATGTCACTGCGTCCCGCACCGGCGACGGCTTGCGGCTTCTCGATCGCAGCAGGGCCAGCGTCCAGAACAGCGTGTTCAGCGGAAACTCGATCGGGGTGGTCACTCAATGCTCGACCGCAGTCTGCGAAATTGATCTTGAAAGATCCATTCTCTCGGACAACCAGATCGGCGTCAGGACGGCAGGCGCACAAGGGACCGTGCGTCTGTCGGAGACCGGGATCTACAACAACACGACCGGCATCAGCGTCGCGGGCGGCGCAGTGGTTTCCTTCGGCAACAACCGGATTGCCGGAAACACCACGAATGGCGCGCCGACATCGACGGTCTCGCAGCAGTGAAAGCCGCGCCGCACGTGCCGGGAGTCCGGGAAACGCGGCGCACTTGGCAAATTTTCAGGATAAGGAGGCGTCCAGAGCTGCGGGCGCTTCCATCGACGGCCGGATTTCGCAGCGTTCGGCGGCGCCTTCGCGCGCCATGGCCTCCAGCAGGGCCAGATTGAGCCGGTGTCCGCCGCGATAGGAACGGAAAGCGCCGATGATCGGCGCTCCGGCGAGCGCGAGGTCGCCGACGACGTCAAGCATCTTGTGACGGACGAATTCGTCGGGGAAGCGCAGGCCGTGCGGGTTCAGGACGGACTCGCCGTCGAGCACGACGGTGTTGTCGAGCGAGGCGCCGAGCGCCAGGCCCTCGCGCCAGAGCCGCTGGGCGTCGCGCAGGAAACCGAAGCTGCGCGCCCGCGCGATCTCGCGGCGGAAAGTTTGCGGCGTCAGCGCCAGCGCGCGCCGCTGACGCCCGATGCGGCCGTCGAAGGCGATCTCGACGTCGAGATGCAGGCCGCTGTCCGCCGGCCGCACCTCCGCCCAGCCGGCGCCGTCGGCTACGCGCACGGGTCTGGTGACGCGCAAATAGCGGCGGGGGGCTGCGAGATCGATGACGCCGGCTTCGTCGACCGCGTCGACAAAGTCCGCCGCGGAGCCGTCCATCGCCGGGATTTCGCCGCCCTCGACGTCGATCAGCGCATTATCTACGCCAAGACCGGCCAGCGCGGCCAACAGATGTTCGACCGTCGAGACGCACGCGCCTTGCGCCGCGATCTGCGTGCGAAGCTGGGTCGCGTCGACACAGGGCCAATGCGCCGGGATTTCGACGCCCGCGACGCTGAACTGGATTCCGGCGTCCGCGCATGCGGGCGCGAGCGTCACGCGCGCGGAGCGGCCCCCATGCGCGCCGCGCCCGGAGAGCGTGATGGTGCGGCCAAGCGTGGTTTGCGTGGCGCGTGATGTCGGGCGAATGACGCAACCCTCCCGGCGGTGGAATCGGCCAAGAACGCCGGCCAGATTAGCCGATGGACCCGGGCGTGCTCCAGTCACGCTTTCTTACAGATTGTTACAGATTGCCGAGCGCCCATGAAAACAGGGGCCCGCACGAGGCGGGCACCTGAACTTTCGGCGGCGGGGCGCGTCAGTGATTTGACTGGCGGCGCAGGAAAGCGGGGATCTCCAGGTGATCCTCCTCGACCGGACGCGGCGCCGGGGCGCGGCGGCCATGCGGGTCGAGCGCCGCATGGGCGGGCGCATGACCTTGCGGCTGGGGCGCCGGCGCGGCCGGACGCTTGCCGTATTCCGCATGGGTCTGCGTCGGCTGCGGAGCGGCCGGGGCGCGCGGCGGCATCGGCGCGGGCTGGGCCTGCGGGGCCGGCGCCGGACCGCCGTGCATCGCGTCTTCCTGACGGCTCGCGCCGAAGGAGGCGAGACGCTCGAAGATCGACTTACGGCGCGGGTCATGCGCCGCCTCGGCGCGCTGCTGGCGGATCTGATCCTGAATCGGCTTCGGGAAGTCTTCGATCTGCGGCATGCGCGGCGCGCGCGGCATTTCGGGGGCCGGCGGAATATAGGGCGCCGGGGCGGGCTCGGCGGCCATGCGCGGCGCCGGCTCCATCATCGGCTCGCTGTAGGAGTGACGCGCCGGAGCCGGCTCCAGATAGACGCCATTGGTCGTCATCGTCGACGGCGCGACCGGCGCGGGCTCGGCGAAGTAGGACGGCGGAGCGGGCTCGCGCGCTTCCGGCTGATAGGCCGGCGCGGGCGCGCGCTCGGGCGCCGTGTAGATCTGGGCGGGCGCCTCGACGACCGGAGCCGCCGGCTGCGGCTTCGCCGACTGCTGCATCTGGATGCGCATGCGCTCGGCTGCTTCCGCCATGCGGGCCTGGCTCGTCGGATCGTCCGCCGTGATGGCGGCGAGATCGATGCCGGTCGCGACAACCGAAACGCGCACGACGCCTTCGAGCGAGGAGTCGAAGGTCGCGCCGAGGATGATGTTGGCGTCCTCGTCGACCTCCTGACGGATGCGGCTCGCGGCTTCGTCGACTTCATAGAGCGTCAGGTCGTGGCCGCCGGTGATGGAGATCAGCAGACCGCGCGCGCCCTTCATCGACACTTCGTCGAGCAGCGGATTGGCGATGGCCGCCTCGGCCGCGAGATTCGCGCGGCGCTCGCCCGTGGCTTCGCCCGTGCCCATCATCGCCTTGCCCATGCCGCGCATGATCGAGCGGACGTCGGCGAAGTCGAGGTTGATGAGACCCTCCTTGACCATGAGGTCGGTGACGGAGGCGACGCCCGAATAGAGCACCTGATCCGCCATGGCGAAGGCGTCCGCGAAGGTCGTCTTCTCGGTGGCGATGCGGAAGAGGTTCTGGTTCGGGATGACGATCAGCGTGTCGACGCATTTCTGCAATTCGCCGATGCCCGACTCGGCGATGCGCAGGCGGCGCTGACCCTCGAAGTGGAACGGCTTGGTGACGACGCCAACCGTGAGAATGCCCATCTCGCGCGCGATCTGCGCGATGACCGGCGCGGCGCCCGTGCCCGTGCCGCCGCCCATGCCGGCGGTGACGAAGCACATGTGCGCGCCCTGCAGATGTTCGCGGATTTCCTCGCGGGCTTCTTCAGCCGCGGCGCGGCCGACCTCCGGCTGCGCGCCGGCGCCGAGACCCTCGGTGACCTGCAGACCCATTTGAATCACGCGCTCGGCAGGCGAGGAAGCCAGCGCCTGCGCATCGGTGTTGGCGACGAGGAAATCGACGCCGGACAGGCCGGACGAGATCATGTTGTTGACGGCGTTGCAGCCGCCGCCGCCCACGCCGCAGACCATGATGCGGGGCTTCAATTCCCGCAGTTCGGGAGCTTTGAGATTGATCGTCATTTGCCAGGCCTCTCGATATTTACACTGCTCATCGGCGTCGGTTGTCCGTATCCTTGGACGCCCCGTCGCCGAACGCGTCGTCCTCGGTATTTCCGCTCGGCGGCTCGTCTCGGTCTCACTGGCCCGAACGCGCGGAGTCTGGAGAATCACTTGCTCCCGATTCTAGAAGCTTTCTTTTAACCATCTACCCACTCGCGTCATGTAACCGTCGGTTCCGGTCGCCGCCCGTTCGAAGCGATGCGGCTCGAAATATTCGCGGCCCGCGACCTGCGGGTAGACAAGGAGTCCGGCGGCGGCGGCGAAGGCCGGGCTCCGCGCCGCGTCGGGCAAACCTTCGACGCCGATCGGACGACCGACGCGGACCTGGCCGCCGAGGATTCTGCGCGCGGCTTCCGCGACGCCGGTGAGCTGGCTCGCGCCGCCGGTAAGCACGATGCGGCGACTCGGGCCCGAGGGGTAGCCGGCGCGCGCGAGACGATCGCGCAGGAATTCGAGCGTCTCTTCCACGCGCGGACGGATGATGCGCACGAGATGCGATTTCGGCGCGTGTGCCTTGTGCGGGCCGCGCTCGCCGACATGATCGAAGGACACGGTCTCCCGATCGTCGGATGAGGAGGCGATCGCCGAGCCATGGAAGGTCTTGAGGCGCTCGGCGTCCGCGAGGCGGGCGTCGAGTCCGCGGGCGATGTCCATGGTGACGTGATTGCCGCCGAGCGTCACGGCGTCGAGATGAACCAGTTCGCCGCGCGCGAAGACGGCGAGCGACGTCGAACCCGCGCCCATGTCGACCACCACGACGCCCATCTCCGCCTCGTCTGGCTCGAGCACGGAGAGGCCGGAGACATAGGGCGTCGCCGCCATGCCCTCGACGCCGAGATGGCCGCGCTCCACCGCGAGAATGAGATTGCGCGCCGCCGCCTGATCGCAGGTCGCGACGTGAAGGTCGACGCTAAGCTCGTCGCCGATCATGTCCTTGGGCTCGCGAATGCCGCTGACGCCATCGAGCGAGAAGCCCGTGGGCAACGAATGCACGGCGACGCGGCCGCGATGCAGATGATGCGCGGCGGACGCCTCCAGCACGCGATGAATGTCGGACTCGGCCACCTCGCGGCCGCCGATGGCGCGCTTCGCCTGGAAATGCTCGGAGGCGAGGCGCCCGCCGGAGGCGGTGACGATGACCCGGTCGACCTGCATGCCGGCCATGCGCTCGGCGGCGTCGACAGTCTGGCGGATGGCGCGCTCGGCTTCGTCCATGTCGACGACGAGCCCGTGCTTGACGCCCAGCGAACGCTGATGCCCGATGCCGACGACGCGAATGCGATGCGTGCGCCAGTCGCCCGGCGCGACCCGTCCGACCGGCGTGAGGCGCGCGATGAGGCAGGCGATCTTCGACGTGCCGACGTCCAGAGCCGCGAGCGTCGCGGAGCGGCGCGGCGAAAGGGGCTTCATACGCGGCGGGACGATTTGGGCCTTCATGACTCTAACCACCACTCTTGTGCGACTTGCGCGACAGCTTCGCCTCGCGCGAGGCGGCGCCTTCTTCGGTGAGACGAACGGTGACGCGATCCGTCATGCGCAGATCTATGGACATCACATCCTTGTCGAGGACGCGCGCCTCGTGCTGCAAACGTGAGAGCGTCTCCAGCGCGCCGAAGGGATTCTGCTCGGGTAGCCTGACCATGACGCCGTTGGTCATCTCGATATCCCAGCGGCGGCCGGCGACGAGCACACCCGCCTTGACGCGCTTGGCGAGATCGCCGGCGACTTTCATCAGCATGGAAAATTCCGCGAGGCGCTTCTGCGCGCCCTCGCCGACGACGAAGGGAAGATTGAGATAGCGGTCGTCGCGCAGATCGTCGATCGCCACGCCGTCCTCGGAAACGACCGACACATGCCCGTCCCGCTGCCACAAAGCCGAAGGCTGGCGCTCCTCTATCGCCACGACGAGGCGATTGGGATAGAGCTTCATCACCCGCGCCGATTTGACGAGCGGAACCGCCATCAGTTTCTCACGCACCGCATTGGCGTCGAGAAAAGGCAGCGACTGGCGCGGGCCGACGCCGGAGGCGACGAGCAATTCCTGTTCGCTCATCCGCGACTGGCCGGTGATCGTGACGGCGGAAATGTCGAAGCCGACGGCGCGCGCGACAATGTCCCAGGGCTCGCCTTCACGGGCGACGAGATCGGCGTAGCCGCCATTCTGCACGAAGCCCGCGAGGCCGACGCCGCCGAACAGGAGGACCGTGGCCGCAAGTCCGACGCCCGGCCGGCCGAGCGCCGCGAAGCGCGACAGTCGGGAAGAAACATCGACGCGACGGCGCGACTGCGCGCGAGGCGTTGGAGAACTTGCGGGCGCGGGCTGAAAGGGAGCCGTCGGGGCGCCCGCTATCGCCGGGCGGGCCTGGGCGAAGGGGGCATGAACAAGCGGAAGGGAAGCCGTTACCGACTCCCTCAACGATCGCAGGACGCGTCTTCCACCATCCATCTGACAAGCTCGCCGAACGAAAAACCTGCATAAGCCGCCATTTCTGGCACGAGCGAGGTCTCCGTCATTCCCGGCTGCGTGTTCACTTCCAATACGACGAGCTCGCCCGTACCTCCGGGGCGGTCGTCGTATCGGAAGTCCGCGCGGCTGACGCCGCGACAGCCGAGAGCTCTGTGAGCCTCGATGGCTAAATGTTGAACCTCTTGGTAAATATTCTGTTTAAGATTTGCAGGAAGAACGTGTTTCGAGCCGCCTTTCGCGTATTTCGCGTGATAGTCGTACCATCCGCCGTCTGCGGCCAGGATTTCGATCACGTCCAACGCGCGGTCGCCCATCACCGCGCAGGTGAGTTCGCGGCCCGCGATGAATTGCTCCGCAAGCATCAGATCGCCATGCGCCCAGTCGGCCCTTGCAAGCTCCCGCGGCGGTGGCGCGTCGCCGTCCGTGATGATGAAGACACCGAAGGATGAGCCCTCCGAAATCGGCTTCAATACATAGGGAACCGGCAGCACATGCGCCTTCGCCGCCTCCAGCCTATGGACGACTCGGCCTTTCGGCACCGGCACGCCGGCGGCGGCCATCACGACCTTGGCCACGTCCTTCTTCATCGCGACCGACGACGCGAGCACGCCCGAATGGGTGTAGGGAATGCGCAGAAGCTCCAGCACGCCCTGTATGCATCCGTCCTCGCCGAACTTGCCGTGCAGGGCGTTGAAGGCGACGTCAGGCTCGAGCGCAGCCAGAACGCTTGCGGCGTCATGACCCACGTCGACTCGCGAGACGCGATAAGCCTGCTCCTCGAGCGCCTTTGCGCAGGCCTCGCCCGAGCGCAGCGAGATTTCGCGTTCGGCGGAAAGTCCGCCCATCAGCACGGCGACATGTTTGGTCATCACGGTCTCGTTGTCTGGAATGAGGCTGCAAGCCTCGCTCGAAAGTTTCTTGGCGGGAGGCCGAAGCTCGACGTCTGGCGAGCCGCAGCCGGAATGGGGACGCTTGGCAAAATTCGCTTCGCGGATGGACGGGCAATGATACGTGATTCGCGTTAAGGCCGGGACGCCGCCTTGAGCGGCGCAATATTGTCACGGCGCCTTGCGCGTCCAGATCTCGATCTCCCCGGCCTGTCCGGCCTTCTCGTAACCGTCGAGCGCGCGCGCCGTTTCGGGCTGCTTCACGACCCATTCGCGCGTGTCCCTGTCCTCGACGACAATCACGTCGGGCCGCCCGTCGCGCACATCCTCCATGAAGCCCGCAAGATCGCGGCGTCGATATTCCTCGAGACGCGCGCGCCACTGCGGATCTTTCACGTCGCGCAACAGATAGGCCGCGAGACTGGCCGTCCATAGGGCGTTGGGGCGGCCGACCCACACGCCGTCGAGCTGGCGCGTCACGGGATGGCCATAGTCCAGCTGGCGCGCCACGGCGATCATGCGCGGATGAGGCGGCGCGACCCGCGCGATTTCCGCGCGCAAACCCGGATGCTCCTCGACATTGGCCAGCACCTTGACGGCGCCAAACAGCATCGGCGCGGCGATGAAGGCGGGAAGAAAGACGAATTTGAACAGCCGTCCGTCGCGGACCGCCTGCGCGCGCGGATGCTTGTCGAGCGCGAAGAAACACCATGCGAGAAGCGCGAGCGCGACGCCCGGAAACGCATGGTTGCTCCAACCTTTTCCCTGCAGGAAGAAGCCCGCCAGAAAAGCGGCCGACGCATAGGCGCAGACGCGCGCCGCAGCGGGCGCGACGAAGCCGGGAGCCACCGGCGGCGTCGCGAAGCCGCGCGCGGATGCTATGGCGAGCGCGACAAGCAGCGCGATGTTGAAAGGCGCAAGCGTGAAGAACGCCAGATTGCTCGAAGTGTCGCGCGCCGGCTGGTAGACGTCGACGATCGCGGGCAGCGCGTAAGCGGCGTAGGCCGGGAAGAACAGCAGCGTCGCCGCCGCATAGCCGAGGCAGACGCCAAGCGCCGTCGCCATTTCCGCAGTCAACAAAAGCCGGGGCGAGCGCTCGCGCGCGGCGAGCGCCAAGGCCGGCAGAACGATGGCGAGCGCGAAGAAGGGCTTGAAACACACGGCGACGCCGGCGCCGGCGCCAGCGATGACGCGCAGCGGAATTGAGACGCGGCCGCCTTCGGCCGAAGCGGCGAGCGTCGCGAGCATGGGCGCAAGCGCCAGAAGCGCGATATGCTCGCGCTCGGCGAAAACCATCGCGGGCGTGATGAGCAGCAGGAACACGGCGCCGTTTACGAGCAGGCCCCAATCCTCCCGCGAACGCGGCGCGCCGGAACGGAAGACCAGCGCGCTGACGATGAAGGAAACATAGGCGAAAAGGAAAACGAGGCCCGCAACGACGGGCTCTACTGCGACATCGAGCGCGCGCGCCAGGGCGACCGCCGGCGCCAGCGCCAGAAAGGCGGCGGGCGGGTTGGGATCGGTGACGTCGACATAGGGAACGGCGCCGTCGAGAAATTTCTCCGCGAAAGTGATGAACCAGGAAACATCGCAGTCGAGATGGCCGACGATTTGCTGCGTGATCGCGATCAGCGCGAGCGCAAGCGTCGTCCAGGGGCTTGCCAGCGTCGACGCAAGCCGCGCAGGCCGACGTTCGGTCATCACTCCCGGCGCATGTCTCGAACTGATGGAGCTCATCTATGCAACGCCAATCCGTTTGATTTCCCATTGCAGCTCGACGCCGCTCGTCTCGCGCACGCGACGACGCACCGTCTCGCCGAGAGTCTCGATGTCGGCCGCGGTCGCTCTGCCGCGATTGATGAGAAAGTTGCAATGCATCTCGCTCACCTGCGCGTCGCCGACGACGAGTCCGCGACAGCCGGCGGCGTCGATCAACTGCCACGCCTTGTGGCCGTCAGGATTTTTGAAGGTCGAGCCGCCGGTCTTTTCCTTGATCGGCTGCGAGGCTTCGCGCGCTTCCGTTATGCGATCCATCTCGGCGAGAATCTGCTTCGGATCGCCGGGACGCCCCTGATAAAGCGCGCTCGTGAAGATCACATCATCCGGCGCCGAGCAGTGGCGATAAGTGTAACCCATGTCGGCGTTGGCGAAGACGCGAATATCGCCGTTACGGTCGACGCCGCGCGCTTCGATCAGGGCGTCCTTCGTCTCGCCGCCATGCGCGCCCGCGTTCATGCGCAACGCGCCGCCGATGGCGCCGGGAATGCCCCGATAGAAGGCCAGTCCGTCGATGCCCGCGTCGGCCGCCGCGCGCGCCGCCTTCACATCGGGCACAGCGGCGCCAATGCGCAGACGACAATGGTCTTCGACGGCGATTTCGCCGAAGCCTTTTGCAGAGAGGCGTATGACCACGCCCGCGACGCCGCCGTCGCGCACGATGAGATTCGAGCCGAGGCCGATGACGGTGACGGGAATCTCGCGCGGCAGGTGCGCGAGAAAATAGGCAAGGTCCCCCTCATCCGCGGGCATGAACAAAAGCTGCGCCGGACCGCCCACGCGAAACCAGGTGTAGGGCGCGAGCGGCTCATTCGCGCTCACGCGTCCGCGCAATTGCGGCATGAGCCGCGCGATATCGGCGGTGAGGTCGGGGAAGGTCACTGCGCGCCGCCCGCCGCAAGCTGCTCCGGCAGCGCATAGGCCCATTGCGTGATATTGCCGGCGCCGAGGCACACGACATAATCCCCCGGCGCGACGATCTCTCGCACCATCGCGGGCAGGACCTCCGGCGACGGCAGCCCCACGGCGCGGCGATGACCATGCGCGCGAATGGCGTTGACGAGCGCGTCGCGATCGACGCCCTGAATCGGCTGCTCGCCGGCGGGATAAACGTCGGCGATGATGACGACGTCGGCGTCGTTGAAACAGGTCGAGAAGCCGTCGAACAGCGATTGCAGGCGCGTGAAGCGGTGGGGCTGCATCACGGCGACGACCTTGCCTTTCGTGGACGCGCGCGCGGCGCGCAGCACGGCGGCGATTTCCACCGGATGATGGCCGTAATCATCGAAGACCTGCACGCCATTCCAGTCGCCCGTGCGCGTGAAGCGGCGCTTGACGCCGCCGAAGCCCGCGAGCGCCTTGCGAATCTGATCCGGCGAGAGGCCGAGCTGATAGGCGACGGTGATCGCAGCGGTCGCGTTCAGCGCATTGTGATGGCCCGGCATGGGCAGCACGAGATTTTCGAGATAGGTCGCCTGCGCCGTCTTGCGGTCGCGCAGCAGGACATTGAAGCGCGAGACCCCGCCTTCCAGATTGACGTCGAGCAGCCGAACGTCCGCCTGCGGATTTTCGCCGTAAGTGATGACGCGGCGATCCTCGATCCTGCCGACGAGCTCCTGAACCGTCGGATGATCGAGACACATCACCGCGAAACCGTAGAAAGGAAGGTTCTCGATGAAATTGCGGAAGGCTTCCTTTATGGCGTCGAATGTGTGGAAATGGTCGAGATGCTCGGGGTCGATATTTGTGACGATCGCAACGTCCGCGGGGAGCTTGAGGAAGGTGCCGTCGCTTTCGTCGGCCTCCACAACCATCCATTCGCCGGCGCCGAGCCGCGCATTGGTGCCATAGGCGTTGATGATGCCGCCGTTGATGACCGTCGGATCGAGTCCGCCGGCGTCGAGCAGCGTGGCGACGAGCGAGGTCGTCGTCGTCTTGCCATGCGTGCCGGCGATGGCGACGCATTGCTTGAGGCGCATCAGCTCCGCGAGCATCTCCGCGCGACGCACGACCGGCAGGCGCTTCTCGCGCGCGGCCGCGAGTTCCGGATTGTCGCGCTTTATCGCGGTCGAGACGACGACGACGGCTGCGTCGCCGAGGTTCTTTGCGTCGTGTCCGATAAAAACGGAAGCGCCCTTCTCGGACAGGCGCTTGACGTTGGCGTTTTCGGAAGCGTCCGAGCCCTGCACCGTATAGCCGAGATTGAGCAGCACTTCGGCAATACCTGACATGCCGATGCCGCCGATGCCGACGAAGTGAATGGGGCCGAGATCGCGCGGCAGCTTCATACCTGTCTCCGTTCCAAAGCGCGGGCATGGGCCACGCTCAAAATTAGATCCGCAAGCCGCTCGGCGGCGTCAGCAACGCCGACATGTTTTGCGGCCTGCGCGCGCGCGGCAAGCTGCTGCGGCGCGTCGATGAGTTCCGCGAGGCGCGCCGTGAGAAACGCGGGCGTGAAATCGCTCTGTCTCACGGCCTCCGCCGCGCCCGCCTGCTGCAGGAAGGCCGCGTTGGTCGCCTGGTCCTGATCGAGAGCATGGGGCAGCGGCACCAGCATCGCAGGCCGTCCGATGACGGCGAGTTCCGACACAGTTCCCGATCCGGCGCGCGCGATGATGAAATGCGCGGCGGCCATGCGCGCGGGAAGATCGGTGAAGAATGGCGCGATTTCGGCTTTGACATTAGCGCTATTGTAAATCGCCTCGACGCGAGAAATGTCCTCGGCGCGCGTCTGCTGCACGAGGCGGATGCGCGCGCGCAGATCGTCCGGCAGCGCGGCGATCGCTTCTGGCACGATGTCCGCCATCACGCGCGCGCCCTGCGAGCCGCCGGTGACGAGAAGGCGGAAAAGCCCGTCCGCGAAGTCGGGATAGGGAAGCTTCGCCGCCTCCAGCACATTGGGACGCACCGGATTGCCAGTGACGACGACCTTCCCCTGCAACGGGCCCGGCACGGCGAGATTGGGCAGGCCCGCGGCGATCCTGTCGACATGGCCCGCGAGAAAGCGGTTCGCTTTTCCCATCACGCCATTCGACTCATGCAGCGCGCTTGGAATGTGCAGCATGGACGCCGCGAGCAGCGGCGGCACCGTGGGGTAGCCGCCAAAACCTATGATCGCGCGCGGCTGCAATTTGCGCAGCAGCGCCGCCGCCTGCGCGGTTCCGTAAGCGAGACGCGCCACGGCCTGCGCGCGCGCGAGGAGCGAACCGCCGCGCGGCGTCGCCGCAGGGATCGTGTGCATGGCGCGCGCGGGAAAGCTCGCGCCATATTTCAGCGCGCGTTCGTCGGTGACGAGCTCCACCGCGACGCCTCGTGCGGCAAGCGCATGGGCGAGAGCCTCGGCCGGGAAGAGATGGCCGCCGGTGCCGCCGGCGGCGAGAAGGATGGGCGCTTCGCTCATGTCACGCAACCGCCGGCTGACCGCTCACGGCGACCTCTGTGAGAACGCGCGTGCGCGGACGCTTGCGCGTGACGGCGAGCAGGAAGCCCATGCCGAGCGAGAGCGAAATCAGCGACGAACCGCCATATGAGACGAAGGGCAGCGTCATTCCCTTCGCGGGCATCAGATGAACGTTCACAGCCATGTTGATGCAGCTTTGCAGACCGAAGAGCATGACCAGTCCCGCCGTCGCGAAGCGGCAGAAGGGATCTTCATTTCGCGCCGCGGAGAAGAGCCCGCGCACGACGATGAAGGCGAAGACGGAGGCGAGCGCGATGCAGACGATCACGCCGAACTCCTCGCCGATCACCGCAAATATGAAGTCCGTATGCGAGTCGGGAAGGATACGCTTCACCGTGCCCTCGCCCGGCCCCTTGCCGAACCACGAGCCGGCGATGAAGCTTTCCAGCGCCGTCTCGGACTGGAAGTTCGACGGCACGCCCGCGACGGGCGGCGGCGGCTCGAGAAAGGCGTCGATGCGCGCCCGCACGTGCGGCGCGAATTTATAGGCGAGCAGCGCGGAGAAGCCGCCGAGACCGCCAAGCCCCACGACCCAGATCCAGTGCAGCCCGGCCATGAAGAACAGCGCCGCCCAGACGATGGAGATCAGCATGGTCTGGCCGAAGTCGGGTTGCAGCACCAGCGGGCCGATCGTGAGCGGAAAGAGCAGCAAGGCGATCGTGTTGCCCGGCACGTCCTTGCGGCGCGCGCCCTCCGAGAAGGCCCATGCGACGACGACCACGAAGGCGGGTTTCAGGAACTCCGAGGGCTGGATGCCGAAGATCCAGCGCTTCGCGCCCTTCACCTCCTGCCCGAAGAACAGGGTCGCGACGACGAGCGCGAGCGAGATGACGAAGATGACGAGCGCCGTGCGGCGCACATGACGCGGGGAGAGGAAGGACGTCCCGATCATCACCGCAAGCGCCGGCAGCAGATAGGCGACCTGCCGGTTGACGAAATGGAAGGTCGCCAGATGCAGGCGCTCGGCGACAGGCGGACTGCCCGCCATCGCGAAGACGAGCCCCGCGACGATGAGAAGGCCGATGCTGGCGAGAAGCCAGCGGTCGACCGTCCACGCCCAGTCCGAGAAGGGCGTCCGCTCCGCGCGCGAAATCATGTGTGTGCTCCTCTGCGCGCCGCGAGTATCGCGGGCAGTCCATGCACGATTCCGCGAAAGGCGTCGCCGCGCACTTCGAAATTGGGAAATTGATCGTATGAGGCGCAGGCCGGCGACAGCAGGACGACAGGCTCCTGCGCCTCGCCCGCGAGCGCGTCGAGCGCCGCACGCGTCGTTGCGACATCGAGCGTCTCGCAACGCTCGAAGGGAAGCGCGCCTTCCAGCGTGCGCGCAAATTCATCGCTCGCGGCGCCGATGAGATAGGCCTTGCGGATGCGCGGGAAATAGTCGCGCAAGGGCTCGATGCCGCCCTCTTTCGATTTGCCGCCGATGATCCAGTAAATGTCGTCGAAGCTCGCCAGCGCTTTTTCCGCCGCGTCGGCGTTGGTCGCTTTCGAGTCGTTGACGAATAGCGTGCGCTCGATGCGTCCGACTTCTTCCATGCGATGCGGCAGGCCCGGATAGCTCAGCAGGCCTTGCGCAATCTCGTCATCCTCGAGGCCGCATTCCCATGTGGCGGCCGCGGCGAAGGCGGCGTTCTGCGCATTGTGCGCGCCGCGCAGCGCCCGAGCGCCCTTGAGCGTTCCGATCAGCTCCGCCTCCTCCGGCGGATGTCCCTTCTCGCGAAAATAGACGCTGCCGTCCTCGACATAGAAACCCCAGTCCAGCGTGCGCGCGCCGGAAACCGGAACGACCCTTTGATCGGGCCGCGCCGCGGCCAGGAGACGCCCACCGATCGCATGAGTGTAAATGTCATCGACGCCGACAAGCGCGACCTCGGCGCCGGCGACGAGCCGCTCCTTGACCGCCGCGTAATTTTCCATCGAGCCATGACGGTCGATGTGATCGGGCGTAAGGTTGATCAACAGGCCGATGGTGGGGTTCAGAGACGGCGCCAGATCGATCTGGAAGGACGAGCATTCGATGACATGGATGCGCTCGTCGGAGGGCGGCTCGAGATCGAGGATCGGCACGCCGATATTGCCGCCGAGCTGCACGTCGCGACCGGCCTCGCCCAGAATATGCGCGATCAGCGCGGTCGTCGTCGACTTGCCATTGGTGCCGGTGATGGCGACGAAAGGCGAGCCGCCGGTATGGGCCGCACGCTCGCGACAGAAGAGCTCGACGTCGCCGATAATCTCGACGCCCGCCGCCTTCGCAAGCGGCACGGTCCAGTGCGGGGTCGGATGCGTCAACGGCACGCCGGGCGTGAGAATGAAGGCCGCGAATTGCGACCAGTCGGCCTGCGAAAGATCCTCCAGCGGCACGCCCTGCGCGACAGCCTTCAGACGCCCGGCCTCGCCGTCGTCCCAGGCGTGCACATGCGCGCCGCCGGCCATCAGCGCCCGGGCGGTCGAAAGGCCAGAGCCGCCGAGACCGAAAAGCGCGACGCGCTTGTCCTTGAATGTCGTAACGGGAGTCATCGTCACCTCAGCTTCAGGGTCGCGAGGCCCGTCAGGGCCAGAACGAAGGCGATGATCCAGAAGCGGATGACGATCTGCGGCTCCTTCCAGCCCTTCTGCTCGAAATGATGGTGGATCGGCGCCATCAGGAAGATGCGCTTGCCGGTGAGCTTGAAATAAGCCACCTGGATGATCACCGAAGCGCCCTCGAGCACGAAAAGGCCGCCGACGATAACGAGCACGAATTCCTGCTTCACCGCCACGGCGACAGTGCCGAGAAGGCCGCCGAGCGCGAGAGAGCCCGTATCGCCCATGAAGATCTGCGCCGGCGGCGCGTTGAACCACAGGAAGCCGAGGCCGGCGCCGATGAAGGCCGAGCAGACGATGGTGAGTTCGCCGACGCCCGCGACATAATTGACGCCGAGATAATTCGAGAAGATCGAATTGCCGACGAGATAGGCGAAGATCGCGAAGGTTCCCACGGCAATCATCGAGGGCACGATGGCGAGGCCGTCGAGACCGTCCGTGAGATTGACGCAATTTCCGGCCGCCACGATGACGAAGGCGCCGAAGACGACGAAGAACAGGCCGAGCGAACCTATGTAGCCCTTGACCATCGGGATCGCGAGCTTCGACATGTTCTCGCCGCCGACCCGCATGAGAAAGTAACATGCGAGTCCGGCAATGAGGAATTCGAGCGCCAGCCGCGCCTTTCCGGAGAAGCCGGCGTGCGACTGCTTCGTCACCTTCAGATAGTCGTCGTAGAAGCCGATCGCGCCGAAGGACACTGTGACGAAGAGCACGATCCAGACATAGTAGTTGCGCAGATTCGCCCAGAGCAGCGTCGCGGCGACGAGACCCGAGAGGATCATGAGCCCGCCCATGGTGGGCGTGCCCTTCTTCGTCACGAGGTGAGAGGCGGGTCCGTCCTCGCGAATCGGCTGGCCCTTGCCCTGCTTGATCCGCAAGGCGGCGATGCTGGTCGGACCAAAGAAGAAGACGAAGAACAACGCCGTCGCGGCCGCCATCGCGGCGCGAAAGGTGATGTAACGGAAGATGTTGAGCGGACTGAAGAGATACGACAGGTCCGCGAGCAGCGTCAGCATATTATTGTCCCTGGTTCGCCTTCTGCGGCGCGAATTTCTGCCTGACGGCGGCGACGATCCGCGACATGCGCGAACTGTTCGAGCCCTTCACCATCACCACGTCGCCGGCGCGGAGGGCGGCGAGAACGGCTTCCTCCAGCTCCAGCGCCGTCCGCCGATGCGCGGCGCGCATGGCGTTGGGCGCGGCGTAATAGAGGCTCGCCATCAGCGGTCCGGCGGTAAAGAGCAGATCACACTTGGCGCGCGCAAGGTCCACCGCGAGTTCGCCATGCAGCTCGGCGCCGCAAGGGCCAAGCTCGAGCATGTCGCCGAGCACCGCGATACGCCGTCCGCCCGCGCCGGGCGTGGTCGCGCCGAGCAGCTCGAAAGCCGAGCGCATGGAGGTCGGATTGGCGTTGTAGCTCTCGTCGATCAGCGTGAACGGGCCGCTCGGCGCCATCAGTTTCTCGCGCGCGCCGCGCCCCGACGGCGGCGTGAAATCGGCTAACGTGAGCGCGGCCTTTTCCACATCGATGTCGAATACGGCGGCGATGAGCAGCGCGGCCAGCGAGTTGAGGGCGATATGTTTACCCGGCGCGCCGATACGATAGGCGAGGCGCTTGCCGAGAATATCCGCCTCGACTTCGCAACCGTCGTCGATGCCCTTGTAGGACAGAAGACGCGCCTCGGCGCCTTCCGACTCTCCGAAGCTGAAGATATGACCCGCCGTCGGCGCTGCGGCGGCGGCAAGCCGCTCATAGGTCGCATCGTCGCGGTTGATGATCGCGACGCCGCCATCGAGCGCGGAGAAGATCTCCGCCTTCGCGTCGGCGATGCCCTCGACCGAGGCGAAATGTTCGAGATGCACGGCTGCGACGCGCGTCACCACGGCGACATGCGGGCGCACTTGCGCGACGAGGCCCGTAATTTCGCCAGCGTGATTCATGCCGAGTTCGAACACGCCGAAGCGCGAGGCCGCCGGCATTCGCGCCAGCGTGAGCGGCACGCCCCACTGGTTGTTGTAGGAGGCGACGGAAGCATGCGTCTCGCCGAAACGCGACAGCATCAGCCGCGTCATATCTTTGGTGGAGGTCTTGCCGACGGAGCCGGTGATCGCGGCGATGAAGGCGCTGCTGCGCTCTCTCGCGCGCTTGCCGAGCATTTCTAGCGAGCGCTGCACGTCCTTGACGATGAGGAGCGGTCCCGCGCCGGAAAATTCCGCTGCATGCGCTTCGTCGATGACCGCGGCGGCGGCGCCTTTCTCGAAAGCCGCGCGGACGAATTCATGGCCGTCGCGCGCCTCGCCCTTGATTGCGAAGAAGAGGTCGCCCGCCTTCAGCGTGCGCGTATCGATCGAGACGCCGGTCGCCTCGCGCGCGAGCGCGCCGCTCACGCGCGCATGCAGCGCGCCGACGAGCGCCAGACCCGACCACAAAGGTTCCTGCCTCATGAACGATGCTCCTGCAACGCTTGCGCTATTGCCTCGTGATCCGAAAAGGGCAAGACGCGATCGCCGACAATCTGGCCGGTTTCATGGCCCTTGCCCGCGACCACGAGCACGTCGCCGGCGCGAAGGTCGGCGACGGCCTTCGAGATCGCCTCGCCCCGGTCAGCGATTTCGATGATCTCCGCCCCGCCGCCGCGCGCGCCTTCGATGATCGCCGCGCGAATGGCGTTTGCGTCTTCGCTGCGCGGATTGTCGTCGGTGACGATGGCGACATCGGCGGCGCGCGCCGCGATCTCTCCCATCAGCGGACGCTTGCCCCTGTCGCGGTCGCCCCCGCAGCCGAAGACGACGATGAGGCGTCTTTTTGTCAACGGCCGAAGGGTCGCAAGCACTTTTTCGAGCGCATCGGGCTTGTGCGCATAATCGACGAAGACCGGAGCGCCGTCGCGCTCGCCGATGAATTCGAGCCGGCCGGGAGCGCCCTTCAGCTCGTTGAGCGCTGAGAAAACGCGCGCCGGATCATCGCCGGCTGCGATTGCGAGGCCGGCTGCGACGAGCGCGTTCGACGTCTGGAAGGCGCCGGCGAGCGGAAGCTCGACACTGTAATCGACGCCGGCGTGACGCAGCTTCAGACTCGTCGCCAGCGCATGAGCGCGCGCCTCCCGCACCGCAATCGCCTCGCCTTTGGCGCCGACGCCGAAGACGTTCAATCCGCGCTTTTCGCACACCGCAGCCACACGCGGCGCAACATCGCTGTCGGCGTCTATCACCGCCGTTCGCCCAGGCTGCGACAGCGTATCGAACAGCCGCATCTTCGCCGCGAAATATTCTTCCATGTCGCGATGATGATCGAGATGATCGCGCGAGAAATTGGTGAAGCCGGCCACCGAGAGGCGCACGCCGTCGAGGCGGCGCTGATCGATCCCGAGCGACGAGGCCTCCATCGCGAGATGCGTCACGCCGCGCCCCGCAAGGTCGTCGAGGATCCGATGCAGTTCAACGGGGCCCGGCGTCGTCAACGCGCCATAATGCGCGCCCTTGGAGTCGACGACCCCGACCGTGCCGAGCGACGCCGCTTCATGGCCCATCGCCGTCCATATCTGGCGCAGAGAGGCGACGACGGAGGTCTTGCCGCTCGTGCCCGTGACGGCCGCGATCACTCGCGGCTGCCGCGGATGGAAGCGCGCGGCCGCATGCGCCAGCTCCGCGCGCACATCGTCCACCACGACGAGCGGCAGCGAACATTCCGACTGACGCTGGGCGACGACGACGCGGGCGCCGCGCGCCCTGGCGTCGTCAACATAGGAGAGTCCGTCCCCCGCGTGACCGGGAATGGCGAAGAACGCGAACCCCTCGCGGATCGCACGGCTGTCCGCCGACAGTCCCGCAATCTCGATTCCCGCCAGAGCGGGATCGAGGTCGTTTCTCGCGAGGAGTTCAGTGAGACGCATCAGTGGCCGTGGCCTCCCGTGGCCGGAACATTGGCCATGCCAAAGCCGAGTTTCGCAAGCAAGGGGAAGGGCTGATGCGGCGGCTCGAAACGCGGCGCGAGGCCGAGGATGGGACCGACGCGCTCGATGATCTCGCCCGTGACATGGCCCGAGTTATAAGCCGCCGTCGCATAGCCGCCGGTTTCCGGCAGGCCCTGCGGTTCGTCCATGATGGTCAGGAACAGATATTTCGGCTTGTCGGAGGGCGCGACGGCCATAAAGGTCGTGAACAGGCGGTTCTTGGAGTAATGGCCGCCGATCACTTTCTCCGCGGTGCCGGTCTTGCCGCCGACGAAATAGCCGTCGATGTTGACCTTCTTGGCCGTGCCGATTTCAGCGTTGAGGCGCATCAGATAGCGCATCGCCTCGCTCGTCTCGGGCTTGACGACCTGCACCGCCGTCTTCATCGCCTCTTCCGGGGTGCGCTTCAGGAAGGTCGGCGTCATCAGATAGCCGCCGTTCATGAGGGCGCCCACGGCCATCATCGCCTGCAGCGGCGCGACCGCGAGACCGTGACCGAAGGCGATGGTCATCGTATTCAGCTCGCCCCAGTTCTTGGGCACGATCGGCTCGGCGCTTTCGGGCAGCTCCGTGCGCATGCGTGTGAGCTGGCCCATCTTGCGCAGGAAGGCCTTGTGCTTCTCCACGCCCTGCCCCATCGCCATGCGCGCCGTGCCGACGTTGGAGGAATAGGTGAACACTTCCGGCACGGTGAGCGCGCGATTTTGCGCGTGATAATCGTGGATCTTGAAGCGGCCGAAGGAGAGCGCGCCGCGCGCGTCGAGCCGCGAGTTGAGATTGACCTTGCCGGAGTCGAGCGCCATGGCGATCGTGAGCGCCTTGAAGGTCGAGCCCATCTCATAGACGCCGACGCTCATGCGATTGATGTGCAGCGGATCGAGCGCGTCGGTCGGCTTGTTGGGGTCATAGTCCGGCAGGGACGCCATCGCGACCACTTCGCCCGTGTTCACGTCCAGGATGGCCGCAGCGCCGGCTTTCGCCTTGAAGTGAATGACGCCCTTTTCAAGTTCGTCGCGTAGCGCATGGGTTGCGCGAATGTCGAGGGAGAGCGAGATCGGCTTCAGATCGTCGGGCGTCGCGCCGAAGCCCATATTGTGCAGATCGGCCAGTCCCTGTCCGTCGATATATTTCTCGACGCCGGCGATGCCCTGGTTGTCGATATTCGCAAAGCCCAGCACATGCGCGCCGATAGGGCCGTTGGGATAAACGCGCTTGTTTTCCGCGATCAGGCCGACGCCGGGAAGGCCCAGATGGAAGACCTCGTCGCGCTGATGCGGCGTGACTTCGCGCTTCACCCAGACGAAGCCTTTCTTCGAACCGAGGCGCTCGCGCAATTCCTTGGAGTCGACGTCCGGCAGGACGGCGGTGAGAAGCTCGGTCGCCTCATCCTTGTCGATGAGGCGGCGCGGCTCCGCGAACACCGACATCACCTTCACATCGCTCGCCAGCACCTCGCCATTCCGGTCGAGAATATCTGGACGCGAGGCGGCGACGGCTTCCGCCGCGGCGCGGCGCGTCGTCGCCGGCTCAGGCCTGAATCCGAGATAGACGAGCTTGGCGCCGATCACGCCGTAAAGCGCGAGAAAGCCGAAGGCGGCAAGCTTCATGCGCGGCGCGCTCGACGACAGGCTCGTCGAGAAGGCCGCATGCATGAAGCGGCGAAGGCGGGAGCTCTTTCGCGCCTGCCCCGGCGCCAGAGTTTCACGCATGTCCTGCTCGCGCATGTGCTGTTGCTGTGTCATTGCTTGTGCCGCTCATGGCTGGCGCTCTGGCTTGCGCCTTGCGCCCTGGTGTTCGTTGCGGGCTTGGCGGGCGCAGTCTTCGGGGTCGTCGGCGCGGCCTTCGGCGTCGTCGTCGGCGCCTGCGGAGCGGCGATCGGCGTGGCGGCGGCGCTCAGGCCGAGCGAATCCAGCTTGCTGCCAATGGCGTCGACGCGGGCCGCTTTCTCCGGCAATGACTGCGCCGCGACGAGCTGCGTCACCTGCAGCGGCTTCAGGTCGGCGAGATATTTGTCCGCGAGCGGCTGCAAACGCTCGGGGCGCGTCATATAGGACCATTCAGCGCGCAGCACCGCGATGGCGTCGCGCTCCGCCTTGATCTCGATCTTCGTCTTCGCGATCTGCTCGGCGCGATAGCTCGTCTGATATTTGATCGAATAGGCGTAGACCGCCGATCCGACGAGCGAAAGAATTGCGACGATGTTGAGAAGCCGCAGCATCAGGGTTTTCCTTTGTCGCGGACGGGCAGACGGGCGAGCCGCGCGAGCCTGTCGTCGAGCGGAAGCGCCGGCCCCGCCGTGCGCGTGGCGAAGCGCAGCTTCGCGGAGCGGGCGCGCGGATTCCGCTCGGTCTCCTCGCGCGTCGGCGCCACGGGCTGGCGCCCCTCGCAAATAAAGCTCCTCGGCGGCGGCGCGGCTTCGCCCGGCAGGCGGCGTGAACCGGTTTCGCCGCGCCCGCAGCGCTCGGCGAAAAACTGCTTCACGATGCGGTCTTCGAGCGAATGGAAAGTGAC
The DNA here is from genome assembly GCF_000188155.2 of Methylocystis sp. ATCC 49242. Taxonomy (NCBI): domain Bacteria; kingdom Pseudomonadati; phylum Pseudomonadota; class Alphaproteobacteria; order Hyphomicrobiales; family Methylocystaceae; genus Methylocystis; species Methylocystis sp. ATCC 49242. Next base: position 2,001,454 of record NZ_KE124774.1, read on the forward strand.
GACGGCAAGCCGTCCGCCCTCGGCCAGCGCGCGCTCCGCGCCGGCGAGACCGTCGAGCAGTTCGCCGAGTTCGTCGTTGACCGCGATGCGCAGCGCCTGAAAGCTTTTCGTCGCCGGATGAATGTCGCCCGGCCGGCCGGGCGCGACGCGCGCGATCATCTCGGCCAGCGCTCTGGTCGAGGCGAAGGGCGCGAGTTTCCGGTCGTGGACGATGGCGCGGGCGATGCGGCGCGCGGCGCGCTCCTCGCCGTAGAAATAGAGAATGTCGGCGAGGGTCTCTTCGTCCGCCTCGTTGACGATGTCGGCGGCGGTCTGGCCACGCCCTTCCATGCGCATGTCGAGCGGGCCGTCGCCGCGGAAGGAGAATCCACGCTCGGCCTCGTCGAATTGCATAGAGGAAACGCCGATGTCGAAAACGACGCCGTCGAGCGGCGCGAAGCCCCGCGCGCGCGCGACCTCATCGAGCTGCGAAAAGCGCGCTTCGACGAGCGTGAGCCGCCCCCGCGCCACTTCGACCAGCGGCCGGCCGTCACGCACGGCGTTCGGGTCGCGGTCGAGCGCCAGCACGCGCGTTTCCGGATGGGCGAGGATCGCGCGCGTATAGCCGCCTGCGCCGAATGTGGCGTCGAGATAGCGACCGCCGGGCGTGGGGCGAAGGGCGTCGATCACTTCGCGCAGCAGCACGGGAACATGGCGAGCCGCTCCGCCTGTGGCGGCGAGGCCGTCCGCGCCGCGACCCGTCGTCATCCCCCAGCTCCCTGCCTTGACGCCAATCGCCATCCGCCCCTTTGCACGCCTGTATCGGGACGCAACTCCCCGCGCATGAGCCCCTCCGCCGGCGGCAAACCGGCTCCCGGTCTCTGGTCGTCGCGACGAAATCAGTTGGACGGGCATTGGTTTTTCGAAGCGTCGAAGAGACGGCGGCGGGCCGAAGCGCCTCTATGGCGCCTTACTCCATTAAGCTTTGTTAGTGTTAAGGGAGCGTTTACGCCGGGCCGGGATCGGCGCGCCGCGCGCAGCCGGCCGCCGGCGCGGACGCAAAAAATTCGCCAGCCGGCCTGTAAGCCGGGTTCTGTATGGCCGCGCCGGTTGCCCGGCGCGACGTGACGGCCATTCCTCTGGGACGGTCGTCGCCGACCGCCTCTGGCGACCAACCCGGGCGACGGCCCGGAGACGGGCATGGGAGCGAACTCCCGTGTCACCCCTATTCGGTCTTGCTCCCGGCGGGGCTTGCCATGCCTGGGGCGTCGCCGTCCCAGCGGTGCGCTCTTACCGCACCCTTTCACCCTTGCCGCGCGGCGCGCTCTTGCGAGCGCAAACGCGGCGGTTTGCTTTCTGTGGCGCTTTCCCTGGGGTCTCCCCCGCCGGACCTTATCCGGCGCCGTGTCTCCGTGGAGCCCGGACTTTCCTCTGCCTTGCGGCAGCGGCCATCCAGCCGACTGGCTGGATCAGGGATAGGGAGACGGAGCGCCAAATGCAAGCCTTGCGAAGGCGCCGCCCCCTCCCGTGACACGCAAGGAGCCGACGAATCCGCCGCGCGGCGCCCGCCAAGCTCAGCGACGGCAGTGCTCGGAAGCGCGTTTTTCGAGATCGATCGAAAACGAACGCGGTTCGCCCTGTCCGCCGAATACTTTCAACCCGATGTGATAGCCAAGGCGCCGGTAGCTCTCGAACTGCGACTCGCTGAAGAACTGGTCGCCCGTCGATTCATGCGGAAAATCGGGATGGGCGGCGGCGTAGCTCCATATGTCCTCCGGCTCGTCGCCATGGATCGCCGCCTTGATATAAATGAGCGCGCCCATCCCCTCGCCGTCCGGATATTGAACGCTGCCGATGTTGCAGTAAGGGGCGGCGCAGAGCGCGGCGGGGCGATTTGTGAGGCCGAGACGCCTGGGATCGCCGCCGGTCGCCGCGGGCTGCGGTTTGTTGAAAGTTATTTCCACCCCGAGGTCGATGCGGGCCTTGCGCACCAGATTGCCGAGGTCCTCGTATTTCAGGTCCGCGTCGCAGCCGGCGTCGATCACCACTATGGTGCAGCAGCGGCGGCGCAGCATCTCGTAGACGCCGAGATTTTCGAAATGGCCGCCATCGCTGAGATATACGTAATATTGTTGTTCGTTGGTGAGGCCGAACAGCTCCATCATGAAAGGCCACAGCGCGAGGCTTGGTCCCGGCTTTTCCCAATTGCTCTTTTTCGGATTGCCCAGCCACCACCCCAGTCGCGCGTTGAACAGCGTCATGATGAATGTCAGGAACGGCGACGAGTGATATCCCATGTTGGGGCTCACCGCCGCGCCCGAAATCGCCATCGCCGTGGCGAGGCTGACCTGGTCGCCGTAGCGCTCGGCGGGCCGATAACCCAGCCGCGGATTGCCGGCGGTCAGCGGCGTGAAAGCGTAGGATGACGCCTTGCGCTCCTGTAACGCGAGCGAGTCGCCGTGAACGATATTGAGCGCCGTATTGACGACATGCAGCGGCTTCACCCTGGTCAGTTCGCTCATCATGACGTTGTCGTACTGATCGAGCCCCGTGAAGCGGTTGGGGCGGCGCTCCGCATTGGACGCGCCGAGATAGGCGCGCATCAGCCGATAACGATAATAGGCGTGCAGGGAGAATTTGTTGACGTTGATCATCCAGGCGGCGAGAGTCACCCAGATCAGCATCACGATCGCGGCAATCAGAAAGACGGAGACCGTGTCGTCGGAGACCCTGTGATGCGCGACGATTTTCGCGAGAGAATCGGGCAGCAGGATTAAATCCATCAGTCGTGACAATTCATAGACCAGCGCGACCGTGAACAGCAGCGCGCCAGCCACCGCCACGCGGCTCCAATTGACGGCGCTCATGCTTTTCGTATCGCCTTGTGTCGCCGCCGTAGATTTGCTGTGTCCGAAGAGCGCCGCCGCGAGGCCCGTCGCGCCGCCGACGGAGGCTATGATCCCGTTGGCCCATTCGCCGAGCCAGTCCTTCATGTCGACGCCGTGCAAATCCTGCCTCGGATCCCAAAGGACCAACGTAGCGTAAACCGTCCAGGCCAGCCCTATGACGATGAACCAGCCGCCGGAGCGCGCCGTCCATTCGAGCAGATCGTCGAGCCGCGCATTCTTGCTGCTCGTGGCCGCAAACAGGATGCTGCCGGCGAGATGGGCGACAAAGCAGCAGGTGACGCCGAAGACCACCGCATAGCGGGAGTCCCGCACACCGACGACCTCTCCAATAAGATGAAAGGCAATCAGCAGAAAGACGCCGAAAACCGCGCCGGCGAAGATGCGCGAAACGGTCATTCGCGGCAATTCGCATAGATGCCTGTTTGCGCCGTCGTCGCAATCGCTGGAAGAAAACTGCGCTCCGAGATTCTCGCCCCACTCGCCGCGAATAAACGAAATGAAAACTGCGATGGCGAAAGGCGCGGCCCATAAATTCGCGCCGGCGGCCGCGAACCAGAACCATGTCGATGGATCGTCGAAGGCGATGCTGTCGCGGAAATAAACGAGCACCGCCGTCGTCAGACAGGCGGCCAAATATATCGGAACAATCACACATACGAAGTGCATGACCTCGCCCGCGCCATAGGGCGTCGCCTCGACGTGATCGGATTGCATTCGGGCCAAAGGCTGTTCTCGCTCCAGCCGTTCCCGACGTTTTTGCGCCTGTATGGAAACCAGTTGCTTGCTCGTGAACAGTTCTGCAACGGCGTAAAGAAAAGCCGCGCTCATGAGGAGCGCCCAGGGCGAAACGCCGCCGCCGGCGTCGAACTCGTAATGCAACCTCTCCAGAAGCAGAACGGTGCTTTTCGGAACCCAGACAAGCAACAGGAACAGCGGCAGGAATAGCAACCAGTTGATGAGCAGATTTCGAACGACCGTCGCCGCGCCGGTCCAGGTGTCGGACGACATCAGCCCCGCGCGAGGCGTCAGATAATTGGAAAATTCACGAAGGCCGGTGAGCTCCGGGGGCTCGCCCTGCTGGTTCAGCCGCTCTTCGACGCCCTTCATCCCGCCCGCTTCGCGCGACGCCCAGGCCGAGAGCCAGGAGCCGATGTAGCCGCCGCCGGAAACCGTCGAGAGGTAATCGAATTTTCGCAACAGACCCTGTTTAGCAAGGGCCTGGATGACACCGAGGCAGAACGTCGCGCTGCGGATGCCGCCGCCCGAGAGACAAAGCGCAGTGAGCTCCGCATCGAACAGCTTTTTTTCGAAATCTTCCGCCAGCCACGGCGGTTTCGCATCCGGCGACGCCGATCCATCCCGCATCTCCGCGCTCGCCTCTCCCGACGACGACTGCTCGCCTGCGACGCCTCTGCCCAGAGTCTTTGCGATAACGGCAATGCTGTCGAGCGCCGCCGAAAACGGGCCGATCGGCTCCTTCGGCTTTTCCTTTTGCGGGAGCGGCGACGCAAGCCCGCTCTTTCGTCGCGTCGCGTTGATACTTTCAATTTGCGCGAGCTCGGCGCAAATGACGCGCTCCAGGCTAAATGGCCCGTCCGGATTTTCCGCACCATTCACGCGCCCCGCGCTTTTGGCGGAAGTTGAAAATTCATTCGTCATGGAATTCATCCCTGCTCAAATACGCCAAGCCGAAAAAAGCGCTCAACCCGTAGCAGAACCGACGCCCATGCGATGGAAAATAATCCGGTCCCCCGACTAACTTGTCGTATCGATGGCCCGCCGGCAAGGGCGACTTTCGACTTCGTCCCAATTCAAAACAGGCAAGGCCAAGGCGAGGAACTCCCGCGTCAATTTGTTCCATCCTGAAAGGCGCGGCCACGCTGGCGCGCGTTCACAGGAGCGCTATGTCCAAGCTGTGTGAAAACGCGTGACATGGCGCGACCGCGCCGGCGCCGCGTTATCGAGAGGGAGGAATATTCATGATCAATCGTCGACTCGTCTTCGCCGCGCTGGGCCTCGGCTTCGCTCTCGCGCTGGCGCCGCGCGCCGCGCTGGCGGGGAACCACCATGTCACCCAGGCGGTCGCCGAGACCAGGGAGGCGATCCACGAAGGCAAGCAGCACATGTTTTCATCCTTCGCGGAGCATACGCATAACGCGCTCGACCACGCGCGAGAGGCCGTCGCTGGCGGGTTCGATCCTAAGGGCCATGTGAAAATGGCGATCACTCATCTTCGTCAGGCCATCAAGACCGCGAAGCGGACGCATGACGCAAAACGTCTCGCCGCCGGCGTCCGTCATGCGGAACGCGCCCTGATCCACCTGAAAGTGGCGGCGGAGCATTAATAATTAATAACGCGAAGCCTACGCATTCCGCGGGCGCGAGCCGCCCGGACGGAACGCTACAGGATTGATCTGGAGGCGGCCTTGTCCCGCCTCCAGCCTTATTGCGTGACGCAGGGAACTTCTCCCGTCCCCCGACGTTTCTTTATGTGCCGATACGCGCCGCAAGCGCGTGGATTGCGACAAATCATTTTTTCCAAAAGGAGGGTTTCATGAGAATGGATACGTCCTGCGAGTGTGGTTTTTGCTCGATCATTCCGCCCTATATTTTCACCGGCATGGAGCGCTCCGGCGATGAGCGCCTGAGGCGTATCGCCGAGCATGTCCAGCAAGTGATGAAGCGGTTGCGTGAGCGCCGCATCGAACGCTTCTCCGCGACCGCGGTCGTGAAGTCGCTCGCAGCCAAACCCGCGCCGCTCAAGCGGATCATCTATGACTGCGAGCGGGGCGGGGATTTGCCGGGCAAACAGGTGCTCGTCGAAGGCGGTCAGCCGCCCGCTGATCCGGCGGTGCGCGAAGCCTATGAATATTCCGGCGTGACCTGGGACTTCTTCAAGAAGCTGTTCGACCGCTCCTCGATCAACAACGCCGGACTCACCCTGACTTCCTCGGTTCATTATCAGGAGGGCGCCGAGGGTCTCGACAACGCCTTCTGGGACGGCCGGCAGATGATCTACGGCGACGGCAGCGGGATCGCGTTCGATCGCTTCACCAAGTCGATCGACGTTGTCGCGCATGAACTCACCCATGGCGTCACGCAATATGAAGCGAATCTGGTCTATGAGAACCAGCCCGGCGCGCTGAACGAACATTTCTCCGACGTTTTCGGCATTCTGGTGCGTCAGTGGCACGGGGCGAACAAGGGCGACGCGAAGCAGAATGATCCGATGACCGCCGATTGGAACATTGGCGGCGACCTGCTGCTCCCCGGCGTGCATGGCGTCGGACTGCGGTCGATGAGCAATCCGGGCGGCGCCTACGACGATCCGCGTCTGGGCGGCAAGGACCCGCAACCCAAGCATATGTCGCAATATGTCGATCTTCCCAACAACGCCGACGGCGATTGGGGCGGGGTTCACTACAATTCCGGAATCCCCAACCATGCTTTCTATCTCGCGGCGGTCGCGGTCGGAAAGCCGGCTTGGGAAGTTCTCGGAAAGATATGGTACACGACCCTCACCGAACGCCTCAAGGCGGATGCGGACTTCGCCAAATGCGCCGCGGAGACGATCTCCGTCGCACGCGACTATTTCGGCGATGACGTCGCGCACAAGGTTGCGGCGGCGTGGTCCAGCGTCGGCGTGACGGAGGTAGAACCGCGTGCCATGGCCGCGGCCTTCAGGACGAGCCTGCTGAAGCCGGCGGATGTGCTCGGATTGACCGAAAAGTCGACCAAGGCCAAGGAGAGCTTGAAGAAACTCGAGAAGACCGCCGTCGGCCGGGCGAAGAAAAAGGTTGCGGACGCCAGGAGCGCGATCGAGGCCGCAGCCCATAAGTAACAGTCATTCTCGCGCAAAGGGGAACGGTCTTATGTCGCCGGGAACGGAGAAAAGCGAAAGCCCTTCCGATAACCCGGCGGCGGACCCGGACAAGGGACCCCTGCTCCGCATCACCCGCCTCGGCGGGCATTTGCCGTTACTCAAGCCGAAGCGCGAAGTTCTGTTCAACACATTGTCGCAGGTCGAGCGCGGCGCGATCGAAGCCATACTTTCGCTCGAGACGCCCGAGGAGAGCATAGAGGCGCGGCGTCCCGACGCGACGAGCTACAAATTTGAACTCGAGGGGCCAACGACCAACCTCTGCGTGACCGTTCCGGGTCTGAAAATCCCCAAACCGCTATCCAGGCTGCTGCCGTGAACGTCTCTTAGTCGACCCTGCGGCAGGGAGTCCTCGCGACGATCGAAATATGGTCTATGACGACGCGTGACCTCCGCAGTTCTTGTGCTGAAACATTATTGCTGGCCGGTTCGTTGCACGATAGGCGGCAAGACTGCGTTAGAAGAAAAGCCGCAATGCTTACTCCGACTCGACGAAGCGCGGCTGGAGATTATGAATGGTTCTGTAGATTGAGATAGTCAGCGGTCGCCGACCGAATTCGCGGACGCAGGACATTGACGAATGCGTTCACCCGCCGGCCCAGCCACTCGAACGCTTTTGCGCGCTCGTCCGCTTGATCCAACGGCCCAACTGTCAAGGAATCGGCGATCGACCAGCGTCCGTCGTCCTCACGCAACGACACCGTATCTCCGAGCTGAGCCTTGATGCTTTCCCACTCCTCAGTGACCATTCTCATGATGTATTCTCCGGCGCCTTCATTAGATCCAACGAAACTCAACCCGACCCTGTTTTTGTTGATTTCGCGATAGACCAGCAACGAACAGCAGCCCTTGGGAACTGGAAGCGAAAAATATACAAAGCCCTGCCGCGGTGGCCGCGGCTTCGGCTGCTCAGGATCGTCCAGCATGAGACGATCAAGAAACTCTTGCCAAAACTTTTGCTGCTCATCGCCGATCGAGCTGCGTTGTGGATCAACGGCCAACGCCTTCTCATCCTCTGGCGCCTCCTCGATCACATACCCGTCCGGCGAGGCGACGACGTATCGTGTGATATTAACCGTCCGCGCGAGCACGCGCGGAGCCACCAGACGCCCACCATCCGGAGTGAGGTAAATCGGGAGCTCGACCAGCCCCAGAGAAAAATGCAGGCCTGCGTGCTCTTGAAGATATTCAGCGATCGCTTCGACGTTTTCCCGAATGCCGTCGCCGACGATAAGAAGCAGAAACCGTCCGCGTCGAAGATTGCCGGTCAGCGCGTCGTTGAACTGCGCCTCGTCTATGTCGGGATCAACCTTTCGAACAAGTTCGAGAATCGGATCGCCGGAGCGCTTCAGCCGGCGACACACTTCACGCTGAAGATCGGAAGACGACCAGCGTCGCAACTCCTTCGCATAGTCGAGAATTTGCCCGACCACCTCACGGCGCGCTTCAGCGTTGCGCCACAACTTGCATTCCACGATCACGGGAAGGCCCGTCGGCGTTATCATCAAATTGTCGATCTGCCCGGCAGGCGTGCTCAACTCCCTGCAGACAGGGACCGGTCGCGTGAACATCGGATCGATCTCGTCAATGGGGAGAATTTCCGGATGTTCGTGGACAAGCGCCTGAATGTCCGCCTCCGCCACCGACGAATCCAGCCCAACCTGGCGCATTGGCGTGAGTCGCACGGCTCCCGAATTCGGCGGCAAAAGGACAGGGCAGCAATGTTGTCTCGCCAAGCGGAGATCCTCCAGATCGCACGGGACGCAGGATGTGCGTATCGCGAATCGTAAACTTTTAAAGTAACGCTTAAGGTGTTCCGCCAAATTTGCAAAGTGAGCCCCGCCTCTACCTTCGACCTGAGAAAAATGATCTAAAAGCGGCCCATGACCGAAGCGATCCGCGCGTCCGCGATCGGCGCGGCAGACCCCCAGCAATCGCCGGCTTGCGCTGGCGCGCAGATCGTCGAGGTCCTGCCGCCGGTCGCCGTCGATGCGCCCTACTCCTATTTCGCGCCGCCGGCGCTGGGGCTTCAGCCCGGCGACAGCGTGAAAATTCCGCTGGGGACGCGCGAGGCCTATGGCGTCGTCTGGTCCGTCGACGCGGCGCCCGCCGCCCGCGGCAATCTCAAGACGGTCATCGCGCGGCTCGATCGGCCGCGGCTGTCGCAGAAGCTGCGTGACTTCATCGACTGGCTGGCGCGCTACACGCTCGCGCCGCGCGGCATGGCGCTGCGGCTCGCGACGCGCGCGGCCGAGGAAGCCGCGCCAGACGCCCCGCGCACGCTCTATCGCGCAACCGGCGCAACGCCCGAACGTCTCACGCCCACGCGCGGGCGCGTGCTGGCCGCGGCGGAAGGCGGCATGGCCTTCACGAAAAAGGCGCTGGCCGACGCCGCCGCCTGTTCCCCGGGCGTCATCGACGCCCTGGTCGACGACGGCGCGCTGGAGACGATCGCCGCGCCGCCCGACCCGATTGCGCTCCCGCTCGATCCCGATCATGGCGCGCCGCTGCTGGAGCCCGCGCAACTCGCGGCCGCGCAGGCGCTGACCGCGGCGGTGCGGGCGCATGCATACAAGCCGTTCCTTCTCGAAGGCGTCACCGGCGCCGGCAAGACGGAAGTCTATTTCGAAGCCATCGCCGCCGCGCTGAAGGAAGGCGGACAGGCGCTGGTGATGATGCCGGAGATCGCGCTCACCGCGCAGTTTCTCGAACGCTTCGCGACGCGTTTCGGCGAGAAGCCGGCGGAGTGGCATTCGGGCGTCTCCCCGCGCAAGCGGGCGCGCATCTGGCGCGCGGCGGCGACGGGCGACCTCAGCGTCGTCGCCGGCGCGCGCTCGGCGCTGTTTCTTCCCTTTCGCGACCTGCGCCTCATCGTCGTCGATGAGGAGCACGAAGGCGCCTACAAGCAGGACGACGGCGTTTCCTACCACGCGCGCGACATGGCCGTGGTGCGCGCGCGCATGGAGGACGCGACCATCGCGCTCGCTTCCGCGACGCCGTCGATTGAAACGCGGGTGAATGCCCAACGCGGCCGCTACGGACATCTGAAACTCGACGCGCGCGCCGGTTCTCGGCCGATGCCGCTGCTCGAATCCATCGACATGCGCGTCGAAGGGCCGCCGCGCGGACGCTGGATCGCCCCTCGTCTGGCCCTCGCCGTCGGAGAAACAATCTCGCGCGGCGAACAGGCGCTGCTTTTTCTCAATCGTCGCGGCTATGCGCCGCTCACTCTGTGCCGCGTTTGCGGCCATCGTTTCCGCTGCGAGAACTGCGACGCGTGGCTCGTCGAACATCGCTTCCGCCGCGCGCTGGTCTGCCATCATTGCGGACATGTCGAACGCCGCCCCGACGTCTGCCCCGAATGCGAGAGCGAAGATTCGCTCGCCGCCTGCGGACCCGGCGTCGAGCGTCTCGCGGAAGAGGCGGCGACGCTGTTTCCCGACGCGCGCATTCTCGTTCTGTCGTCCGATTTCCCCGGCGGGGCGGAGCGCCTCAGGCGCGAACTCGAGGAAATCGCCAAAGGCGCCTTCGATATCGTCATCGGCACGCAACTCGTCGCAAAGGGGCATAATTTCCCGCATCTCACGCTCGTCGGCGTGGTCGACGCCGATCTGGGCCTCGGCAGCGGCGATCCGCGCGCCGCCGAGCGCACCTTTCAATTGCTCAATCAGGTTACCGGACGCGCGGGGCGCGGCGACAAGCCCGGCCGCGCGCTGATCCAGACCTTTCAACCAGACCATCCCGTCATCGCGGCGCTGCTCTCCGGCGACGCCGAAAAATTCTACGCGCAGGAAATCGCGCTTCGCGAGCGCGCGGGGCTGCCGCCTTTCGGCCGTCTGGCCGCGCTCATCGTTTCCGCCAGGGCCGCCGCCGCCGCCGAGGCGCACGCCCGCGCAATTGCGCGCGCCGCGCATGATCTGCCGCCCTCGCCGCGCTACCGCGTCGCGGCGCTCGGCGGACTGCCGGAGGCGGACGAAATCATGCTTCTCGGCCCGGCCGAAGCGCCGATCGCGCTCATTCGCGGCCGTTATCGTTATCGCCTGCTCGTGAAGGCGCCGCGCAGCGCCGATGTGCAGAGCTTCCTGCGGGACCTCATCGGCGCAAGCCCGAAGGAACGCGGCGGCGTGCGCGTGCAGATCGACGTCGATCCGCAGAATTTCATGTGATCGAGGCGCGTCGAAATAATACGGGTCGTGGCGAGGGCGCCACGGCGATTGGATTGCAACGCGACTTTTCACCGCATTCATGTCGGCCGCGAGCGTAGCCATGTCATGTGACGGCGGGAATGTGCGTCCCCGGGACCGCGCAGGAGGAGGCGGCAGCGTCAACACTCCAGAAAGTGCCCTGGCTCGGACCGTTGACGTTCGCAATTTCCGACACAGTTACAAGGCGATATCAGGGAGAATTGAAAATGGCTTATCGGGCGTCAAACTTCATACACGGCGCGATTGCGGCCGTTGTCATGGGCGGCAGCCTGTTTGCGGCGCCGCCGCCGGCGCGAGCGCAGCATCCATCGGACATGTCCTGCGACGAATTGTGGTACGAGCGAAACAAGATCTACGCGCGTAACGGATATTGTTTCAAAACGGCCCGCGCCAGGGCCGAATTCGGCCCCGGATGCTTCCCCCCCTACGGCGATTTGCGCGGCTGGGAGAGAAGGCGCGTAAACGAAATTCAGATGTGGGAGAGCCGCAACGGCTGCAATTGATTGCCCAATTTAGGTGAAACCTCATCCACAAGGAGATGACATGGTGAAGCATGTGAATTTACTCGTTGCCGCCGCTGTGGCGGTCGGCGCCCTGTCCATGACCGCGACGAACGCCTCGGCCATGCCGGCGGCGCCGAAAGACGCTGTCGCGCAATCAGGCGAAGCCGCGGGTCTGGAACAGGCGCATGCGGTGTGGGTCTGTCGTTACGGCCGTTGCTTCTGGACGCATGGTGGTCACCATCACAGCGGCCATGGATGGGGCGGACACGGACACTGGGGCGGTCACCACGGCTGGGGCTGGGGCGGCCACCACGGCGGTCACTGGGGCCATCATGGTCATCATGGACATCATCACCGTGGCCACCACCACGGCGGCCACCGCCGGTGATCATCGGGTTGAGACGCTGAAACAGGCGAGCAAGACGCGGGCGGGGGCTGACGGTCTCCGCCCGTTTCTTTTCATCCGCCGCTGACGACGCGCGCAACGACTTTCGCGGTGTAGTCCACCATCGGCACGATGCGCGCGTAATTCAGCCGCGTAGGGCCGATCACTCCGAGGGCGCCGATGATGCGCCGCTCGCTGTCGCGCAGGGGCGCGGCGATCAGCGAGGAGCCGGAGAGCGAGAACAGCTTGTTCTCCGAGCCGATGAAGATGCGGACGCCCTCGCCCTCTTCCGCGCGTTCAAGCAAATCGATCACGCCGGTCTTGGTTTCTAGATCGGCGAAAAGCAGCCGCACGCGCTCGAGGTCGGCGGCTGCGGTCAGATCCTCGAGGAGATGCGCCTGTCCGCGCACGATGAGCTGACGGGCGCCGCTCGATGCGCCCGCCCAACTCGCCATCCCTTCCTCCACGAGACGCGCGGTCAATTCGTCGAGCTCCATCTGCGCGGCCCGGCGCGACGCCTCTATGCCTTCGCGCGCTTCCGCCAATGTGCGGCCGGTGATGCGCGCATTCAGATAATTCGCCGCCTCGGTGAGCGCCGACGCCGGCAGATCGCGCGCGACGGGAATGACGCGGTTCTCGACCGTGCCGTCGTCGGCGACGAGGATCGCCAGCGCGCGTTCGGGCTCGAGCCGCACGAAGTCGATCTGCTTCAGGCGGACATTTTCCTTCGTCGCGACGACGACGCCCGCGACGCGCGTCAGGCCTGAGAGCAGGCTGGTCGCCTCCGACAGCACGCCCTGGAAATCATGCCCCTTCGAGGCGGCCTCGACCTCGGCGGCGATGCGGGCGCGCTCCGAGTCGTCGAGATCGCCGACCTGCAGCATGGAGTCGACGAAGAAGCGCAGGCCGAGTTCGGTCGGCAGGCGTCCCGCGCTCGTGTGCGGCGCGTAGATGAGGCCAAGCTCTTCGAGATCCTGCATCACATTGCGCACGGACGCAGGCGACAGCGTCATCGGCAGAAGACGCGACAATTGCCGCGAGCCGACAGGCTCGCCGGAGGCGAGATAGCTGTCGACGATCTGGCGGAAGATCTCTCGGGACCGATCGGTGAGCTGGGCGAGACCCGAGGCCGGCGAAATTATCGGTGTTGTGCGGATCATGACACAAGACAATATCGCATCCCGCCGCGCCGTCGAGGCCGCGCCGCGAAACAAAAAAGCCCGGCCAAACCGGCCGGGCTCGAACGACGCGCGCGGCGTCGGTTGCTTTGCGTCGATCAGAGGCCGAGGCCATCCCATCCGAGCAGCGCGCCAATGCTCTTCACATTGTAGTTCAGGCCGACGCGGGCGAGATGCGTGTCGAAGCCGCGGCCGTCGAAGGTGCGGAAACCGTTCGGGAAAGCGAGGCCGGTGCCGCTCGGGCCCTTCATGCTCGTGTAGAGATATTCGGCCTTGATCGAGAACTTGTCCCAGAAGGCGTATTCGAGACCCGCGCCGACCGTCCAGCCGGCCTGCCAGGTCGAGGCGTTGGTCGGGAACAGGAAGCCGCCGATGGAATCCGTGCCGGAAGCCTTCACCCGGCCATAGGCGAGACCGCCGGTGACGTAAGGCAGGATGCGGCCGAAGGCGTAGCCGAAGCGGAGCCGCTCGGCGCCGAACCACTCGAGGCGATTGCTCACGCCGCCGAACCAGGAGTTGGTGTTGTTGCTGCGCACGTCGGCGTAGCTGAACTCCGACTCGTAGCCCAGAACGAAATTGTTGGAGAACTGCCACGTGTAGCCGCTCTCGTAACCGACGAGATAGCCGCTCGTGCCCCGCGAGGTGTTGACGTTCCATACGGCGGGAACGGCGCCGAAGTCCCATATCCAGGAGCTGGTGCTGGACGAGCCGCCGCCATAGCCGCCAACGACGCCGATGTGCCAGCCTTCCCAGCTGAAAACCGGCGGCGGGGGAATGTATTCCGGCGGGGCCTTTCGGCTGGGGAGATCCGCGGCCGAGGCGGCGCCGATCATGAGGACCGACGCCAATGCGCCGACAACGGTAGCCTTGAAAGTCATGTTACCCGTCTCCAATGCAAGGCCGCCGGGGACCCCGCGCAGCACGTCGATATGCAAGGTAACACCACTGAATTGATGAAGAAATTCTAACAACCGCCGGCCGCGTGATTTTCACGCCGGCGTTGCGATTGCGCCACACTTTCTCCAAGGCCGTGTTTTCACAGCGTAAAAAGTCACGCATCGCGCGCAAGAAGCGGAGCCGTGAGCATGGCGAGATTGCGCTCGTAGGCGGAGGATGAAAAGCGCGCGTCGTAGTAGGCGCGCGTCGCGCTCGCCCTCCGCGCCGATTCGTCCGCGGCCGGCGCCCGCGCGGCCTGGACGAGCGCGCGCGCGAAATCCTCCGCCGTATCCGCCAGGCTTACGCCGGGCAGCGAGAGCGCTTCCGCGTCCATGCCGCGCAGCGCCTGCGGCGTCGCGATCAAAGGGACGCCGCTGGACATGGCCTCGACCGTCTTGATCGAAAGGCCCGTGCCGCTGATCGTCGGCAAGAGCGCCAGACGGGCCGTCGCATAGACGGCGCCGGGATCGTCCACCCGGCCGAGAAACCAGTGCTTGTAGGAAGCATATTCCTCGGGGGCGCGGGCCTGCACGCCGGCGTCGACATTGCCGGCGATCTTCACCGTCACGCCCGCCGCTTTCGGCGCGACCTCGCGCAGGAACCAGATCACGCTTTCGACATTTGCCGTGTTGTTGCTCGCGACAAGCACGATGTCCTCGCCGCCGGGGCCGGTCGGAGCGGGCGGCGTCGCGGGATAGAGCAGCGAATGGCGCTTCTCCGGCAACATGGCGCGAAAGGCGTCGGATTCCTGCGCATTGAGATGCAACAAACGATCGGCGCCGCGCATCGCCTCCAGCTCCTGCGCCAGCATCGCCTCATAGGTGACGCGCGGCGGGAGCCAGGGCATGCGCTCGTTGATCAGCGCGAACTGGCGGGCCTGCAGATCGTGGGTGTCGAGCATGATCGGCGCGCGCCCGCGCGAGAGGCGGCGCGCGACCGGCATCAGGAAGAAATGGTTGCAGTGGACGAGGTCGTATTCCGCCGCCTCGACCTCCGGCGAGAGGACGGCCCGTTCCGCCATGCCGAGGCGTATGACGGCCTGATCGCCATGGATATAGGGCCACAACACGTGCGTTAGGAACCGCGGATCGAGCATGGCGAGAAAGGATGCGCCGCCATAGAAGCGCGCGCCGGCGTCGAGCTCCGGCGTCGAATCGCTGAAGGATTTCCAGATCCACGCGCGCCCCGGAACGAAACCGGGATCGGAGCTGATGGCGACGGGGAACACCTCCGCGCCCAGCGCGCGATAGGCGGCGATCTGGCCCAGCACGACGCGATAGGTGCCACAGGAGTGCCACGCCGGATGCGTCAGCGCGACACGACGGCCGGCCAGCGGGCGGGAATCCGTTTCAACTTTGTAATTGTCCATCATCCCGCCGCGAGTAGAGTGTTTGTCAACGGCGCGACCTTAGCACTACCTGTCCGCCTCAAGAAGGATCGTTACTGAAGGAGCGGCTCCACCGCCGCCGCCAGCGTGCGCGCATAAGCCTGCGGGCTGAAGGAAGATTCATACAGACGCCGCGTGTCGCTCTCCAGAGGCGGCGTGTCGCCCCTGTCGGCCCGCTCCTGCGCCTCGCGCCAATGTCGCGCGAATTGCGCGGCGTCGTCGGCGAGAGCGACATTGCCCAGCGCATGCGGATCGACCTTCATGCCGCGAAACGCCAGCGGCGTCGCGACGAGAGGGGCGCCGCAGCAGAGCGCCTCGACCGCCTTGATCGACAGGCCGTGACCTTCGATAGTGGGCAGCAGGACGGCGCCGGCGTTGGCGTAGACGGAGCCAATGTCGTCGACCCGCCCCCTGAACAGGGCGCGATGGGCCTCGTAAAGGGCCCCGTCCCGACGCTTCACGCCGCCGTCGATATTGCCGTAGATCGCAACGCGCGCGCCCCCCGAGAGCGGGACGACCTCCTCCAGAAACCAGCGCAGGCTGACGTAATTGGCGTAATTGTCGCTCGCGACGATGATGACGTCGCGCCCGGCCGCGCGAGGGACTTCGGGCACGGCCGGATAGATCAGCGCGTGACGGGAATCGGGGAGGAGATCCCGGAAATCGTGAAACTCCTCCTCATTCAGATGCGCGGAAAGATCAGCGCGGCGCATCCAGTCGAGCTCTACCTTCAGCATGTTGTCATAGGTCGCATAGGGCGGGATGAAGAAGCCGCCCTTGTTGCGCAGCACATATTGGCGCGCCTGAATGTCCTGGGTCTCCAGCACCACGGGAATGCGCCGCCCGTTCTTCAGGGCCTCGACGAAGGGCAGCGTGAAATAATGGTTGGCGTGGATGAGGTCGACGGTCTCCTCCCAGAAGCCGTCCGGCAACGGCGCGCGCCTTGCGAGTTCGATCAGCCAGCTGGCCTGATCGCCGTGGATGAGCCGCCACCAGCCGTCGACGAGGAGGCGCGACGCCAGACCCGCGAACGGCGGGCCGGAAAAGAAGCGACGGTCGGCGCCGATGTCATGCGTGGCCGCAACATAGGCCCGCCACCGCGCCCCGCACGGCGGCCGCGACGCAAGATCGTCCATCATCGCGACGGACAGGACCCGCGCGCCCAGCGCCCGATAGGCCGCAATCTGGGCCACATTGACCTGATAGCTGCCGCAGGAATGCCAGGCGGCGTGGACTACGGCGACTGTCTTGCCGGCCAGAGGCTGACCGGCGGGCGGAAGAGGTCCGATCTGCGCCCCCTTGCTTTTGCCTGAACTTTACAAGTACACCCCCTATATGAGCCTTCGTCTCCCGAATCCACCCCTCCGCGCCCCGGACGCCGAGACCGGCGCGGGGAGCGCCGGCAAACGTTACGGCATAGCCATCGTCGGCAACGACAAGATCATCGACTGGCTGCTGCCGTTCCTCGAGAGCTACCGCGACACCAATTCGTCTCTGCCGATCTACCTCATCCCCTATGACGACAATGTCGCCATGACGCGGAAGGCCGCCGACATCTACGGCGCGACCTATATCGCGGAGGAGCCGGTCGAGATCGACAGGCTCTCGCATGAGCTGTACCCCGGCTTTTTCAACAACAACCGCCGCCGGCTGCGCAAGCTGCAGGCGCTCGCCCTGCCGCTCGACGAAGTGGCCTATGTCGACGTCGACGTGATTCTCTTTCGCGACTTCACGCCGGCTTTCGGAAAGCTGGAGGAGGGCAAGACCGAGTTCATCGTCGCCTCTCCGAGCTTCGAATATGTCTACAACGAGCGTCGCGAAAAATATCCGTTCCTGAAGGACGTGCTGCTCTTCAACGACGGCTTCTGGGTCACGTCCAACAAATATCTGAAGCTCTCCGACTTCATCGACACGATGCGCGACGACGCCGCGATCTTCCACGACGTGCGCAAGCGCGGCCAGCTGTTCGCGCAGCCGCTCGTCAATTTCGTCACCCATCGGCGCGGCCTGAAGATCGAGCTGCTGCCGAATGTCGTTGAAAACGCCTCGCACGAGAGCTTCTACAAGGCGCCGGGCGTCACTTTCAGGGACGGCAAGCCGGTCGATTACGAAGGCAAGGAGATCTATTTCGCGCATTGGGCCGGCGCGACCGCCCTGCCCTCGCGCGGCGTCTTCGACCCCGCCTGGACGGAATATTCCAGGGCCGCCTGGGCGAGGTTCAAGAAATGACGCGGCCCCACAGGTAAGACCGGCCATGCCGCGGCTGCTTTTTTCCTACCTCTTCAAGCGCGTCGGATTCGGCGTGCTGATCGTGCAGCTCGCGCTGTCGGTTCCCGTCGTCCTTTCCTACCTGCTTTATCAATTGCCGCCGGCGGCGGTGCGCGGCGGCTTGGTGATTCCCGCGCTCGTCGGCATCACGCCGACCGTGGCCTATGTCACGCTGCCGATGGCGGTCGGCGTCGCGACGGCGCTCGAATTCTCCCGCATGGCGAGCGAAGGCATGATCGCCGTGCTCTACGCGCTGCGCCTTTCGGCATGGTCGATCTGCCGGCCGGCGCTGACCCTCGCGGCGGGAATCGTCGTGCTGGGCTATGCGCTCGCCAATTTCATCGCGCCGCATTATGCGACCAACATGCAGGACGTGCTCAACGTCGTGCGCAATTCGCTCAACCACCGCATGCTGGACGCGGCGCATTTCTACACTTTCGACAATGGCGTGAAGACGCTCTACATCGAGCGCTGGGTCACGCCCGATCTCGCCGCCAATCTCTTCGTGCGCCAGCTCTCGATCGAGAAAATGCAGGAAGAGACGATCACCGCGGCGCGCGCCGAGTTCCGCCGCAATGAATCAGGCGTCATCGTCGCGCTGTCGAACGGCAGCATCCAGACCCGCTCGCTGTCGTCCGGCGACGTTCGCATCGCCAATTTCGACGAATACGCCATGGCCCTGCCGATGCAGGGCAGCGGAGGCCTGCCGGACCGCGGCTGGCGCGGCGTCTATGAATTGTCGGCCGGCGCCTTCCTCGCCAATTACGAAAGCGCGAAAGGCGATCCGCGCCAGCTCGGCGAATGGCGGGCGGAGGCGGCCAAGCGTTTCGGCGTGCCGGCGCTGGCGCTGGCGCATACGCTTCTGGCCATGGCGCTCGTGCTCAGTTTCGGCAACATCACCGGCCGGCGCGGCGCCGGAGGCAGTCTCATCATCATCGCAATTCCGGCGGCGCATATCGCTTTTCTGGTGGGGCTGGAATCCCTCCTGCGCATCAGCGGGTTCTTTTTCCTGCTGCTGGCAGGGCTAGCGCTCGCCGAAGTCGGCGTTTCCGTATGGCTGATCGCGCGGCTCAATCGCAGCGCGGCGCCGGCCCGGCTCTCCGCGGAATATGGCGCGCCGCAGAGCGACGGTTACGCAAGCCCGCTCGCCTGAGCCGTCAGGCTCCCGTCCCCATCGCCTTGCGATAGTCGGCGATCACCTGCGCGGGGTCGCCGACCTCACGAATGACGCCGTTCTCCAGCCACAGCACGCGGTTGCACAGCGTCTGCAGGAAATTGAGATCGTGCGAGACCATCAGGATCGTGCCGTTCCGGCCGAAATCCGCGATGTATTTCTCGCATTTGCGCTGGAATATTTCGTCGCCCACCGAGAGCGCCTCGTCGACGATCAGCACGTCGGCGTCCGCATGAGCGCAGATCGCGAAGGCCACGCGCGCGATCATGCCCATCGAATAGGTGCGCATCGGCTGGTCGAAGAAGGGGCCGATGTCGGCGAAGGCGGCGATGTCGTCGATGCGCGCGTCGACCTCCTTGCGCGAGAGGCCGAGAATCGCCGCGCCGATGCGGGCGTTCTCACGCCCCGTCAGCAGCACGTCGAAGCCGGAGCCCAGCGCCAGGATCGGCGCGATGCGGCCCTGGACCTTGAACTCGCCCTTCGTCGGCAGGGTAATGCCGCAGAGAATCTGCAGCAGCGTGGTCTTGCCGGCGCCGTTGCGTCCGACGATGCCGACGCGCTCGCCCTTGTTGACCGTGAAGGTCACGTCGTGCAGGACCCACTTCTCCTTGTAGAATTTCTTCCACAATCCGAACAGGACCTGCTTCAACTGGTCGTTCTGATGCGCATAGAGCTGAAACGCCTTGCCGACGCCCGCGCAGCGGATGGAGGGCTCAGATGACATCGACGATGACCGATTTGTAGCGCATGAAGAACTGGTAGCCGCCGAGGAAGACCGCATAGGAGACGGCGACGACGGCGAGATAGCCGAAGACGTTCGGAATGGAGCCGTCGAGCGCCACGTCGCGCAGCATCTCGATGTAGTCGCCGACGATGTTGAGCCGCAGCCAGATCGCCGTCGTGGGCGACATCTGCGCAATCTGGTCGAGCCGGTAGAAGATCGGCGTCGCGAACATCAGCACCGGCACGATCGAGGCCATGATGTGCGCGACGTCGCGCGTGAAGGCCCCGAGCGCCATCAGGAACCAGACGACGCCGAGAATGAAGAGCGCAAAGGGCGCGATCAGCAGCGGCGACAGCACGATCGTCAGGGGGATCGTCCCCGCCACGATGAGCCGGAAGACGATGTAGACAGCGAAAGCGACGCCGGCGTAGGTGAAGGCGCGAATCGTCGCCGTCCAGGCGATGGTTTCGCTCGGAAAGATCGAGCGCTTGACGAAATTGACATGCTCGTGGAGCAGGATCGGCGCGCGATAGGCGAGTTCGCTGAACAGATTGAAGACGATCAGCCCGATGAAGATGCCGCTGGCGTAATCGGTCACGCTCATGCCGGCGGAGAGCTGGGGCACGGTGATCGAGAACAGCGCCGTATAGGTCAGCAGCATCACGAGCGGCGAGATCACCGCCCACGCCGGCCCGAGAAGCGAGCCGCGGAAGCGCGAAATGAACTCGCGCCGCACAACGGCGCGGATGAGCTCCCGGTGACGCCACGCCCGCTCGAAGGGGGCGACATAGGCGGGAGGGATCGAGGCGAGCAACAGGCGAAACGTCCTTTCGCTGAGAGGGGCGCCCGGGGCGCGACCGCCACCGCATAGACCAGTTCGGCCCGCCCACTGTCAATGGCGCGTCTGCGCCCCCTCCGGGGCGCGACAGTCCGCCGGCTCCGGCGGGGCGATGGCCTTACCCCCTTCCAGCCGCCGCGATTTTGCCGTCGCCCGCTTCGCCGTATTCTCCGCATCCCTGCGCGGATTGAGCCGCCGCCACGCCCGGCGCGCGGGGCTTTTCGAAGCGGCCGCCCGCCTTCCATAGCCCCACGCGACGCGAAATGGCCCGGCGCGCCAGAGGCGCCCGCATCAGTCCGGCGAGCGGCTGATCCGCCAGACGTGATTCGGCGCGGTCGACGAACTGGCGCAGCCGGCGGCGCGCGACGCCGACCTTCGCCTCCGTCACGCGCGACAGCGCATAGGCGAAGGCCACGGTCACGCCGGCCGAGACGGCGAGAACCTCCCACTGCTCGGCTCCCGCCGTGCTTTGAGCCCATTCCAGACCGAGAAACTGCGAGGCCGCCGCGCGGAGAAACACGATGGTCGGATTGTGGATCGCATAAAGCGTGAAAGAGAAATCGGCGAGCCGCTTGTGGCCGGACCAGTCGAGAACACGCCAGTCCTGGAGCGTCGAAAAACGCATCGTGAGGATCAGATTGGCGAAGGCGGCGGCCGTGATGGCGTCGGGAATGCAGAGAAGCGCCGGATAGTCCCGCATCATCGCGCCGGTGAAAATCACGCGCAGCGCGACGATGACAGTTGCGGTCAGGACGAGGGCCCGCGCGGGAGAGCGCATCAGCGGCCGCCGCGCGAGCGTGAGCGCTGCGCCAAGGCCCCAGACCAGGAAGCCGAACGCGAACCAGATCTGCCTGATCGTCACCGCAATGCAGACGGCGAATATGACGGCGGCCACGATTTTCCGCGTTCCCGGCGAATAGGCGCGCCCGAAGGGGAGCAGGAGCAGAGGGAAGAAAATATAGTACCAGAATTCATAGGCGATGGACCACAAGGGTCCGTTCGTGCCGTAGAATTTCGTGATGATCCCCTGCAAATTCACAAAGTCCGCCAGCATCAGACGCAGGTCGTAATGCCCCTCGAAATAGGAGACGCCATAGGCGCCGAATTCGACAGGGAAAATGGAGCGGCCGGTCGTGTCGAGAACGAAGGTCAGCACGATCGCCGGGATCAGCACCAGATAGATGCGCGCGAAACGGTGAATGCAATAATCGAGAAGAAACGGCTTGTCCTCCCGCAGCCGCGCAATCGCCGCGCCGCCAACGAGAAAGCCGGACATCACGAAAAAGCCGATCACTCCCTGCCGCGCGAACTCGTAACTGACGAGGAAACGCCAGGCCGCCACGAAGGCGGACTCGTCATTCGGGTCGAGGCGGTTGAAATTCAGGAATAATGCTGAGCCGTGAACAGAGAGAACAAGCAACGTGCCCGCCCAGCGCGCAAGGTAAAGCAGTTGCGACAATTGCTCAGGCACAGCCGCATCAGCTCTTGTTTGAACCTGAGGCGAAAACTGCCACGATGTTCTCGATGGCGATGAAAAGATGCGGTCTGAGATCATCGGTCAGGTCTCAGTTGCGGCTGTGAATTGTTTCAATTCTTAACAGACGCGCGCCCTGTTGCACGCATTTGGTGACGACAAACCAAAAATTCCGCAGCGACTGTGGCGAGTTAGTCACAATATGTGGAATCGGTCGGGGCGCATGGTCCCAACCGCTGAAATGCAAGCGCAGCCTTTCCGCAAAACACGAAAGCCGGGCTATTCCACGGTCACGCTCTTGGCGAGATTGCGTGGCTGATCCACGTCTTTGCCCATGAAAACAGCGACATGATAGGCGAGCAGCTGCACCGGCGCGGCGTAGACGATGGCCGCGAAGGGGCCTGACACGGCTTCCGGAAGCTCAATGAAGCCGGCGAGTTCGGCGGCCGCCTCCCTGCGCGCGTGCGGCGACCCGATGAGAATCAGATGGCCGCCGCGCGCCGCCACTTCCTGAAGATTGGAGACGGTCTTTTCCAGGCTCGCGTCCGGCGGGGCGAGAACGATTACCGGCATGGCGTAATCGATGAGCGCGATAGGGCCGTGCTTGAGCTCGCCCGCCGCATAGCCCTCGGCGTGGATATAGGACAATTCCTTGAGCTTGAGCGCGCCCTCCATCGCCAGCGGGAAGGACGGCCCGCGGCCCAGATAAAGCACGCTGGAGGCGCGCGCCACATCTCGGGCGACGGGTTCGATCCTCGCCTCATGCTTCAGAACGTCGGCCATCTGGCCGGGCGTGGCGATGAGTTCGGCGACGAGCTCGCGCTCGCGTTCACGGGTGAGCACGCCCCGGGCGCGGCCGAGCGCCAGCGCCAGGCAGGCGAACACGGCGAGCTGGCAGGTGAAGGCCTTCGTCGAGGCGACGCCGATTTCCGGCCCGGCGAGGGTCTTGGCGACCGTGTCGCTCTCGCGGGCGATGGTCGAGGTCTCGACATTGACGATGGAGAGGATGTGCTGGCCATGCTCGCGCGCATAACGCAGCGCGGCGAGCGTGTCGGCGGTCTCGCCCGACTGCGAGACCACGATCATCAGCCCGTTCTCCGGCAGCGGCGGATCGCGGTAGCGAAACTCCGACGCAATGTCGATTTCGACGGAGAGCCGGGCGAAACGCTCCAGCCAGTAGCGCGCGACGAGGCCCGAGTAATAGGCCGTGCCACAGGCGGAGATCGTGACGCGGGTGAGGCTTTGGGGATCGAAGCCGAGTTCGAAGGGCAGCCGCACCACGCCCTCGGAGAGATCGAGATAATGCGCCAGAGTGCGGCCGACGACCTCCGGCTGCTCGTGGATTTCCTTGGCCATGAAGTGGCGGAAATTGCCCTTGTCCACCAGGAAGGAGCCCGCCTGAAGCGGCTGGCGGCGGCGCTCCACGACGGCGTCCGTCGCGTCGTGAAACTCGGCGCCGGCGCGGCGCAGCGTCACCCAGTCTCCCTCGTCGAGATAGGCGATCGAGGTGGCGAAGGGAGCGAGCGCCAGCGCGTCCGAGCCGAGATACACCCCTTCGTCGCTGAAACCGACGGCGAGCGGGGAGCCGCGCCTCGCGCCGATGAGGAGATCGGTCTCGCCCTCGAACAGAAATGCCAGCGCGAAGGCGCCCTTGAGACGCTTGAGCGCCACGGCGACGGCGGCCTCCGGGGTCGCGCCGCCGGCCATGCTCTCGGCGACGAGATGCGCGACGACCTCGGAATCCGTTTCGGAGGCGAAGACATGGCCCTTGGCCGTCAGCTCCTCGCGCAGCTCGCGGAAATTCTCGATAATGCCATTGTGCGCCACGGCGACATGGCTGCTGGCGTGAGGGTGGGCGTTGTTCTCGGTCGGCCGGCCATGCGTCGCCCAGCGGGTGTGGCCGATGCCGATCGCGCCGGTCAGCGGCTCGCCCGCGAGTTTTTCCTCGAGGTTCTTCAGCTTGCCGCTGGCGCGCAAACGCGTCAGCCGCCCGTTCTCCAGCGTGGCGATTCCCGCCGAATCATAGCCGCGATATTCGAGGCGCTTGAGCGCTTCGACGAGCTGGCCCGCAACCGGACCCTTGCCGAGGATTCCCACAATGCCGCACATGACGACCTCCGAAGCGGTTATAGCAAGAGCGCCGCCAGCGCGGCCCGGCGCCCGGATCAGACGACGATCAGGGTTAAGGGCGACAGCCCGCTCAATCCTTTTCGCAGGGCGGAGCGGCCGATTACTTCTTTTCCTTCCGCTCCGCCTGCGCGGCGCGGAACGCCGCGGCCCAGCCGGCTTTCTCCATCTGGCGGCCGCGGGCGACGGCGAGCGCGTCGGCGGAGACGTCCTTGGTGACGACGGAGCCGGAGCCGACATAGGCGCCCGCGCCGACCTTCACCGGCGCGACGAGCGCAGAGTTGGAGCCGATGAAGGCGTTTTCGCCTATCTGGGTGCGGTATTTGAAGAAGCCGTCGTAATTGCAGGTGATCGTGCCCGCGCCGATATTGGCGTTCGCGCCGATGTCGGCGTCGCCGATATAGGTCAGATGATTGACCTTGGCGCCCCTGGCGACCGTCGCGTTCTTGATCTCGACGAAATTGCCGACCTTGGCGTTCTCCGCCAGCGCCGTTCCCGGCCGCAGCCGCGCGAAGGGACCGATCGTCGCGCCGGGCCCAACCTTCGCGCCCTCGAGATGGGAGAATGAATGGATGACGGCGCGGTCGGCGATTTCGACTCCGGGACCGATGACGACATTGGGCTCGATCAGCACGTCGCGGCCGAAGCGCGTATCGGCCGAGAGAAAAACGGTTTCCGGCGCGATCATGGTGGCGCCGGCGGCCATGGCGGCGCGGCGCAGGCGCGTCTGTGCGATCGCCTCGGCCCGGGCGAGCTGGATGCGGTCGTTCACGCCGAGCACTTCGGACTCGTCGGCGACGACGATGCGCGCCTCACGACCTTCCGCGCGGGCGAGTTCGACGACGTCGGTCAGATAATATTCGCCATTCGCGTTGCTGTTGCCGATCTTTTCGAGGAAGCCCAGCGCGCAGGCGCCGTCGATCGCCATGAGCCCGGCGTTGCAGAGACTTATCGCGCGTTCGGCGTCGCTCGCGTCCTTCTGCTCGCGGATCGCCATGAGGCGGCCCGCGTCATCCCGAATCAGCCGTCCGTAGCCGAAAGGATCGGCGGCCTCGAAACCGAGGACGGCGACGCCAGCTCCCGCCGCGAGGGCGGCGCGCAGGGCGATGATCGTCTCCCTCGTGACGAGCGGCGTGTCGCCGAAGAGCACGAGAAGATCGTCGCATCCCCCGGCGATGGCGGCGCGCGCGGCGAGAACGGCGTGGGCCGTGCCGAGCCGTTCGGCCTGCACGAAGGTCTGCGCCCCGGGGACGAGGCGCTCGGCCTCGGCGCGCACGTCGTCGCGCCCCGGCCCGACGACGACGGCGACGTTCCCGACCTGCGCCCCGCCGACGGCGGCGAGCACATGGGCCAGCATGGAGCGGCCGGCGACCTCGTGCAGCACCTTCGGAATGTCGGACTTCATCCGCGTCCCCTCGCCGGCGGCGAGGACGATCGCGAGCGCTTTTCGGCTCTTTATCGCCTCAATCATCGAAGCTTCATCGCATTTTCTTCAACTGGAGCTCGGCGACGGGCGCCGTCCTCCGGCTACTTCGCAGATTCGGGCCGTGGAGAGCAAGTTTTCGCGAGAGCGTCGGAACCGGCGGCGCCTGCGGCAAAAGTCCCAAGAAAACCGTTTTGCTCCCTCATTTTCTTGTATAGATGAGCGACGCGCGATCCTCATTGACCGCTTTCTTCCACGCTCCCGGTTGCTCATGTTCGAACGCAGAGAAGTTTTGAAGGCGGCCTTCGGCGCGATCGCCGCAGGCGTCGCGTCGGCGCAGGCTCGCGCGCAGGGAGCTACGCCGCCGTCACCCCCGCCCCCGGCGCCCTTCTCCCGCGACATGGTGGTCGATCTGGCGCATGCGCTCGCCGCAAAGCCCTATGTGGCGCCGCCGACCGATTTGCGGGAACCGTTCGAGAGCCTGAGCTACGAGCAGTTCGTCGGCATAAGGACAAAGCCCGGAGCCGCCGTCTGGGCCGGCGAAAACAGGGGCTTTTCGATCGAGCCGCTGCATCGCGGGCATATATTCACCGCCGCCGTCGATATTTTCATCGTCGAGAACGGGGCCGCGAGCCGTCTCGCCTACGACCAGTCGCGCTTCGATTATGGCGGCCTGAAAGTCCCGGAAAAACTGCCGGATCTCGGATTTTCCGGTTTTCGGGCGCTTCATGGGCGGGATGGCGGCGCGGAAGCGGAGCTCGCCATCTTTCAGGGGGCGAGCTTTTATCGAGCCGTCGCCAATGGCCAGAACCTCGGAGTGACGGCGCGCGGACTCTCGATCCGCACCGCCGACCCGCATGGCGAGGAGTTCCCCGCTTTTCGCAGTTTCTGGATCGAGAAGCCGGCGCCGGGCGACAATGCGCTCGTCATTCACGCCCTGCTCGACTCCCCCAGCGTCGCGGGCGCCTATCGCTTCACCGTGCGGCCGGCCGAAGCGACCATCATCGACACCGAGCTGACGCTGTTTCCGCGCACGAACGTCGATCATTACGGGCTCGCGGGATTTGCCGCAGCCTCTCTCTACACGCCCCTCGACAGGCGCCGCGCCGACGATCTGCGCCCGATGGTGGCCGCGACGAACGGTCTGCAGATGCTCACCGGCAAGAACGAATGGCTCTGGCGTCCGGTCTCCAACCGCGAGAGCCTGCAGTTTTCCTCCTTCGTCGACGCCAATCCGAAAGGATTCGGGGCGCTGGTGAGAAGCCGCGACATCAACGATTATCAGGACGACGACCAGCATTGGGAGCGGCGCCCCTCGCTGTGGATCGAGCCGCTCGGCGAATGGGGCGAGGGGGCCATGCAGCTCGTCGAAATCCCGTCCGAATCCGAGAACAACGAGAATATCGTCGCCTACTGGCGTCCCAAGGCGTCGCTTTTCGGCGGGGCGGCCGCGACATTCGCCTATCGGCAGTTCTGGTGCTGGGAGCCGCCGATCAGCCCGCCGATGGCGGCGGCGACGCAAGCGCGTTCCGGCCGCGCCCCGGGCGGCAAGCTCCGCCGTTTTCTTGTCGTTTTTTCAGGCGATGTGCTGGCCGATCCGAAAAAGACGGAGCGGCTCACCGCCGCCCTGACCACCTCGCCGGGATCGGCGACCAACATCCGCACGTTTCTCAACCCGTCGGCGAAAACGTGCCGGGTCTCCTTCGACGTCGATCCCGCCGGCGAAAATTTCTGCGAATTGCGCCTTGTCCTGAAAGCGGGCGAGGAGCCGATCAGCGAAACCTGGCTTTATAGATGGACTCTTTGAATAGCTCGCCAGCCGAAGCTCCCGCGCCGGCGGCCCCCTTCGCCGACGCCGCGCCGCCGACTCCGGTCGAGAACCGGCTTTCGATGCCGGCGCAGAATCTCTTCAAATTCGATGCGCGCCAGATACGCAGGCCCGCCGCGCCCTGGCTGTGGCATACGCCGTGGCTGGCGCGTCTCGTTGCTTTCGGCGGCGGCCTTGCGCTGACCGCCTATGGCGGCCACGAGATGTACAAGGTCATCGACGTCGGCGGCGTCACGACCCTGAAATGGGCGCTGCTCGGGCTCTTCGTTCTCAACTTCTCATGGATCGCGCTGAGCTTCACGAGCAGCATCGTCGGCTTCGTGATATTGCTGCGTAGACGTCCCCCCGTCAGCCTGCCGACGGCGCTCAACGAGAAGACCGCCGTCGTCATGCCGATCTACAATGAAGCGCCGAGCCGGGTCTTCGCCGCGCTTCAGACGATCTACGAGGACGTGCAGGCGACGGGGCTGGGCGATCATTTCGACTGGTTCTTTCTCTCCGACACCACCAATCCGGACGTATGGATCGCCGAAGAACGCGCCTTCATCGGCATCCGCCGCCGGCTGGGGCCGCAGGCGCGCGTCTTCTACCGCCGCCGCGAGAAGAATGTCGGCCGCAAGGCCGGCAACATCGAGGATTTCGTCACGCGATGGGGCGGCGCCTACGCCCATATGGTCGTGCTCGACGCCGATAGCCTGATGACCGGCCCGACGATTGTGAAACTGGCCGCCGCAATGGAGTCGGACCCGGACTCGGGCATCATCCAGACGCTGCCGCTCATCATCAACCGCAACACGCTCTTCGCCCGCGTGCAGCAGTTCGCGGCGCGCATCTATGGCCCCGTGATCGCCATGGGCCTTTCCGCATGGATGGGCCGCGACGGCAACTACTGGGGCCACAACGCCATCATCCGCACGGAGGCCTTCGCGCGCCACTGCGGCCTGCCCGACCTGCGCGGCCGCCCGCCGTGGGGCGGACATATCCTTTCCCACGACTTCGTCGAGGCGGCGCTGATCCGCCGCGCCGGCTATGCGGTCTACATGATGCCGACGCTCGGCGGCTCTTATGAGGAAAGCCCGCCCTCGCTCATCGACCTGTCGATCCGTGATCGGCGCTGGTGCCAGGGCAATCTCCAGCATTCGCGCGTTCTCTTCACGCGCGGCCTGCACTGGGCGTCGCGACAGCATTTCCTCACCGGCATCTTCGGCTATCTGACCTCGCCGCTGTGGCTGCTGCAGCTCCTCATCGGCATCGTGATCGTCTTTCAGGCGAGCTATTTCCGCCCGGAATATTTCACCAGCGAATTCGCGCTGTTCCCGACCTTCCCGCGATTCGACGCGGAGCGTTCGCTCGAGCTCTTCGCGCTCACCATGGGCATTCTGCTGGCGCCGAAACTCTTTGGCCTGCTCGTCGCGATCTACGAGCCGGAGACGCGCAGGGGCTCCGGCGGCGTCATCATGCTGTCGATCTCGACCCTGTTCGAGGTGGTGCTCTCGGCCCTGCTCGCGCCGATCATGATGCTGATCCAGACGGGCCATGTCGTTCATATCGTCTTCGGATTCGACACCGGCTGGGACCCGCAGCGGCGCGACGACGGATCGGTGCCTTTCATCGATATCGTGAAGCGCCATCGCTCGCATGTGGCGCTCGGCGCGCTGAGCCTCATCGCCGGCCTGTTGATCTCCCCCTCGCTCGTCGCCTGGATGTCGCCGACGATCGCCGGCCTCATCCTGGCGATTCCGATTTCCTGGCTGACGAGCCAGCGCTGGCTCGGCCTCGTCTTCCGCCGCGCCGGCGTGCTGACGACGCCCGAGGAAACGACGACCCCGCCCGTCGCCAAGCGCGGCAAGGCGCTCTCCAAGGCGCTGGCCCGCGCGGACGAGGACGAAGTCAACGGAATCGTCGCGATCCACGCCGACCCCGAGCTTCGCGCGCTGCACGAAGCCTGGCTGCCGATGCGCAAGCCGCGCCAGCGCGGCGTCGTGACCGCCGACCGCGCAGTGGCGGAGGCGAAGATCGCCGACGCAGAGACGATCGAAGATGCAGTGGCGTGGCTCAATCGGGGCGAGCGTCTGGTCGCGCTCTCCGACCGCGCTTTGATCGGCATGATCGCGCGCCTGCCGCGCAAGGCTGACAAGCAGGCGGAAACCGCGCGGGCGGCGGAGTGAATTCGGACGCCCGCTTCTACGGGGTGTATCGCGCCCGCGTCGCGGAATCGCAGGACCCGGTAAGCCGGGGCCGCGTGAAGGTCGTCGCGCCGAACCTGTTCGGGCCGGAAATGTTTTGGGCGCGTCTGGCGACGGCCGTGGGCGCAAATGAGATAGCGACCGCGCCCGCAATCGGCGATGAAGTGCTGATCGCATTCGAAGCCGGAGACGCAAGTCTGCCTTTCGTCATCGGCGTTCTCTGGAAGGAAGGCGCTCCGCCGGCGTCTCACGACGCCGCGCGGTCCGACGCAGCCGTTGGCAGCATGAAACGCATTTACAAGATCGTCTCCGCGTGCGAATGGCGCGCCGCCGAGGCCGCGGGCGTCTTCCTCGGCGCGGCGATAGACGTCACCGACGGCTTCATCCATTTTTCGAGCGTAGAACAGGTTGAAGAAACGGCGGCGAAACATTTCGCCGGACAGACGGACCTTCTCCTCGTTTCCATCGACGCCCACAGGCTCGGCGATGCGCTGAAATGGGAGGTCTCGCGCGGCGGCGCGCTGTTTCCCCATCTCTACGCGCCGCTCTCCCTCGACGCCGTCGCGCGCGTCGACCCGTTGCGGCTCGGCCCGGACGGGCGCCATGATTTTTCAGGGCTTCTCGCATGATCGACGCTTTCGGCCTCCTGCTTCCATTGTTGCGTCTGCTCGACGCCGAGGATGCGCATCGCGTGACGATCGCCGCGCTGAAATTCCTGCCGAGGCGCACGCCCGAGAAGGACGATCCGCGTCTCGCCGTCTCCGCCTTCGGCCTCGATTTTCCCAATCCGGTCGGCCTCGCTGCGGGCTTCGACAAGAATGCGGAAGTCGCCGACGCCATGCTGGGTTTCGGCTTCGGCTTCGTGGAGGTCGGCACGCTGACGCCGCGCCCGCAGCCGGGCAACCCGCGCCCGCGCGCCTTTCGTCTCGTCGCGGACCGAGCGGTCATCAACAGATACGGCTTCAACAACGACGGCCATGCGCCGGCGCTGGATCGGTTGACGCGCCGCCTCGCCCGATTGGGCGAGACAAAGGAGCGGCGCCATTACGGCGCCGGACCTTTTCGCGGCGCGCATGACGGCGCTGGCGTCGTCGGGGTGAACGTCGGCGCCAACAAGGACTCGGAAGATCGCGCGGCGGATTATGTCGCGGGCGTCGCGGCATTCGCCGACGCGGCGGATTATTTCACAATCAACGTCAGCTCGCCGAACACGCCCGGCCTTCGCGATCTGCAGGAGCCGGCGGCGCTCGCCGACTTGCTTGCACGCGTCATCGACGCTCGCGACGCTTTGCCGACGCGGCGGCCCGTGCTCTTGAAAATCGCTCCGGATCTGGCTCTCGACCAGCTCGACGGCATTGTCCGCGTCGCGCGCGACAGGGGCGTCGACGGCATGATCGTCTCCAACACGACGATCTCGCGCCCCGATACGCTGCGCTCGCCGCTATCCAAGGAAACCGGCGGCCTTTCAGGCAAACCGCTCTTCCTGCTTTCAACCCGCATGCTCGCGCAAACCTGTTTGCGCGTCGAAGGACAGTTTCCGCTCATTGGCGCGGGCGGCGTCGATAGCGCTGAGGCGGCCCTCGCCAAGATCGAAGCAGGGGCGACGCTCGTGCAGCTTTATTCCGCGCTCGTCTACGAGGGTCCCGGCCTCGTGACGCGCATCAAGCGCGGGCTCGTGGAGGCGCTTCAGCGCGAAGACGTCGCGCTTTCCACGCTCGTGGGACGCCGGGCGAGAGAAATCGCGCAGGGGAAGACATATGACCGACGATGAAAAGGCGATCCGCGCCTTCGTGGATGAATGGTTCGCCGCGAGCAGAAGCGGCGACGTCGACGCGATCCTGCGGCTGATGGACGAAGATGCGGTCTTCATGTCGCCCGGCGCGGAGCCTTTCGGCGCGCAGGCCTTCAAGGCCGCCGCCGCGCAGATGAAGAACATGAAGATCGACATGGCGAGCGACATTCAGGAAATCAAAATCCTCGGCGACTGGGCGATCATGCGTAACCGTCTCGAACTAACCGTCGCGCCGCCCGGCGCAAAGCCGATCCGGCGCGCCGGCCATACGCTGACGATCCTGCGCAGGACCGAAGACGGCCGCTGGGTGCTCTCCCGCGACGCCAACATGCTCGTCTGACGCCCCGCCTTTCATATGACCGCGCGCGATGCTATCGAGCGCGCATCCAACGAAGAGGGACAATCATGAGCGAACAAATCTGGCTGGCGACGGGCGAAGCGACGGTTCTGGCGGCTGACGGGCAATATACCGACGCAATGCCGGAAGTGCTGATCGGCAATGTGAAGGGCCCGGTCGGCCATGCGCTGGCCTCGATGACCGGACAGGTGGCGGGCCATCCGCGCATGTTCGTCATCCGCGACCTCAATCAGCAGGTGCGCCCGGCGACCATGATGACCACCAAGATGACGGTGAAGTCGGAAGCCTATGTCGAGCTGCTCGGCGGAATCGTGCAGGCGGCGACGGGCGACGCCATCGTCGACTGTGTGGCGGAAGGGATCATCCCCAAGGCGCAGGTCAACGAGCTGTGCATGATCATCATGGTCTGGCTCGACCCGCGCTGCGCGACGGATGAGAATCTCGACAAGAGAGACCTCTACCGCACCAATTACGAGGCGACGAAGCTCGCGATCTCGCGCGCGATGAAGGGCGAGCCGACGGCCGACCAGCTCATCGCCAACCGCACGACGGTTTCCCACTACGCGCTGGAAGGCGTGTTCGACGAGTAATCAGTCCTCCTGTCGAGGGCGGGCGGAAATCACCATCCCGTCCTCGAACCAGCTGGCGAGAAACTGCGCGAGCCGCTCCGGCTCGATCTCGCCGGACTGCTGGAAAGCCGCCATCTGGCATATATCGCCGAAGGCGCGACCGGCCCGCGCCTCGCTCAATGCGACAAATTCGTCTGGCTCCAGCCCACGGAAGGCGGATTCTTCATTGACGCGCCACACCGCGACGGCCTCGACGCCATCCGCTTCCGGCGCCTGCGCGCCTTCG
The DNA here is from genome assembly GCF_000188155.2 of Methylocystis sp. ATCC 49242. Classification (NCBI taxonomy): domain Bacteria; kingdom Pseudomonadati; phylum Pseudomonadota; class Alphaproteobacteria; order Hyphomicrobiales; family Methylocystaceae; genus Methylocystis; species Methylocystis sp. ATCC 49242. The sequence continues at coordinate 2,033,863 of NZ_KE124774.1, forward strand.
TCGTCCGGCGACGGGTCATAGGCTTCGAGCGTGCCTGCGGCGAGCTCCAGAACGATGAGACTCGGATGGAAGCCGAAGACGAGGCGCGGCCAGTCTTCCGGCGCAAATTGAGCCAGCGCCTCGATCGTCAGCGGCTCGGCGTCGGCGGCGTCGAAGGCGTCCACCATCGCACGCTCGAACAGCGCCATCGAGACGGCGCGCCGGTCGTCGCGCCAGCGCGGGCTTTCGCGCATGAAATCCGGCAGGCCGGTCGTGTACCAGCGCGCATTGCGGTTCCGCGGCGGAGTTGCGGCGATATAATCCTCGACGAGCGCGTCGAAGGCCTCATCGCCGAGGAGCGCGCGCAGGCCGGGGTGGTCTTCGCCGAGAAAATCCGCAAGCCGCGCGCGATAGCCATGCTGATAAACGCCGAGCAGCGTCTCGCGCTCCGCGCCGCGTTGCGAGGGGCGCAGCGCCGACAGCAGGGGCTTGTCGCCCTCCCCTGCCCCTTCCAGTATGCGGCCCTGGAACAGCGCCTGAAAGTCGGCGAGCTTCATGCGGCGTTCAGCGCGCCGTCGGCGGCGATGCGCGCGTCGATGTCGCGCATGTGCTGAAGCTCGTCGAGCAGTTCGGAGAAGGGCGGGAAATTGTCGTCGCGCTCGATCATCGCCGAAACATTTCCAAAGCGGCGGCGAGCATGTTCGTAGAGCGCCCAGACTTCCTCGCAGACGGGCTGATCATGCGTGTCCACGCGATGCGTCTCGTTGTTGGTGTGACCGGCCATATGAAACTGCACGACGCGCTCGACAGGGATGGCGTCGATAAAGGGGATCGGATCAAAGCCGTGATTGAAGCTCGACACGAAGACATTGTTGACGTCGAGCAGCAACAGGCAATCGGCCCGCTCCGCCATCTCGCGAACGAAATCTTGCTCGCTCATCTCGGAGGCGACGAAAGAGACGTAGGTCGAGGCGTTTTCGACGACGAGTTGACGTCCGAGGAAATCCTGAACGCGCCGGATGCGATCGACGATATGGTCGAGCGACTCGCGCGTGTAGGGGATGGGCAGGAGGTCGTGCAGCGTCACGCCATGCACGCCCGTCCAGGCGACGTGGTCGGAGATCCAGGCCGGCTCAACCCGCTCGGCGAGCGCCTTCAGCTGCTTGAGATAGTCGAAATCGAGCGGGTCGCAGGAGGCCAGCGACATCGACACGCCGTGCATGACGATCGGATAGTTGGCGCGCACGCGGTCCAGCATGGCGAGCGGCCGACCGCCCGCGAGCATGTAATTTTCGGAGATGATTTCAAACCAGTCGACCGGCGGATTGGTCGAGAGAATCTCATCGTAATAGACGGGCCGCAGGCCGAGGCCGTATCCGAGCGGCGCGGGCTTATTCATCGCGCATATCTCTTCTCAAGGCCGCGCTTCAGCTCGGCGGGACATAATCAAAGACTGGGACGGCCGCGAGCGGCCGCCCCAAATTACGCAACTTACTTGCTCTTGCAATGGCTCTTGTGATGGCAGCCGGCCTTCGTGTGATGACAGCCGTGCTTGTGATGGCAATTGCCCTTGTGATGGCTCATGTGATGCTTGCACACGCCGGTCTTCGTCATGCACTTCATCTTGCCGCCGCACTGGCCCTTGGCCATGTTGCAGGTGTGGCCCTTGGCGTATGCCGGCGTGACGGCGGCTCCGCTCAGCGCGAGCGCGACTGCGGCCGCGGCCAGAGCCGCGCCTGAAACGACTTTCGTCTTCATATGGTTCTCCTCAGTAAAGCCCCCGACGGGAGCGAAAGGTCGTGCAAACCGGACGCCGCTGGCGACGCGGATGACTATCGGTTCATCGGCGCCGCGGAGGGAGCGGCGCTCGCCGGCGCCGCGCCTGAAGCCGGAGCGCCGGGGGCGGCGTTGGCGGGCGCGGCCTCGTTGGTCGCCGGAGCAGCGGCTCCCTCGGCCTTGCCCTTCGCCGGGCACCCGGCTTTCGCGCTGCAGGCCATTTTCTCGGACGAGGCCGCGCCGCGATGATGCTTCTTGCCTTTGGCGGCGGCCGGAGCTGCGCCAGCGAGCGCGAGAGCCATGGCGGCAGCAGCGATGGCGGCTCCCTGGAAGGTCTTTGTCTTCATGAACAAAACTCCTGAAAAAGAGCGCGGCGCTTCGACGTCGCGCGAAGCAAAGACCACGCCACAATGGTCAAGCTTACCATCCGATCGCCATTCCGCCAGCGCGTTTTCGGTCAGACCCCCAACAATCAAGGACATGGATAACGCCGACCGTGATTCTCCACAGCGTCAGATTGCTGCAACGCAGCGAATTTGGCAATGCGCCGCACCATCGAAACCCGGGCGGCTAGGCTTGCCGGGACACCGCCCCGCTGTTAGATAGCAGCGCATCGTCGGACGAGTCTCGTCCGGCGTAAACTGGTGTTCGATCGTCGGGCCGCGCCGGCCAGTTCAGTCATGAACCTTTCGTCTTTCGCGCGCACGCGCAGGGACCTCCGACTATCGAAAGCCGATCCGTAACGCCAACCCATAGCCGGCGCCCGCCCGCAAAGGGCTCCTCAGGAGAAACAATGTCATCCGCAACGACTCAGCGCGCCCCCACGCGCGAAGATTTTGCCGCCCTGCTCGACGAAAGCTACGGCAATAACGAGGCTTTCGAAGGGTCCGTCATCAAGGGCCGCGTCGTCGCCATCGAGAAGGACGTCGCCGTCATCGACATCGGTCTGAAGACCGAGGGCCGCGTCGCCATCAAGGAATTCACCGGCTACGGCCGCGATCCCGCTCCGAATGTCGGCGACGAGGTCGAGGTCTATCTCGAGCGCGTCGAGAACGCGCTGGGCGAAGCCGTCATCTCGCGCGACAAGGCGCGCCGCGAGGAGAGCTGGGTCAAGCTCGAAAAGGCGTTCGAGACCAATGAGAAGGTCGACGGCGTCATCTTCAACCAGGTCAAGGGCGGCTTCACCGTCGACCTCGACGGCGCCGTGGCCTTCCTGCCGCGCTCGCAGGTGGACATCCGCCCGATCCGCGACGTCGCGCCGTTGATGAACGTGCCGCAGCCGTTCCACATTCTCAAGATGGACCGCCGCCGCGGCAACATCGTCGTCTCCCGCCGCACTGTGCTGGAGGAGAGCCGCGCCGAGCAGCGTCACGAGATCGTGGCGAACCTCGAAGAAGGTCAGGTGATCGACGGCGTCGTGAAGAACATCACGGACTACGGCGCCTTCGTGGATCTGGGCGGCATCGACGGCCTGCTGCATGTCACCGACATCGCCTGGCGCCGCGTCAATCATCCGTCCGAGGTGCTGACCATCGGTCAGACCGTCAAGGTGAAGATCATCAAGATCAATCACGAGACGCACCGCATCTCGCTCGGCATGAAGCAGCTGCTCGAGGATCCGTGGCAGGGCATCGAGGCCAAGTATCCGATCGGCGCGAAGTTCCATGGCCGCGTGACCAACATCACCGACTACGGCGCCTTCGTGGAGCTGGAGCCGGGCATCGAGGGCCTCGTCCACGTCTCCGAGATGAGCTGGACCAAGAAGAACGTCCACCCCGGCAAGATCGTTTCGACGAGCCAGGAAGTCGACGTTCAGGTTCTCGAAGTCGATCCGGTCAAGCGCCGCATCTCGCTGGGCCTCAAGCAGACCCTGCAAAATCCGTGGGAGGCCTTCGCGGAGAAGCATCCGATCGGCTCGACCGTCTCCGGCGAAGTCAAGAACAAGACCGAGTTCGGCCTGTTCATCGGCCTCGACGGCGACGTGGACGGCATGGTCCATCTCTCCGATCTCGACTGGAACCGTCCGGGCGAGCAGGTGATCGAGGAATACAAGAAGGGTGACGTGATCAACGCTCAGGTTCTCGACGTGGACGTCGAGAAGGAGCGCATCTCGCTCGGCGTGAAGCAGCTTGCGGGCGATCCCTTCGCCTCGGTCGGCGGCGGGGAGGAAGGCGGCGACGTCCGCAAGGGCGCCGTGGTCACCTGCGAGGTGGTCGAGGTCAAGGACTCCGGCATCGACGTCAAGATCGCCGGCACCGATCTCACGACCTTCATCAAGCGCAGCGAGCTCGCCCGCGACCGCGCCGACCAGCGCCCCGAGCGCTTCGCCGTCGGCGAGAAGGTCGACGCCCGCGTGACCCTGTTCGACCGCAAGGCGCGCAAGGTCGCCGTCTCCATCAAGGCGCTCGAGGTCGCCGAGGAGAAGGAGGCCATCGCGCAATACGGATCCGCCGATTCCGGCGCGTCGCTCGGCGACATCCTCGGCGCGGCGCTGAAGGCCCGCGAGGGCGAAGCAAAGAAGGGCAAGAAGGACGAGTAATCCTTCCCCGCAAAAAAAAAGATCAAAGGCCCGCGGCGCGCAAACGTCGCGGGCTTTTTCTTTTGGTTCGGCGCCGCCGAACCCGCGTCAACCTTTCATTCACCATAACGCAACCTGTTTTATCGGCGTTAACCCTAGTTTTGGCCGCGCAGGGCAAGATCGGCGCATCGTTAATGCTTGCCGAACGCGAGCCCCTGGAGTTGCGTCATGAGTGCGAACTCTTTTGATCATGAATATGTCGCCAGTCCTTACATGGGCCCGCTACGCGCCCGACCGCTCGGCGCGCTTGCCGCTTTCGGCATGGGCGCGGGCGCCTCGCTCATTCTCGCCGCGGCCGTGATCCTGACCCGCCATGCGGCCGACCCCCAGTCTGTCGCCAATGCGGACGCTCCCCCAGCCGCGGCGGCGCCCGCCGCCAAGATCGCCAACAAGATCGCCGCCGCCGGCCCGGACCAGGCCGGCGACGCCAGGGCGACGCCCTTCAGCGCCTTCGACCTCAACGCGCCGGAATTCGAGCGTGAGAAGAAGGTCATCTCGGTGCGCGAGTCCGAAGAGGGCGGCGGCCGCGTCGACAGCCTGACCATGGGCCAGTTCGCGATGGGCGCGCCCTTGCTGCGGATCGACATTCACCAGAATCTGACCGCCAGGGACACCAATCCCGACTTCTTCCTCGACATGACCCGTCACGCCGCGCAGCTTGGCCTCAATGTCGCGAAGATCGGCCAGCCGACGGCGCTGACCACGCGCTTCGGCGCCTTCGAGACCGCCGACATCCGCCTGACCCAACCCGCGAGCGAAGGGGTCGCGGCGAGCGAGCGCTCCTGCCTTGCCACGCGTCTCGTCGACGGCAAGCTGCCGCTCGAGATCGCCGGTCTCGCCTGCGGCGCGGCAACCCTGCCGATCGAGCGCGCCTCGCTGGGCTGCATGCTCGACCGGCTGGAATATGTCGCGCCCGGCGACAACAAGGCGCTCAACGAGTTCTTCCTCAACGCCGAGGCGGCGCGCGGCAAGGGCTGCGCCAATGTCTCGCGTGACGACGTGACAGCGAGCATTCCCGCCCGCAAGCCGCCTGCGAAACGGGCCGCCAGGGCCAAGCCGGTCGTTCACAAGACCCAGGCCGCCCGCTGACGCGATGGATGGCGGAGGCGCGACCGCCATTCACTCTAACGGGAAAAAGCCGGATCGCGGATCAAGTCTTGTCGCTTTTGCGAAACGATCCGCTATTATGATCGTAACCGGTTCAACTTGATGGGGATGGAGATGCGCAAAGCTTCGGTTATTTCGGCGGGACTTGCTTGCCTGATCGCGCTGGCGGCGGGCGGCGACGCGCTCGCCAAATCGCGCAATCGCCAGCCCGGCTATTCCGTCTCGCAGAGCCGCGGCCCCATCGAGGTCGAGCGCCGCAGCTTCCTCGACCCGGGCACCAAGGTTCCGACAGGCAGCACGAACCGCTACATGGTGCAGCAGACTTTCAACAATCAGGATCCGATCGAGGCCAATCAGCGCAGCTGGTACATGCAGGAGACCCTGCCCCGCAAATATGAAGTGCCTTACGACGACGGCTTCACGCTCGATCTTTTTCCGTAAGACCGGGTTATTCTTGACACGGGGGACGGGCTGCTGTAGCTCCCCCTCAGCCTGACGCGGCACCGACCGCGCCGGGCATGCACCCGTGGCTGCTCTCTTCAGTAAAAGACGAGCGCCTGTCGGCCGGATATCCGGCAGAGGAGGGCGCGTTCCGGACCCCGGCGACGCCGGGAGCGTGCGGGAAACGCGATTGCGGCGAAGCGCCCCGGGCATAGGCTCGCGGCGCATTTTCGTCTTTTCGCCTCTCGCGCGCAACGCGACCATGAGAGGACGAAAGTAAAGTGACGAAGCGCGCAGAAGCCAAATACAAGCTCGACCGCCGACTGGGCCAGAACATCTGGGGCCGCCCGAAGAGCCCCGTTAACCGCCGTGAATATGGTCCCGGCCAGCACGGCCAGCGCCGCAAGGGCAAGCTCTCCGACTACGGCACGCAGCTGAAGGCGAAGCAGAAGCTGAAGGGCTATTACGGCAATATCTCCGAGAAGCAGTTCCGCAAATATTACGCGGAAGCGATTCGCATGAAGGGCGACTCGGGAGACAATCTGATCGGCCTGCTGGAGCGCCGTCTCGACGCGGTCGTGTATCGCGCCAAATTCGTGCCGACGGTCTTCGCCGCGCGCCAGTTCGTTAACCACGGTCACATCCGCGTCAACGGCCGCCGTGTGAACATCCCGTCCTATCTCGTGAAGGTCGGCGATGTGATCGAGGTGAAGGAAGCCTCGAAGCAGGCGGTGACGGTGCTCGAGTCCGTCGCTCTCGCGGAGCGCGACACGCCGGAATATTACGACGTCGACCACTCCAAGATGACCGCAAAGCTGACGCGCGTTCCGCACGCGACGGAAGTTCCCTACCCGGTCCAGATGGAGCCGAACCTCGTGATCGAGTTCTATTCGCGCTAAAGATTTTTAGCGTCGAATACACAATATATAGTAGCAAAAACAAAGATTTAGGCGTCAGCATACTAGATGTTGACGCCTATTTTTTTACACACGCACTACACAGAACAAAGCATGAACTGAATTGGTTTGGTGAGTTTTAAACGTGCGATGAGCGTGGATTTGGGAGGGAGTTTACACAGACGTTACACAGGCGATTAGCAGGAGGTTGGGGGAAGAGGGTCGGTGCCCCAAACTCCTGAACTCAGATCTATAGGGGAAAGGCACCTAAGCCCCTACAAGCGTGTACGCTTTAGCATGCAATAATTCAGCGCGACGACGAAGAAACTCATCGTAAGAACCCGAATCTAAGGCAGCAATCGAGTCTTTGTCGATAAACTGTGAGATCAGAACGTCTACACGCCCCTCTTCTCCAAGCTTTAGAATGTGGCTTCGCCAATCCACTGGTCCGGGATGATCCAAGTCCGCCAAACTTCTGAGTAACACATTAGGGAAAATCCTCGGCGAGGGCCCCACGTCCAGACCCGATTCCTTCAATTCTTTGCCGGTTAGAATGCTCTCAAAGGCCCTCAAATCAGAGGTAGCCATGAACTCCGATGAGTTTATTTTTTCGCCAGTCATAAGGCTTTTAGCTTCGTGAATCGCAAACATCGCGGCAAAAGCCCCCGAAAGAGCCTTACCACGTATCAGGCGACGCTCGAAAAAGTCGTCCTTGGACAAACGCAAGCGTGTTTCAAGGCCACGAATCTGCCCGTTGATCAATGCACGCCAATCCGATACGGCACGAACTACGTAATGGTCGGGCTTACCTCGAAGGCTCTCGTTAAATCCTACTGCCCAGAACCAGCGTTTAATCTGATCCAACTCAATAGGTGATTTCGCCTCGCTCATCCCGATTGTCTTGAATAAAACTAAAAGCTGCCCTTCGTATGGAACAAACGCAATATTTTGAATGCCGAATCCCTGTCGAAGGAACTCTCGGACGGCGTTGAATTTATCCGGAAACGACAGAAACGCATCCCGCAATTCGCCCGGGCTTCGATTGCGAAGCGACAACAGACCTTCACCAGATGGCGACACCCCGAGGAGAAGACCGACACATTTAATGATCGTCTCATCAGATAGTTCAAATCCGGTCACCTGTAGAGGCTCGCGGACTAGGTCCAGATAATGATTGAGATCGAACGACTGATTCCATGTTATCGCACGCATGAAATCAATCGTATCAAGACGTGTTCCTGTCGAATTTGTTCGCTCGAAAATTCCAACGATCCGATCAATATCATTACCTTGAATTCTCACGACCGGAACCATGTAATCTTGAAACGCTGCTTGAGTGCGAAGCAGCTCGTCTAAGAGCGCATCGCCGTCGTTCATTCTCGCAAGACGTGCCTGATGCTCAAGTAATGATCGAGGCGAAATTAGTGCTGAGAGTGGAATTGCTGAATTAATCTCATCAGCTACGAGGTCACGTTGATGGATAAACCGACGCCCACGCAGATCATAATAAACATTAAAAGATTCGCACTGTCCCGCTTGGAAATGAAAAGTCCCGTACAACGTTGATAAACGCTGCATCCCATCCAGAATGTAATTCGTCGGGTAAGACTCTGGAACATCAGGAAACGCTGTTAATTGGTGACTAGCAATCTCCATCATCTTTCGATCTACATACCAAAGAAGGATGCTTCCGATTGGAAAATGGTCACGAACACTACTCAATAGGTCAATGATCTGATTATCCTTCCAGACAAATTCTCGTTGGAAGGCAGGAATGCGCAAGTCCCCCGCCCCGATCTGGCGGAACAGCGTGAACAAATGCACGACCGCGGGTTGAGGAGCGCTAATCATGAGTCCGCCTCGCTCGGAGAATCTCGTCCTGCCATTGCTTCTGCATTCACAGTCGGCGCACTCCCAGAAATGGGCGCTGAAGCGGATTCCATCTCGGAAATAGCCATGTCCTTTCCAGGCATAAGATCGAGCACCTCATCACGAAAGGTCTGAATCACCCCCTCAAGCAAATGAAGGGTATGACCAAGATACGCTGACCTGAATAGCTGGGAACGTGGCTCCCATCGCCATTTCTGATCGGTGTGGTTTGAAGGCTGAGTGCTACGCCGCCCTTCATACAACCCGTGAGTCAAACCGGTGATGAGCTCCGACAACTGAGTCGTTAATTGGAGCTCAAACCATATACATTTTTCTTCAACACCTTCATTTACCATGATCTCAACCGGAATTCGGAAGTAAAAGTGCCATGCATAGTATCCTAAATCATTATTCATTGAATAGTATTTCGATTTAATACACCTTTCTTTACAGAAACTTGCAAGAGCACTAGCAACGAATTTTGGTCCATCCATGTATTTGCATACAAGTCTAGCTCGCAATAAATCATTCATGTTTTCATGCTCGTACATGCTGCTATAATCGACAAATCCTTTATCGGGTCTATCTGGAAACCTACGATTGTTAATGCAGTTTATGCGATATACCTTGTTCAGAAGGCTTTGGTATGGCTTCGTAAAAACAGACAAGTCGGACGGACTAACCGGGTAATATAAAAGGTGCGGCCTGCCGCCTGCATACTCGGCCGCTATCTCATTCAGGTAGCGTATCAAATCATTCATAAACTCTCCGGTTTGAAGCTTCGACTGTGCGGACGCGATATTAAACTCATAGGTCTTGGCACCCGACATAGCCGGATTCGGAAATCCTAGCTGTGCACCATACCGCGCAAAATAAGCTTCTTCCGAGAGCATTGAATCACCCGCGATCAATCAGCATTCTTCTCGTCTGATCATTCTCGTCAAGAATCATGAGCCTGTGCGCACAAATCGAGCACAGCCGTCTGCTGGAGGGCTCAGCACCGCGCAACATCACAAAAATCATATTCTGTGATGCTGACTTGTAACCCACTGAAATCATTGGATTCACTTCGGCAATCTCTTCGGTTGCTCTCCTGAACATCAGAAAACATGCTTGTTCCGAGCAAATTGTTAGCCAAGAGGAACAAGCAATGAAACAGGCTCCCGTCCTCACCGAGCGAGATATGAAGCGGGTGCTACAGCACGTAGCCCGAGCACGCTTCCCTGCCCGCAACCGTTGCTTGCTGATGCTGAGCTGGCTCGCGGGCATGCGTGTGGCAGAAATAGCCGCGCTGAAGCTAAACGACGTCCTCGCGCCTGACAAGACCATCCGAGCCGAAATCCAACTCTCCCCTGAACAGACCAAGTGTCAATGGCGGGGACAAAATGTGCATGAAGGCGGGGTAAAAGTGTACCGGTCTGGTTTCGAGAAAAGGGCCGCACGGCCCTTGTAGTTTAGTTGACGCGGGCGTTGAGGCGCGCGGAGCGTAGCGCAGCGCGGTTCAACGCGCGCGACGGCGATCAGTTCGTCGTGTCGGCGCCTCCTTTGTCGATTGCGGGCGCGTCGGGGAGATCGCGGTTTCGCCGTTGCGCTTTCTTTGCGGTCGAGAGCCGATAGCTCTCGCCGTTCATTTCCAGAATGTGGACATGATGGGTGAGCCGGTCGAGCAATGCGCCGGTGAGACGCTCGGAGCCAAACACCGACGTCCATTCATCAAAGGGCAGATTGCTGGTCACCAGCGTCGCACCGCGTTCATAGCGCTGGCTGAAGACCTCGAAGAGCAGCTCTGAGCCGACCGCCGTGAACGGCGCATAGCCCAGTTCGTCGACGATCAGCAGTTTGACGGTGTTGAGATGCTTTTGCAGCGCGCGCAGGCGGCGCTCGTCGCGCGCCTCCATCAGTTCGTGCACAAGAGCCGCGGCGGTCGTGAACGCGACGCTGAACCCCTTCTGGCAGGCGGCGAGCCCCAGGGCGAGCGCGACGTGGGTCTTCCCCGTTCCGCTTGGCCCAAGGGCGATGCAGTTCTGTCGCTTCTCGATCCATTCGCACCGCGCCAGCTCCAGCACGAGCGGCTTGTTGAGTGAAGGCTGGGCGGTAAAGTCAAATGTGTCGAGGCTTTTGACCTGCGTAAAGCGCGCCAGCCGGATGCGGCGCTCGACATTGCGCCGCTCGCGATCAATGCGCTCCAGTTCGCACAGGCGTAGCAGATAGCGCGGGTAATCGGCGCGGTCCTGCGCCGACTCCAGCGCCACCTTCTCATATTCGCGCGCGAAGGTGGGAAGCTTCAGCGCCTTGAGATGATTACCCAGCAGCACCTGCGGCGCGACGATCGTCTGCGAACCCGTCTCATGCGAGGTGGTCATGCCGGACCTCCCGCGGTCGTCTCCATGACGCCCGCGATGACGCTCGCGCCGGCGACGAGCCCGAGATAGGCGCGCGGATCCGTCGCGCCGACCGTAGCCGCCGGCAGGTAGGGGTAGAATGTCAGATCGAGCCGCGCGGGCCGGTTCTCCAGCCTGGCCAGCAGCAGCATCTTCACTGCGTCAAAGCTGATCGCGCCAAGACGCAGCGCCTCCGCGACCGCCTGTTCGACCTGATGCTGATGAAAGTCCTCCATCAGCCGCAGCACCTGGATGAACTCGCGGCGCCCGCTATTCCCCATGCGCGCCTCCATCAGCCGCCGCAGACGATGCACGCAGTCGGCAAGCCGCCAGTCGTCGAGCGGCGCGGCCTGATCGAGCGCGCGGCTCTTGTGTTCGAGTAAAGCGAGATAATGCAGCGGGTTGTAGATGAACTCGGCCTTGCCGTAGCTGCGCGCATGCACGGCGATGGTCTCCCCGCCGCAGACAATCTCGACCCGATCGACATAGCCCTTGGCCAGCGCCTCCCGATGGCCGAAGCGCATCGGGACCGAGTAATCGTTGTTGCGGTAGCGCACCAGCGCCATCGACGACACGCGCGTCGCGACCTTGTGACAGGCGTCATAGGGAGCCGGCGGCGCCGGCAGGAATGCCGCCATATCCGCCTGCATGCGTTCGCCGATCGGCGTCGACTGGCCCGCGCAGGATCGCCCGCCGTCGTTTCGTGCAGGCGTCCAGGAACCTCGCGTTCAGCGCCTCGAAACTCTCCGCCACGGGCAGTGGCGTCATGAAGTTGCGCCGGACATAGCCGACAAGCCCCCTCGACCTTGCCCTTGTCATTCCCCTTGCCGGGCCGGCCAAAAGCGATCAGCAAAAAGGTAATGGCTCTGGAGTTCCGCAAACATTTGCGAACGCAGACGCTCTCCACCCTTCACGATCCTGGCGACCGCGAGACGCGTATTGTCGTAAAGAATGGACTGGGGGACGCCGCCAAAGAAGGCGAAGGCCGCGACATGGCCGTCGCAGAAGGCTTCCGCCGTCTCCGCCGGATAGGCCTTGACGAAGCAGCCGTCCGAATGCGGCAGGTCCATGCAAAAATAATGAAAGCGGACCTTCCTGCCGGCGATATAGGCGTCCGCCTCGCCAAAATCCGCCTGCGCATTCCCCGGTCGATGGCTGAGTGGAATAAACATCTCGCGCGACCGCAACTGCGCCTGCGCGACATATTCCCGGACGATCGTGTAACCGCCGGAAAACCCTTCTTCGTCCCGCAGCCGTTCGAATATCCGCTGTGCCGTATGACGCTGCTTGGCGTGAACAAGCCGATCATCCGCCAGGACCTTGTCGATCCAGGCCATATACGGCCCCAGCTTCTTCGAGATCGGCCGCTCCCGACGCCGATACCCCGGCGGAACCGAATATTGAAGCATCTTCGTGATCGTATTGCGGTGCACGCCGAAGCGCCTGGCCGCTTCCCGCCGGCTCAGCCCTTCCGCCATCACCGCGCGTCTCACCCGGGCATAGAGTTCCACTGTGAACATCCTTTCGGCCTCTCCATGCCAGTCGATGACATCGAGTTCGGCCTATCAGGACCGGTACACTTTTGCGCCGCCGTCAAAGCAGCCCCCAAAGCCGGTTCAGTGGTACACTTTGCCGCCGCTGTTCATACTCCTCTCTGTTCGGTTGAGGGGAGGCAGGGACCATGACTTCCGAAAACAAGCTCGATCCTGCCATCATGGCGCAGTTCACCGGCTCGGAGACATTCTACCGCTACGGGCTCGCTGGCGACGTTCTCTTCACGGAGGGCGTCAAATATGTCGCGGACACAGCCGGGGCGTACTGGCTGCTCGATCTGATCTGCATCGCCAATGTCTATGAGCCCAAGGTCCGGGGTGAAGAATTTCAGCTGTGGACGCTCGGGGTGCGGGACAACGCCACGGGAATGGTGACCTGCGACGATGGGAACGGTCGCATCGTCTCCGAGCAGGCGCTGAACTTCACCGATTTTCCTAAGCCCGGGATAAAGCTGTATTTTTGCAACGGGACGATTATGCTGCCGACCGAGTACTGACCTTTTCCCTCGCAATCGCCGCCACCGATATCCGATGTCCTCGCTAGAAAAACCAGCTTGGGCGTGAGATATTCTTGGGTGGAAGCCATGGCCACAGCCATTTGTCCGCGATCGAGGGAATTCACCATTGCAGCCGTCAAAACTTTCTATCTCGGAGCTCTTTCAGCAACGCGAGCAGTACCTGATTCCACTCTTCCAACGTGGGTATGTTTGGACACTGACAAATCAGATTATGCCTCTTTGGGAAGATGTAGCGGACAGATTGAATGCACTGAAAGAGCATCGAGAAGATGCTCACAAAATTGGTAGCGCAGAGAAGTTGCGCCCTCTTCGCAAGCATTTTTTGGGAGCCATTGTCGTCGGAAGCCCCGCAACTTTCGACAGCAAGGCCGTTCCTACACGCGAAGTGATAGATGGTCAGCAACGGATCACGACACTGCAGATAATGCTTCTCGCTCTGCGTGATGCTATCGCGCCATTGGACGATCCCGCGATTGGCGACGATGTGCTGAGCCTAACCTATAACAAGGGGAATTACGAAGCAAAGAAGGACCATTTTAAGGTATGGCCCACGAATGCTGGGCGCGATGTCATGCAGGTCCTGTCATCCGCTGGAAGCATGAAGGAGGTCTGCAACAGATACCCAGCAAAAGACAAAAGCCGACAAAAGGTTGAGCGGCCACTAATGGTTCAGGCCTATCTGTTTTTCTATTCCATGCTAAGTGTCCGTCCTGAAAGATGTTGAATCGAATGAATCTGTTGTGATGGATGGGAGGCGGTCTGATTCGTAGGAGGCCGTCGATGTGGACGAAGGCAAACCGGGCGAAATACAATCGCGACAGGTTACGTTATCCGAGTGATGTGACGGACGAGGAGTGGGGGCATGTGGCGCCGCTTATTCCTCCGGCCAAGCGTGGCGGGCGCAAGCGTGAAGTGGACATGCGGGCGGTGTTCAACGCCATCATGTATGTGCTGAGCACGGGATGCCAATGGCGGTACATTCCCAAGGATTTTCCCCCGAAGAGCACAGTGTATCGTTATTTTTGCGATTGGGCCTGGTGCGGCGTTCTGGATCGCATGCACGACGCGCTCTACGTCATGTGTCGCGAACGAGCGGAACGAGAGGCGAGCCCCACCGCGGCGATCATCGATAGTCAGAGCGTGAAGAGCGCGGAAAAAGGGGGGCGCGCATTGATCCGCATGGCTATGACGCCGGCAAAAAGATCAAAGGCAAGAAACGCCACGTACTCGTCGATACGCAAGGTTTGTTGATGGGCGCCGTCGTTCACGGCGCCGACATTCAGGACCGAGACGGCGGCGTCTTGCTGCTTTCGACGTTGCATGGGCGGTTTCCCTTTCTTGAAAAGCTGTTGGCTGACAGCGCCTATCAGGGACCGATCTTCGCCGACGCAACGGGCAAAATCCTACCGTGTCTCAAAATCGAGATTATAAAACGATCCGATCAGGCGAAGGGCTTCGTGAAATTGCCCATGCGCTGGATCGTCGAAAGATCAATCGCCTGGCTAAACCGCTGTAGAAGACTGGCCAAGGATTGGGAAAACCTCAATATCATAGCGCTCGTGTTCCTGCGTTTCGCGTCGATTCGGCTCATGCTACGAAAGCTCTGCAATTGTTGACTAACTTCTGGGACGGACTCTAATGGCTTTGATGAGAGGTAAGAACCATGATGATTTGGCGCATGAGCAAGAGACGAATGAAGGCAACACAATCGCGCATGCAGTGATACGCAGCATTGATAAGGACAACGATATCCTCATTCCATATATCAACCTTCCGGCTTCGATAGAGCCAATATCCTTATTGCTAGACTCACTGCAAACCTGCTTCCAAATTATGCGGCTACAGCTGGATAACGAAGACGATCCGCAAATAATATTCGAAACACTCAATGCTCGCGGCGCACCTTTGCAGCCGAGCGATCTTATCCGAAATTTCCTATTTCTGACTGCGTCACGACAAAATGAAGACGTAGACGATCTCTATAAGAATTATTGGCAGGAATTTGACGAAAAGACGGAAATCGGCACCACAGTAAAAGGCCAAAAATTCTGGAAAAAGGAAGAGCGTCAAGGACGCCTGAAGAACTCTCGCCTAGACCTGCTACTCTATCATTATGTCGGCCTACGCAAGCAGGAAGAGACAAAAGTTGCGTACGTGTTCGAGGAGTTCAAGAATTGGTGGGAGCTTGAAAGACGCGACACCGCACAGGAATTGCAAAAATTGACACGCATATCAGGACCCTTTGAAACACTCATTGCCCCGGGTCAATCGAGTCGATTTGAACTATTTTGTCGCCGAATGAAGCTGCTTGACACCACAACTCAGACGCCGCTCATATTCCACCTTATCGAACACAACGAAATTGATGGTCCAGATTTTTTGCAAGCAATAGACTATCTAGAATCATATTTCGTGCGGCGATTTATTTGTGGACTCACGGCAAAAAGCTACAATCGAGTATTCCTCAATAGGTTGCTCGCGGAAATGGTAGCGGAAAGAAAATCCGATTCCGCTACGTTACGGAACCTGCTTCTCAGATTGGAAGGGGACAGCCAACGCTGGCCAGACGATGCAGAATTTAGATCAGCATGGAGTCACCGGCAGCTATATCAAGGACGAAACACACGCAAGGTCCGCGCTGTATTGGAAGCGCTGGAATTCGCGCAGCGAGGCTCCAAGCAAGAATTCACCCCGACGCTTGATACCCTTTCTGTAGAGCACGTTCTACCACAGAGCTGGAAGCCAGAGGACTGGCCGCTCGTGGACG
The DNA here is from genome assembly GCF_000188155.2 of Methylocystis sp. ATCC 49242. Lineage (NCBI taxonomy): Bacteria > Pseudomonadati > Pseudomonadota > Alphaproteobacteria > Hyphomicrobiales > Methylocystaceae > Methylocystis > Methylocystis sp. ATCC 49242. The sequence goes on from NZ_KE124774.1 coordinate 2,049,728, forward strand.
ATTCATCGGAAGGTAAGGAAAAGCGTGTGCGTCTTTTGCACAGCATCGGAAACCTGACTCTCGTTACTCCATCGTTCAATTCAGCATTGAGTAACGAGCCGTTCAGGGTAAAACGTCCAGAATTAGCGAAAAACAGCAGCCTGATGCTAAACGCATATTTTCAGAGTTTCGCAGATAGCGACGCTTGGAATGAGCTAACGATCGTTGATCGGGCTGATAAGTTGTTCGGCTACGCTACAGCCCTGTGGCCTCGGCCATCGCCTTAGTGTCTAATGCTGGCATTAACCAGTTACCAAGAACACCACCTATGCGAGATGCATCTTCATATCTCATGTCGAAGATAGAAGCGGCCTCAACACCAGAGCGCGAGGTTATCGCTGGATTAGTCGAGCGTGTGACATTTCACAATGGTGATAACGGTTTTTGCGTACTCCGGGTTAAAGCCAGATCACATCGGGACCTTGTTACCGTTATCGGGCATGCCGCAACGATTTCCGCCGGTGAGTGGGTGACTGCTTCGGGTGAATGGGTCAATGATTTCACTCACGGTAAGCAATTCAAAGCGCACTTCCTGCGCTGCTCAACGCCGACCTCGGTCGAAGGCATCGAGAAATATCTCGGCTCGGGGATGATCAGAGGCATCGGGCCGGTGTACGCCAAGAAGCTGGTCAAGGCTTTCGCCGACAAAGTCTTCGATGTGATTGAAGCCCAACCGGATCGCCTGAAAGAGATCGCTGGCATTGGCCCCGTACGAGCCGAAAGAATCACAGGCGCATGGGCTGAACAGAAGATCATTCGGGAAATCATGGTCTTCCTCCATAGCAATGGAGTGGGCACAGCGAGAGCCGTTCGAATTTACAAAACCTACGGGGCAGACGCCGTGCAGGTGATGAGCGAGAATCCCTATCGCTTGGCTCGCGATATTCGAGGGATTGGCTTCAAGACAGCCGACGCGATCGCCATGAAGCTGGGGATCGAAAAGACAGCCATGATTCGTGTGAGAGCGGGCATTTCCTATGCGCTTACGGATGCCATGGATGATGGGCATTGCGGCCTGCCAAAAGATCAGCTCCTCCCCCTTGCCGTTGAGCTACTCGAAGTAGCGAAGGAACTCATCCAGACCGCTCTCGACCTCGAACTCGCCGAGGGAACAGTCGTTGCTGATTCTGTAGGAGACACATTCTGTATTTTCCTCTCTGGATTCTATCGGGCGGAGCAGGTAATTGCCGAGCGGCTCCTGAGATTGATCCAAGGTGGACTACCATGGCCCGCGATTGACGCTGACAAAGCCCTTCCGTGGATCGAGCAAAGAACGGGCCTCACTCTCGCCCAGAGTCAGGCAACCGCAATCCGTCTCGCGATTGCGTCAAAGGTGACGGTCATCACTGGCGGCCCTGGGGTGGGCAAAACGACAATTGTCAATTCGATCCTGCGCATCCTCGCCGCCAAGGGTGTCAAACTTTTACTGTGCGCTCCGACAGGGAGAGCTGCAAAACGGATGAGGGAAGCGACTGGCTTCGAAGCGAAAACGATCCATCGGTTGTTAGAGGTCGATCCTAAAACTGGCGGCTTCAAACGCGGCCCCGATCTTCCAATTGAGTGCGAACTGGTCGTGATTGACGAAGCCTCGATGGTCGACGTGATGCTGATGCAGGCGTTGCTGAAGGCGATTCCCGATGGCGCCGCTTTGCTGATCGTAGGCGATATCGATCAGCTGCCGTCCGTTGGTCCCGGGCAGGTCTTGGCCGATATCATAGCTTCCGGCGCGGTTCCGGTAGTTCGACTAACGGAGGTATTTCGTCAGGCTGCCAAAAGCCGAATTATCACCAATGCTCACCGGATCAACCAAGGCTCGATGCCGGACCTTTCGAAGCCGGACGGTGAAAGTGATTTCTATTTTGTTGAAGCCAATGAGCCTGAGATCGCCGCGACCCGCATCGTCGAAATGGTCAAGTCGCGCATCCCGAAGCGCTTCGGCTTCGATCCGATCCACGACATTCAGGTCCTCTGCCCGATGAATCGTGGGGATGTGGGCGCGAGGTCCCTAAACGTCGCCCTGCAAGCGGCGCTGAATCCCGCTGGCGATCGCAAGGTCGAGCGATTTGGCTGGGTTTTTGCTCCCAAAGACAAAGTCATGCAGATCGAAAATGACTATGACAAAGAGGTCTACAACGGCGATGTTGGCTACATCGAAGACGTAGACCCAGATACAGGGGAGCTGACGACCGACTTTGATGGCCGTAGCGTTACCTATGGGTTTGGGGAATTGGACACACTGGTTCCGGCCTATGCCGCCACTATCCACAAAAGCCAAGGCTCAGAATATCCGGCTGTCGTGATCCCGATCCTGACCCAGCACTACACGATGCTCCAGCGGAACCTACTCTATACGGGGATTACTCGCGGGAAAAAGCTTGTGGTTTTGGTGGGTCAGAAGAAAGCGGTCGCCATGGCGGTTCGGAACGCCTCCGGACGGCGACGTTGGTCGAAACTGGACGAATGGCTTAAACAAGCCGCCATTGCTTCGACCACGCAGATTGCAAAAAGCGGGGAGGCGTAAGTGGTTGATCGCGATCCGAATATCGTCATTTCTGGGCTGTCTGGGGATTTCACCAAAGATGGCGTGACTGTCGAGGTCCACATCATCCGGCTTGAGGATGGAAAGGACTGGACGCTTGAGGTGGTAAACTCGGCGGGCACGTCGATTGTCTGGGACGATCCCTTCGAAAGTGACGAACAAGCTTACGCGGAATTTTACCGCACGGTCGCCGAAGAAGGGATGCAAGTGTTCAGTGACGAGAGCAATGTAATCCCGTTCAGACGTCCTCATTGATGATACCAAAGCACGAAGTTGCGTACCGTGTATTCGAGGTAAAGCCAAAGCTCGTCGAGTGAAAAGCACACTGGAGCAGACCAAATGCGCGGACATCTCTTCCTCGTTGTCGCCTTGTTCTTATCATCACCGACTGCCGTAGCAGCAGATGAATTTTCATGCAGCTTCGCTGCCATCGATTCATATCTCAAAGCTGACTGGGAGAAATATGCTCGGGCCGATCCGTCCGTATCGAAGGCGGAAAAAATCGGTATCGTGCCGAGATATGCAAAGTGCCCGCCTATGGAACAAAGGGGGATGCTGGAATATATGGACAGCTTCCAGTTGGTCCCGGTTGATGAGCGTACCGATGCAATCCTGATCGACACGCATCAGTGCGGCGGCGGCAACAAGCATGGTCAGTATTTCTTGATTTCACGGAGCGGCAAATGCGATGTGATCACAAAGCCGGAGATCGGCGACATGGCGTTTATCGCAGAGAATATATACGCGAATGAAAACATTGTGATCTTGAAAGGGGTTAAGTGGGCGGAGAAAGATCCTCACTGCTGCCCATCTAGCGAAGGGACGCTGGATTACAATGTCCAAACGAATCAATACTCCTTCAAACTACACAAAATAAAGCAACGCTGAACCAGCAGCTTCCTGCGCTCGATATCACGGCCTACTTTTCTCCACGAGCCTTATCACTTGCATTCGGGCTTTACGGCATCAAGAAAGCCGTCGCATCGCCATGCTTGATCATGTCTTTTCGCTTAACCCACGTGAAGCCTTCGCATTTTGCGATGATCGCCACGTCGATTGGGCCACCGACTGTTTCCTGCTGCTCGACCGACATTCGAGCCTTGAAAGCGGTCAAACTCACGAGTGCTTCCGCCATTTTCGCAAGGTCATGGCACGAAAGCACTTCGACAGCGCTAATCAACGGCAGTGTGTATTTCACCTGAAATTCCTTTTCAATCGCGGTCATCACATCTTTTTGCACGACCTTTGATCTGCTCTTTGATGGCGCCTTGCCCTTCGGGTGCGGAAGGTGCTTCGAGAGAATATCCGCCAATCGGTCTTTCAGAGTTGGATGAATCCCGCTGCAAAATAGATCGATCATATCAGTCTGAGCGAAGGGGATTATGATGACAGGATGCTTGCGATCAACATGCGCCTCATCAGCTTTGGCCCATCTCAATTTGGAGGAAACAACGGTGCCAACGCTATAAATATAGAGACTGGGGAATGGCTCAGGCTCGCCAAATCCCGCAAACACCATGCCGCTGAAATGATCTGGATGAAACCATTGCCGCGTGTGCAGGAGTTTCACGAGCAAATTGAGCGCATCGCTGATCTCATCCGAGAGAGCAACATCTTGGAAAAGCGAATCTTGCAGCTTCTGAATAATCTCCGCGTGATCTGAGATGACCTTTTCCCCAAATGCATGATCAAGCTGTTCGATTGGCAGGATCTTTTGCAATGAAGTGATTTCATTTTTTATGGTCTGCAGGAGCAACGAAGCTGCCTTACGACAATGGCTTTTAGGTTCGCCGCCCAATTTCTTCTTCCACTGATCCCGTATATTCGCTTTGAGAACGGACTCAACAACCGACGAAAACCACTCGTCCTGCACCGACACTGGGAACAGCATTTCCGACGTTTCTATAAAGCGCAGGAAGTCCAGAGCGTATTGTTCAACCGTCGGGAACCGACGCTCTCCGAATTGCTTGACATAGGTCTTTATCGCGATTTCCCAAGGCACCCCCATTATCTCAGCGCAGCCATAAGTCATGATGGCGATCGGCGCATTTGACAGTTTGAAAAGTTTTTCCGCTGTATGGTAGACCTTCTGGCCATCGCTGATCGACACCGCGCTATCGGCTGCTAACGCAATGCCATGTTTATTCATCACCGCTACTTCGCAAGTCACTTTTGCATACTTTCATAAGCTTATGGTAGTGATGACGGAAATCGCTACCGTATAGAGATGGATGTTAGCAAACGAGGCGTCCGTTTAGGAAAGCCTCGGATGACGCAAAACGATGCCGGGAGCTTCATCCTCTCCCCGCGTAGTTCGGAGTCCGTTTTACGCTTGGGGCGGCGCGCCAGTTTTTATCTCGATCGTCTTGGCGGTTTTTGCGAGTTCTTCGGGCTTCCTCACCGTAACGTGCAAGACGCCCTTATCGAGATAGGCCTCGATAGCCCCATCGTCCGGCGTGAACGGCAGCGACATCGACCGGTAAAAAGAACCGAAGCTACGTTCTTCCACATGCCAGTCCTTTTCGTCTTTCTTTGACTCCTGCTTTTTCTCACCGCTCACGACCAACTGGTTGCCCTCGACGTTGACTTTGATGTCCTTCTCTTCAACGCCGGGTAGTTCAGCCGTTATCTCGATCGCTTTATCGGTCTCGGCGACGTTCACAGCCGGAACACCTGCTCCCAAACCCAAGCTCGGCAAATTCTTGTCGACTTGGCTAAACCAATCTTCCATTTCCCTGCGGAAGGCTTTGAACGGGTCGGTCGCCAAGTCCACCCTCGACCACAAGCTCGGCAGCTTCATTGGATTTCTCCCTCAATCAATTTGCAATGCAGGGCCAGTTTACCGGCCCTCAGCCGATGATTTAGTCAGGCGTTTCGTCGCAGCAATGACGGCAGATCATCTCTCGTCTTGCCATAATTGGCAGGAAGCTACACGCTCTCCAGCCGACCCCTGATTTCCCCGAGGGTCTGATCAAGCGGTCTTTCCGCGAATGCGCTACGCTGCTGCCCTAACAATGTTCATTTCGGCCTGCGGGTAGCCACGCAAGCTGGCCGTCATTGGACGCACTGATAGGCGATCCAGAAGCTTTGGCTGAGCATCAAATCAGTAAGGTGCTAGGGATGACCGGGATAGATGCCATCAGCTTTCGCCTCCCAGGTTGGCTTACCAGCTTTAGCGAAAAGTATAGAGAAACTCTCGACATCACGTCTCGGATGTCGTTCGTCTTAGAGGCTGCTCGGCAGAATGCAACAACGAGAACTGGCGGCCCATTTGCTGCTGCTATATTTGAATCTGAAAGCGGAAAGCTTGTATCGCTCGGTGTCAATTTAGTGCAGCGGGAGAAGCTATCGATATTACATGCAGAAATCGTCGCCATGATGGTGGCTCAACGATCCCTTGATACCTATGACTTGGGCCAAGAGGGGCTTCCGCCACTTGAGCTTGTGACGAGTGCCGAACCCTGTGCGTTGTGCTTAGAGTCCGTCCCAGAAGTTAGTCAACAATTGCAGAGCTTTCGTAGCATGAGCCGAATCGACGCGAAACGCAGGAACACGAGCGCTGTGATATTGAGGTTTTCCCAATCCTTGGCCAGTCTTCTACAGCGGTTTAGCCAGGCGATTGATCTTTCGACGATCCAGCGCATGGGCAATTTCACGAAGCCCTTCGCCTGATCGGATCGTTTTATAATCTCGATTTTGAGACACGGTAGGATTTTGCCCGTTGCGTCGGCGAAGATCGGTCCCTGATAGGCGCTGTCAGCCAACAGCTTTTCAAGAAAGGGAAACCGCCCATGCAACGTCGAAAGCAGCAAGACGCCGCCGTCTCGGTCCTGAATGTCGGCGCCGTGAACGACGGCGCCCATCAACAAACCTTGCGTATCGACGAGTACGTGGCGTTTCTTGCCTTTGATCTTTTTGCCGGCGTCATAGCCATGCGGATCAATGCGCGCCCCCCTTTTTCCGCGCTCTTCACGCTCTGACTATCGATGATCGCCGCGGTGGGGCTCGCCTCTCGTTCCGCTCGTTCGCGACACATGACGTAGAGCGCGTCGTGCATGCGATCCAGAACGCCGCACCAGGCCCAATCGCAAAAATAACGATACACTGTGCTCTTCGGGGGAAAATCCTTGGGAATGTACCGCCATTGGCATCCCGTGCTCAGCACATACATGATGGCGTTGAACACCGCCCGCATGTCCACTTCACGCTTGCGCCCGCCACGCTTGGCCGGAGGAATAAGCGGCGCCACATGCCCCCACTCCTCGTCCGTCACATCACTCGGATAACGTAACCTGTCGCGATTGTATTTCGCCCGGTTTGCCTTCGTCCACATCGACGGCCTCCTACGAATCAGACCGCCTCCCATCCATCACAACAGATTCATTCGATTCAACATCTTTCAGGACGGACACTTAGGCGCGATCCCATGGTCCGGACTCCGTCGGGTTGTGATCGGAGCACGGGATCAGGATGTTCGGGATATCGGCTTTGACGAGGGTCCAAAGCCTCCAGATTGGCAAGGAGAATTCGAACGGCGAGGTATCGAGGTCATCACTGATGTTCACAGGAGCTATGCGGTCGATATCCTCAAGGCTTATGCGGCCGAAGGCGGGATGATTTATGGAGGAAGAGCGACGAGCCATCCTGCCTCCCGACCTTCGCCAGAAACGGCCGACGATTTCCCAAGGTGACTTCGGAGCGAATGGCCTTCTTTCCCGGCACGATCATCAAACCCGAACCCGCTTTTTTCGAGACTTTTCATCAACACTTTCAACGCTCTACAGCCACCGAATCGGCCGCAAGCTATGTTGGTATTGGCTGGGTTGAGATGACGCTTGAATGTGAATATATTCCTATTACACAGATGCTACACATGTAGATTTTCGCTCTGCAAATCATTGTTTTTAAAGCCATTAAACCATGGTCTGGTATAATTCGCGCTAAAGATTTTTAGCGTCGAATACACAAGATATAGTAGCAAAAACAAAGATTTAGGCGTCAGCATACTATATGTTGACGCCTATTTTTTTACACACGCGCTACACAGAACAAAGAATGAACTAAATTGGATTGAGGGAATTTAAGCGTGGTTTCGGCGTGACCTTGTGTGGGAGTTTACACAGACGGTACACAGCCTTCGAGCGCACGCTGAGCATCAACACCACTCAACCTACCTCCTCGTGCCTGCGATGGGATTACGGAATCGCCAGCACCCCGCGCCTATTCGTCAACATCACGCGGCTGTCCGAGCAAATCGCGCAGCGCGTCAAAGGATGCGGGCTTTGTCAGGTGCTGATCAAAGTCAGCTTCCGATATGCGGTCTCGGATCTGGGTCTTTCCCCAGCCGGTAAGCGCGACGATCTTGAGATTCCGTCCATTGGCGGAAGAACGCATACGGCGTGCAACCTCATATCCGTCCATTTCAGGCATCCCGAGATCAAGAAATACGACGTCGGGTTTGAAAAGCCGAAGAATTTCTAATCCGGCCGCGCCGCTATAGGCCACCTCGACCGTTGCGCCCAGCTTCTCTAACAGTATGACCATACTATCGGCGACGTCACGGTTATCGTCGACAACGAGAATCCGACGAGAGATTGCAGCATTTCCCGAGCAGCGTGGTTCGATTGAAATTGGATCTCTCGGGGTTTCAGGCTTCAGCGGTAGACGAACCACAAAGGTGCTCCCCTTTTGATATCCACCACTATGAGCAGCGACAGTTCCGCCGTGCATTTCAACGAGGGACCGCACCAGCGCCAATCCAATGCCAAGTCCCCTAGATTGATGCCCTGTATCAATCTGGGCGAAGGCTTCAAAGATTTTAGTCAGGTTCTCGGGTGCAATGCCTACGCCGTTGTCGCGCACCGCCACGATAACTTCGGCGTCGCGGCGCTCAGCTTGAAGGTAAAGGATATCCGGCTGTTTTGTAAATTTCGCAGCATTATTAAGCAGGTTTGTGAATACCTGAGCAATTCGAACCGTATCCCCTTCGATCTCCAATGCCTCCGGCGGCAACTGGACACGTAGTTCGTGCCCTCCGCGTTCAATTTCTGGTCGCGCCATTTCGATCGCATGGTGGAAGGCATCTGCGAGATTTATCTTAATTTTTTCCAGAACGATCTTGCCCTTTGTAATGCGCGACACATCAAGCAAGTCATCCACAAGACGAATAAGATGCTTCACTTGCCGATCGGCCATTGACAGTAACGCCATGCCTCGCTCTACCTTGAGAGGTGTGGCGATTTCGAGCATCAGCACATTAATCGCATTATGGATCGGCGCGAGGGGATTACGCAATTCGTGCGCGAGCAAAGCCAAGAAGTCATCTTTACGACGATCTGCGTCCAACAGCAAATTTTCCGAACGTTTACGCTCGGTGATGTCAATAAGGACATTGACCGCTCCGATGACATTGCCAAGAGCATCGAAGAGCAATTCTATGTGAGGTTCAATCCAGACGCGAGAGCCGTCCGGCCTCTCCACAATCGCCTCGACACCACTTATTTTTCTATGCTCCCTCAATGTGACAGCAACCGGGCATTCGTCGTGCGGAAGAATGGAACCGTCTGTTCGATAAAGCTTCCAGCTAACACACCATCTGTCGACTCCAATTTCCGGCTCACGGCCGGAAAGCTCCTTTGCGGCTTCATTGAAATAAATTAGCCGCCCCTCTGTATCCACTGCATAGACAGCGGTCGGCAGGTGGTCCATTATTTGGGACAGAAGCTGCTTTTTACCGCCAAATCCAAAAACCTCGCCTCTGTCATCCGGGCTTTCTGAACAGGTCGCGGGCATGGGGTATCCTATTCCAGTATTCGGTGTCTGAGCTGCGCCGCGTTGATGTGACCTATCGGCTGGCATCACCCGAGAAGTCATCTGGATTGACCCAGATCCCGAAAGATAGCGGGCTTCTTTTGTAGGCGGCTTTTCATTTCGACTCAATTGTTAAGCTAATTATAAACATAACGAGCGTTCTGGTGAAATCAGACAAGTCGATGCACGCTTCAAAAGACATAGCAGTTCATCATCGATTGATTTTATCTAGCGATCGGCCGACATTGGCTATGGCATCAATTCTTTAGGTTCACCTGGACATCTGTTCACAATCACGATTTTGCACATCAACATTGCGGATTGCTGAGCTCCATAAGCACGTTTCCAATTGCATTGGGATTTCGCGCGGGCAGACCAGCCGTTGCTTCCAACACGGAAGGTCTTTGCTGAAATAGACTCTGCCCGCCGGGATTAGCGCTGCGGGAAAATGCCCGACTGCGCACGATATGGATGACATTTCTCGCAGCGTGAAAACCCACGCTCTGCGCCGCCCTGCACCGTGCAACATCACAAAATGCAGAATCTATGATGTTGGCGCATAACCAACTGAAATCATTGCGCTCTTTTCAGCCATCTCTTCGGTTGCTCTCCTGAACATCAGAAAACATGCTTGTTCCGAGCAAAATGTTAGCCAGGAGGAACGAGCAGTGAAACAGGCCCCCGTCCTTACCGAACGCGATATGAAGCGGGTGCTACAGCATGTAGCGCGAGCCCGCTTCCCTGCCCGCAACCGCTGCTTGCTGATGCTGAGCTGGCTGGCGGGTATGAGAGTAGCGGAAATCGCCGCGCTGAAGCTAAGCGACGTCCTCGCGCCTGACAATACCATCCGAGCCGAAATCCAGCTCTCCCCTGAACAGACCAAGGGCAGCTCAGCTCGCACTGTTCTCATCAGTTCTCAGCTCAAATCCGAACTGGAAGCCTACATCAAATCCCTGCCCCCGAACCCTGCCCCGGATCGGCCCCTGATCGCCAGCAAGACCGGGAAGCGATTCTCAGCCAATGGTCTCTGCCAAGTCATGCTCCACATCTACGACGCCGCCGGTCTGGACAGAGCCACATCGCATTCGGGCAGACGCACATTCATCACCACGCTCGCTCATAAGGGCGTCAATGTCCGTGTCCTCGCGGCCCTCGCCGGGCACAAACACATCGGCACCACCCAGCGATATATCGACTTGAATGAAAACGTGCTGCGAGCCGCTGTCGAGATGATTTAGCCCACCCATCCTGTGCTGACCTGCCGCATTGCTGAGACGTTCCAAGCAAGCAGACTGCACGGCCGATTGATGAGGCGAATCAAGCTCAACGCCATGGCGCATGCCCAAAACCAGCAGATAATTGCAAACGGCCAAATCACGCTCTACCAGCGCGATGACGTTAAGGACGCCCTGTGGCAGTGCCGGATCAAGGTCAAGGGTCACTCCGGCTATGTGCGTCGGTCCACAGGCGAAACCGATTTCGAGCGCGCAAAGGAAGCCGCACTTCTGATCCTCGGCGAACTGAAGCAACGAATTGCTCAGGCCCTGCCCCTCAAACGCAAGACCTTTTCCGAAATCGCCGTCTCCTTTCTCAGGGATGCTGAGACCCGCTGGAAGGAAGGCCGCAACAGCGAAGGGCGCTACATCATCATCAAGGGCACCACGCAGCGCTATCTCATTCCCTACTTCGGCAACTGCGACATCACGCTGATCCAAAAGAAGGACCTGATGGCCTATCGAGCATGGCGTCAGGAATATTGGGTCACAGGCCCCGGCTTCGCGGAAACCGGCAAAACGAAAAAACCCCCGACGCTGGCCACATTGAAACAAGAATGGACCGTCTTACGCGGCGTCTTCCTCCACGGCGTCGATCTTGGCGTTGTCCCGCAGAGCATGCTGCCCTTCCTCAAACACGACAAAACCAGCGTCAACAAACGTCCTGCCTTTACCCAGGACGAATATGACCGTCTCTGGCTGCATCTGCTGACATGGCAATACAAGACGCATAACCCGAGAGTGCGCCGGGATCGCACGCTTTTGCGCTACTATGTGCTGATCATGGTCAATTCGGGCATGCGCATCGGCGAAGCCCGCATGCTCAAATGGCGCGACGTTGGCAGCTACAGCAACGAGCATGGTCACTGGGTCACATGCATGGTTAAAGGCAAGACCGGCGAACGGCTCGTTGTCTGTCAACCCGGCGTAGAACGTTACTTCGAGAAGCTCAAGGAGCGTGACTACAAGACCGATCCAGATGACCTTGTGTTTTGTCACGACGACGGGGAGCCGATCGCGAACTGGACGGGCTTCTACACCATGCTCCGGGCTGCTGGCATCGAACACGACACCAACGGAAACAAGCACACTCTCTACAGCCTCCGTCACACCTACGCGACCTTCCGGCTTCAGAACGGCACCAATGTCTATTGGCTGAAAAAGAACATGGGCACGTCAGTGGCCATGATCGAGCGCCACTATGGGCAGACCAACGTCCTTGTTGGCATCGAACATGAGACCGCCAAACGAGAACCGGGCCAGAAAAAGCCAAAATCCAGACACCTGCAATCTCACAGCGCCGCGCGAGATGAAATAATGCTAGTGAAGAACAAGAATGAGCTGGTCCCAGCAGGTGCGGTCGATATGACGCCCGCTCGGGAAGCTGACTAATCAATTTTGCAGCACAGATTTCCTAAATAATCTTTCCTTGCAGAACGGGAGTTTATGGACTTCCAGTCAGGACGGGCTCCATAATTGTTTTGTAACAGATTTTAAGAAAGGTATTCTATGGACAACAATTCATTCAACAACCAATCAGTAAAGGCTGGGATATTTCCAGTGGTATTGGTTCTAGAGGGTGTTATGCACCTTGGATCATGAAATCTGCTGCGCGCTTGAGCATGAGACATGCGAAGGCGACGACGTGGAGTCCTGCGAGGGTCTGAGCATAGCGCTCGTAGTCTTTGACGAGCCGCCTGCATCGCGTCGCCCAGGCGAATGAACGCTCGACCACCCATCGCTTGGGCAACAGCACGAAGCCCTTCTTCGCTTCGGCAAGTTTGACGACGCACAGTTCGGCGCCTTGCGCCTTCGCCGCCTCGGACGCCTTTTCGCCGGTGTAGCCCTGATCGACATAAACGAGTTCGACGCTTTCGCCTGTCACATCCTGCACGGCTGCGATGAGCTTGCCGACCTCGGCGCGGTCATCGACATTCGCCGGCGTGACATGCAACGCCAGCAAATGGCCCAATGTGTCGACTGCCATGTGCAGCTTCGAGCCGCGCTTTCGCTTCGCGCCGTCATAGCCCGCTCGTGGGCCGCTCTCAGGGGTCGAGCGCAAGGTGCGGCTGTCGATGATCGCCGCCGTCGGCTCCGCCGCCCGCCCGGAAGCGACGCGCAACTGGGCGCGCAGATCCTGCGCAAGCGCCTCGAACACGCCCGCCGACAGCCAGCGCTGCGATTGCTGATACACGGCGAACCATGGCGGCAGATCGTTGGGCATGGCGCGCCAGGCGATGCCGTAGCGCAGCACGTAACGCAGGCCGTTGAACAGCTCGCGCAGCGAATGTTGACGCTGCGGCGCGCCTTCGTCCATGAGCGTCAGATAAGGCGCAACCAGCGACCATTCTTCGTCGCTGACGTCAGACGGATAAGGTTTGCGAATCGGAGACATCCGATTCTACTAAGACAATCAATCACCAAAGTACATAACACCCTCTATACTCATCGCTGTGCTCGTCGGCGCTTACCTTAATCCCGTTTTATGGATCGCACCCGGCCAGCTAACCAAAGGACATCAGCGGTTCGCGGCCAATTGCTTCGCTTGCCACGAGCCGTTTCGGGGGGCATCCGCAGCTAAATGCAGGGACTGTCACTCGATTCAATCTGATGGGCACGTGACAACTATCGGAGTAATTCAAGCTAAGAAGGCATCAACGCCCTTTCATCATCTTTTGATCGAGAAGGATTGCACGGCCTGCCATAAGGACCACGAGGGCAGTCGCCTTTACCACAACGCGGTCCGATTTTCTCACGATCTTTTAGAGCCCTTGGCTCGCCGAGATTGCAGAGGATGCCATCAGATACGTGGCTCGGAGTGATCGTCCGAATGCAAGCCATCCTCCTCAAACAGCCTCCCTGTCGTTGACACTTTGGCGCCCTGCTTGTGGATCGCTCTTCGGCCTTAACCTCGCGCTTACCTTTCCGCTTCTAGCCTCCTGCCATTCAACGGAGATAGCACATGACTGATACAGTCGGAATCGGGGGCGAACGCATTCTGTCCTTGATTGAGCGAATCGAGCACATCGAAGAGGAAATCAAAGCTCTCACAGAGGGCAAGAAGGAAATCTTCGCCGAGGCTAAAGGCGAAGGTCTCGATGTCAAAATCCTGAAAGAGATTTTGAAGCTTCGAAAGCAAGACAAAGACGAGCGGGACGAGCACGAGTCCTTATTGGACCTTTATCTGCACGCCATTGAAACAGCGGGCTCGCAGCAAGCCAAGGCGGCATAGCAACGTCAAAAAGGAAGGGCTACGTGTATCGCTGCCCTTCTCGCCCTGCATCCAAAAATTGAAATCAGTCAGTATTTCGGCGGCTTGGGCGGCTCTGCTCTTATCGGCGTCTTTGATCCCGGCTTCTTGGTCCGAATCCGTTCATTGTAGCGGTTCAAACGCTGGCGATATCGTTCCTGCTTGACGCGGAATGCCGCCTGCTTGGCGTTTCGATCGAGGCTGGCGATTTTCTGCTGGTCGGCTGGGGAGGTGATTTCGGCGATTCTCATGCAGCTATTTATTTCAGGCCTTGGTAGCGACCGACACCTTAGCCTTAACAGCGAATCAATATCTAGTATGCCTGCAACCACAATCTGGTCTATATGTATAAAAGGTGAAGAATCTTCACCTTTTTCAGAATCCAGCCCTCCCAGAAAAGGCTGTTTTTGACCGAACGTGGCCTCGGAACCCGGTTTCGATGCGAGAATGAAGCCTATAGATGGGTCGCTGTCACGGCATATTTGCAATTCACGCTTTAGCACGCACCTACAGCAAGCTTTTCTCGCTCCGCTACACATATAGCGGCCCGCCCAGCTCCCCGCGCTGTAGGGCGCTTATTTCCAATCTATGATGCCCGCATGCAGCGGGAGCGCATGGCGCTTTCGCCGCTCTGTTTCCTTCGGAACCGAGGTCCTGCAATCAGCCACGATTTCGAGATATAGCATCTCTGCTAGATCAACAGCTTGCTGTCGGGGAAGGAGTCCGTCAACCGAAATATCGGATCAAAATCCGGAAAAGATTGGTTGACGAAATGCGCCGCAGACGCACAAATCAAGCAGAAATAGCGCTCATGCTAAAATCAGCATTCTTGGCTGATTTTGCGACCTCGACTGCCAAGCAGAATATGCCGTAGCTTTGGATCAGATACCTCTCGCGATTCTATCAACGGCCATACGGTCCTTGCCAGTTCCCTTATTCCTTGCTGTGTTGGCGACATCGGGTCACTTGAAAGCCGATCCAAGCTCATAGCCAGAGTTATCATAGCGACGATAGACATTGGCCTGTTTCGGCTCTTTGCAGCGCTGAACCAGCTATTCCTTCTTCCACAAAGACGACCAAATGCATATTGGCTTTGAACGACGCCGAGCAATCTAACGCTTTCATAGATTGTTTTGAGATATGTTCTGCTTTCCATGCAGCCATTTATGACAGGAATTGCAACTTGGAGGCAGCCTGACTGACCGATGACGTCTTCCGATAGAGATATCCTCGAAACTAGACATCTAAATGAGATATCGCAGGTATCAGATACGACGAAAATCCCTATATACATAAGCCATTTTCGTCGTTCACGAAATCCATCAATTCAACATCAACTCCTCGCTGGCCTCCGATATAAATCACACGGGAATGGCGCACACATCGCGATCACCTACATCACAGACCGAGACTGGTCGAAGTTCCTGAGAGATAAACCGGCCAAAGAGGGAGGCGACGAGAATCCCATGAGTCTACGCGATCAACTGCCGAATCTAATCGCATCAGCTATGAGTGGGCAGCCCTTTGCGTGGATGGGCAACAAGGATATTCCCGACGACTACTTCCAAACACAGACAGCAATTCGATTACCGAACTCCCCACATGGGCTGAATTCATTCCAACACCTGCACAATGTCGTCGTTCTATCGGCCTTAAATCCTCCACTTGCCCATTTTCATTTCATGGAGTCTCGGGGTGTTGATGCAGAAGCATTGAGGACAGCCCACTATCGTTCGGCGGTCTACCAAGCGGCAATGCGTATCTCTGTCCGCGATCCGGACAATGTCGAAGCAAAGACCATCATCGTCATGGATCGGTCAACGGCGTATTGGCTTGCTGATCTATTTCCTGGCTCAAAGGTTCAGCCCATCGGCGGCTCGGCTATAACCATACAAGCTGGTAAGCGGGGGCATCCACGTAAGCATGCATCGGCGCTAGATCGCGATAGGGCCTACAGGGACCGCAAGCGGGCGCTAAATGCCTCGGCCGGACCACAGGCTATCACCGGCGACTTTGGCACTGCATATGGATCGATATACGACCGCGATCCCCTACTTCACCTCGATGTTGAAAACGACAACGCTTTCATAGCTCTCCTGCGCGAGCTCCACCATCGTAAACTACCGAGCAAGGATGCAAACTTCCTCTTCAGTCCGGCTCACTTCGAACCGGATTGTGCCGGTGTAGACACCAGAAGAGGACTCTCCAATGTTCGGCATGTTCGAGGGATATGGCTCGACAATGATGGGGGTGACTTATCCTCCAAGGAATTCGCCCGTTTATTCCCCACGCTGCGCATTGTCGCGTGGAACACCTATTCAAGCACACGGGAAAGGCCACGTTGGCGATGTTTTATCCCTACCACACAAACTGTAAGCGCTGAGATATACAAGGCGATCATCGAGCAGATCATGCAGGTGCTGCGCTACGCCGGCTATGTCTCCGACGCGGAGATGACCAAACGACCAAACCTGCGAGTTCATGGCTTCGATACCAGCAAGTTCGTGGCGTCGTCCCTGTTCTACGCCCCGTGCCAAGCAGCTGAACCCAAGGCCAGCTTCTTCGTGGATTACAATGGGCTCGGGAGAACTGCGATTGATCCCTGCCTCTGGATTGAGAATGACATCCGTAGCGCCCCCGGTGTAGCGCTTGAAGCCGACACAAATCGAAGTTCTGTCTTTTCCGGAGAAAAAACCGAACAAATTCAAACAGCAACAGAACGCTGGCGTAACGCACCACGTGGTCAAGGCAACAGAGCCTTTTATCGGCTTGCACAGGACTTGCTCCGGGCGGGATTGACCAAGATGGAGGTCAGAACGAGGCTTAATTTGGAGGCCCAGCACGCTGCTTCGCCAAGAGATCGAGCAGCTGATGCAAAGCGCATGTTTCGAAATTAGTCACCTACCTGACACGTTATCGTGAGAACTTTTGACTTATGTGTTTGTGCCTTGAAATCAAATGGTGTAGATATTCAGGTCAGCTGATAGACAACGAATCAACCTTCATTATTGCTGCAAAGCGTCATTTTTGATTTATGATAACGAACTTTATGCGTCACTAAGTATCGACTAAACTGAAGAAATTTTTCTCGACCAACACCTAGTTGATTCGAATTATTCAGCACACATCACAAAGCGTGTGTCGTTTTGACACGCTGAGTTATCAACGAATTTATTTTGATTGTGACTCAAAGCTGACGCCTCCTTGTCCCGTCACTGAAACAGACAGGAGATATTGATGGTCAGCAAGGCCAATCCGCAGATCAAAACTCTCACGATTGAAGGTAAGGCCGTATGTCCGCTTCTGCGACTGAGGTAGCTCGCTCTACGCTGTGCGAGCGAGGGTTGCTCGGTGTTCCGAGCCGAGCCTCAGCGCAGGAGAGCGAGCCATGGAGCGGTCTACAGAAATTTTTGTTGGGATCGACGTTTCGAAGGCGCGCAATGCGATTGCCGTCGTCACGGAGGGACGCAGCGGCGAGGTGCGTTATGTCGGTGAAGTTGACTCCTCCGTCGACAGTATGCGTCGCTTGATCAAGCGCATTACCGCCAAACACCCGCAGGCACATTTTTGTTATGAAGCCGGACCGACCGGCTACGGCCTGCACCGGCTCATCATTTCCATGGGGTTCGCTTGCTCCGTCGTGGCGCCCTCGCTCATTCCGCGCAAGCCAGGCGATCGGGTCAAGACCAACCGGCGCGACGCCGTTGCGCTCGCCAAGTTGCTTCGAGCCGGGGAATTGACTGCTGTGTGGGCGCCGGACGAAAGCCATGAAGCGATGCGCGATCTGGTGCGCGCTCGATCCGCCGCGGTTGAAACACTGCGTGTGCATCGTCAGCAGGTGAGCGCATTCATGCTCCGTCACGGTCGGATTTTTCCGCGCAAAACGACTTGGGGCGCTCGTCATCTTCGTTGGCTGCAAGAACAAAAGTTTGATCATCCAGCCCATCAGATCGCGCTGCAGGAGATGGTCGAAGCCGTGAGAATCTCCAAGGAGCGCGCGGAGCGGCTCGAGGCGGCGATCAAAGAGTTCATACCCCAATGGTCGCTGGCGCCTGTGGTCCGGGCGCTCCTGACATTACGCGGGATTGATCTGCTTGTGGCAGTCACCTGCGCCACGGAGCTCGGCGATTTAAGCCGTTTCGATAATCCGCGTCAGCTTATGGGCTATCTCGGCTTGACCCCGAGTGAACGCTCGACGGGTGACACGGTTCGTCGCGGCGGCATCACCAAGGCCGGCAACGGACGTGTCCGGCATCTGCTGATTGAAAGCGCCTGGACCTACCGTCATCCGCCAAGGGTCGGAAAAGAGAAGCTCTACAAAATTGAAGCCGCGCCGCCGCGCGTAAGAGAGATCGCGTGGAAAGCGCAGAGTCGCCTTACAGCTCGCTATCGCGCACTCAGCGCACGCGGCAAAAAGACAACCGTCGTCTGCGTTGCAATTGCGCGGGAACTCGTTGGCTTCATGTGGTGCATCGCAAAGGAGGCGCAAGTCGCCTAAGCGACGGTTGATTGTCCGCTCGCGCATGGGCGGGGACTGGATCACGGCAGGGGAATACCCGTCAGACGCTTTGTGGCCGGCGACAGCCGACGCCCGATGTAAGATAGGGAAAGCCCCAGACGCATTTTCGGGAATGCGGTAACCAACCCGCGCATAAGAGCTTGATCACCGACGTCTTTCAGATCCAGTCCCTACCCCTGCGCGATAACCTTCCCTTGACGCTGCTGCCCGTGGCGCGAAGTCGCTCGTCAAAATTGTTGACTGCGGACATAAGAGGCGTGATGTGACGACCGCCTACCGGAACGCATATGGAGTTGGTTAGGTGTCCACCATTGAAGAGGTGGACACCTAATGTCGGCGGCGAAGGATGGCGTCAAGCGGCGCACGTGGAGCCCTGAAGAACGGCAGCGGATTGTCACGGAGGCGTTGACGTCTGGCGCGTCCGTAGCGGCGGTTGCGCGGCGGCACGGATTGAACGCCAATCTGATTTTCAAATGGCTACGGCGTTCGCGCGAAGGCTGGCTGGATCGTCGGCGCGCGCCGGCGAAAGAGACCGCAGCCGCACAAACCTTCGTTCCCGTGGAGGTTCTGGAGTTGAAGCCAACTCTGGTGAGCCCGGCTCTGGCGCCGTCGTCGTTACCGGTTGCGAAGATGGCCGCCACGCCAGCGAGGGGGCGCGCAAGAGCGTGCGGCGCGGTGTGATGGAAGTCAGCCTGCCGAATGGCGCCCGCTTGTCGCTCGACGCGGATGTGGATACGGACGCTCTGCGCCGCGTGTTGTCTGCGCTGGGTGATCTTTGATGCTTCAGTTCGCACCGGGGATGAAGGTCTATCTGGCGTTGAAGCCCGTCGACATGCGGCGCGGCTTCGATGGGCTCGCCGCCGACGTGGCGCAGGTGCTGCGTAACGATCCTTTTTCTGGCGCGGCCTTCGTGTTCCGCAGCAAGCGCGGCGACTACGTGAAGATTTTGACCTGGGACGGGTCAGGCCTGTGTCTCTTCGCCAAGCGGCTGGAGAAGGGAAAGTTCGTCTGGCCGCCGATCGTCGAGGGTGCGCTGCAGTTGACGGCGGCGCAGCTGGCCTTGCTGATCGAAGGGATCGACTGGCGGCGGACGGTTGCGCCAGAAGCGCCGGAGCGCCCGGCCTTCCTGTAGAATCCATTCATTATTGAGCTGCGCCGTCACGTGTTTCGTGATAGATGAAACCATGTCGCGCGCCGCTGCCGATTTGCCCGAAGACCCCGCCGAACTGCGGCGTTTCGCGGAGGCGCTCGCCGCGGAAGTTCACGCCAAAACACTGCTGATCGAGAAGCTGAAAATGCAGCTCGCCGTGTTGCGGCGCGCACGCTTCGGGCGTTCGTCGGAAAAGCTCGATCGGGATATCGAACAGCTCGAACTGCTGATCGGCGACATGGAAGAGAGCGACGCCGAGCGGCAGGCGAGGAGCGAAGCGGTCGAGAGCGGCGGTTCGTCATCGACGCCGAAGAAGAAGCCGTCCGTTCGCGTTCCTCTGCCCGATCATCTCCCGCTCGAGACGATCGTCCACGACGCGCCCTGCGTCTGCCCGACCTGCGGCGGGAACAAATTCGGACCGGTAGGCGCCGACGAGCGGGACGTGCTGGAATACGTCGCCTCGCACTTCAAGCGCGTGATGCATGTGCGGCCGAAGATGAGCTGCCGCGCCTGCGAGACGATCGTTCAGGCGCCCATGCCGACGCTGCCAATCGAGAAGGGACGGCCGGGGCCGGCGTTGCTTGCTCATGTGATCGTCTCCAAATATTGCGATCATCTTCCGCTGCATCGCCAATCCGGCATTTACGCTCGCGAGGGCGTGACGATCGACCGCTCGGTCATGGCCGGCTGGGTCGGCCATATGGCGGCGCTGCTGGAGCCGTTGGCCCAGCGCATCGCGCGTCATGTGCGCGCCGGCTGCGCCGTTCACGCGGACGATACGACGGTTCCCGTGCTCGATCCTGGGCGCGGCAGGACGAAGACCGGCCGATTGTGGACCGCGGTGCGCGATGAAAGACCCTATGGGTCGACGGCGCCGCCGGCTGCCTTCTACCTCTACTCGGCTGACCGCGCCTCCGAGCACGCCCATGCCTTGCTGAAGGGCTGTCGCGGCCATCTCCATGCCGACGGCTATACGGGCTTCGGCGGCCTTTACGAGGCCGATCTGAAAACCGGCGCGCCGGCGCCGCTGAAGGAGGTCGCCTGCTGGGCGCATGCAAGGCGCAAGATTTACGACGTGCATATCGAAACGAAATCACCGGCGGCGGGCGAGGCGCTCGAAATGATCGCGCGGCTCTTTGCCATCGAAGCGGGTGTCAAAGGCAAACCGCCGGCCGAGCGCGTCGCCGCGCGCCGCGAGCGGGCGAACCCCATTCTGGATGAGCGACGCGCATTCCTCGACGCGACGCTGGTCAAAATCAGCGGCAAGAGCGACTTCGCCAAGGCCATCCGCTACGCGACCTCTCGCTGGGCGGCCTTGACCCGCTATGTGGATGACGGGTGTCTCGAGATGACAAACAACGCCGCTGAACGCGCCGTCAGGCCTCTTACATTGGGCAGAAAAAACTATCTGTTCGCTGGCTCCGACGAAGGCGGGCGAAGGGCGGCGATCATGTATACGCTGATCGAAACCGCGCGCTTCAACGACGTCAATCCGGAGGCCTGGCTCGCTGACGTCATCGCTCGCATCGCCGATCACCCGATCAACCAGATCGACGATCTCCTTCCGTGGAAATGGCGGCGTGAAATGTCGCAAGCCGTCGCCGCATAGCAACACGCGGTCGTCCGATCACGCTCTTATGTCCGCAGTCAACAATTTTGACGAGCGACTTCGCGCCACGGGCAGCAGCGTCAAGGGAAGGTTATCGCGCAGGGGTAGGGACTGGATCTGAAAGACGTCGGTGATCAAGCTCTTATGCGCGGGTTGGTTACCGCATTCCCGAAAATGCGTCTGGGGCTTTCCCTATCTTACATCGGGCGTCGGCTGTCGCCGGCCACAAAGCGTCTGACGGGTATTCCCCTGCCGTGATCCAGTCCCCGCCCATGCGCGAGCGGACAATCAACCGTCGCTTAGGCGACTTGCGCCTCCTTTGCGATGCACCACATGAAGCCAACGAGTTCCCGCGCAATTGCAACGCAGACGACGGTTGTCTTTTTGCCGCGTGCGCTGAGTGCGCGATAGCGAGCTGTAAGGCGACTCTGCGCTTTCCACGCGATCTCTCTTACGCGCGGCGGCGCGGCTTCAATTTTGTAGAGCTTCTCTTTTCCGACCCTTGGCGGATGACGGTAGGTCCAGGCGCTTTCAATCAGCAGATGCCGGACACGTCCGTTGCCGGCCTTGGTGATGCCGCCGCGACGAACCGTGTCACCCGTCGAGCGTTCACTCGGGGTCAAGCCGAGATAGCCCATAAGCTGACGCGGATTATCGAAACGGCTTAAATCGCCGAGCTCCGTGGCGCAGGTGACTGCCACAAGCAGATCAATCCCGCGTAATGTCAGGAGCGCCCGGACCACAGGCGCCAGCGACCATTGGGGTATGAACTCTTTGATCGCCGCCTCGAGCCGCTCCGCGCGCTCCTTGGAGATTCTCACGGCTTCGACCATCTCCTGCAGCGCGATCTGATGGGCTGGATGATCAAACTTTTGTTCTTGCAGCCAACGAAGATGACGAGCGCCCCAAGTCGTTTTGCGCGGAAAAATCCGACCGTGACGGAGCATGAATGCGCTCACCTGCTGACGATGCACACGCAGTGTTTCAACCGCGGCGGATCGAGCGCGCACCAGATCGCGCATCGCTTCATGGCTTTCGTCCGGCGCCCACACAGCAGTCAATTCCCCGGCTCGAAGCAACTTGGCGAGCGCAACGGCGTCGCGCCGGTTGGTCTTGACCCGATCGCCTGGCTTGCGCGGAATGAGCGAGGGCGCCACGACGGAGCAAGCGAACCCCATGGAAATGATGAGCCGGTGCAGGCCGTAGCCGGTCGGTCCGGCTTCATAACAAAAATGTGCCTGCGGGTGTTTGGCGGTAATGCTGTCAATGGCGGGGACAAAATGTGCATGAAGGCGGGGTAAAAGTGTACCGGTCTGGTTTCGAGAAAAGGGCCGCACGGCCCTTGTAGTTTAGTTGACGCGGGCGTTGAGGCGCGCGGAGCGTAGCGCAGCGCGGTTCAACGCGCGCGACGGCGATCAGTTCGTCGTGTCGGCGCCTCCTTTGTCGATTGCGGGCGCGTCGGGGAGATCGCGGTTTCGCCGTTGCGCTTTCTTTGCGGTCGCCAGCCGATAGCTCTCGCCGTTCATTTCCAGAATGTGGACATGATGGGTGAGCCGGTCGAGCAATGCGCCGGTGAGACGCTCGGAGCCAAACACCGACGTCCATTCATCAAAGGGCAGATTGCTGGTCACCAGCGTCGCACCGCGTTCATAGCGCTGGCTGAAGACCTCGAAGAGCAGCTCTGAGCCGACCGCCGTGAACGGCACATAGCCCAGTTCGTCGACGATCAGCAGTTTGACGGTGTTGAGATGCTTTTGCAGCGCGCGCAGGCGGCGCTCGTCGCGCGCCTCCATCAGTTCATGCACAAGAGCCGCGGCGGTCGTGAACGCGACGCTGAACCCCTTCTGGCAGGCGGCGAGCCCCAGGGCGAGCGCGACGTGGGTCTTCCCCGTTCCGCTTGGCCCAAGGGCGATGCAGTTCTGTCGCTTCTCGATCCATTCGCACCGCGCCAGCTCCAACACGAGCGGCTTGTTGAGTGAAGGCTGGGCGGTAAAGTCAAATGTGTCGAGGCTTTTGACCTGCGTAAAGCGCGCCAGCCGGATGCGGCGCTCGACATTGCGCCGCTCGCGATCAATGCGCTCCAGTTCGCACAGGCGTAGCAGATAGCGCGGGTAATCGGCGCGGTCCTGCGCCGACTCCAGCGCCACCTTCTCATATTCGCGCGCGAAGGTGGGAAGCTTCAGCGCCTTGAGATGATTACCCAGCAGCACCTGCGGCGCGACGATCGTCTGCGAACCCGTCTCATGCGAGGTGGTCATGCCGGACCTCCCGCGGTCGTCTCCATGACGCCCGCGATGACGCTCGCGCCGGCGACGAGCCCGAGATAGGCGCGCGGATCCGTCGCGCCGACCGTAGCCGCCGGCAGGTAGGGGTAGAATGTCAGATCGAGCCGCGCGGGCCGGTTCTCCAGCCTGGCCAGCAGCAGCATCTTCACTGCGTCAAAGCTGATCGCGCCAAGACGCAGCGCCTCCGCGACCGCCTGTTCGACCTGATGCTGATGAAAGTCCTCCATCAGCCGCAGCACCTGGATGAACTCGCGGCGCCCGCCATTCCCCATGCGCGCCTCCATCAGCCGCCGCAGACGATGCACGCAGTCGGCCAGACGCCAGTCGTCGAGCGGCGCGGCCTGATCGAGCGCGCGGCTCTTGTGTTCGAGCAGGGCGAGATAATGCAGCGGGTTGTAGATGAACTCGGCCTTGCCGTAGCTGCGCGCATGCACGGCGATGGTCTCCCCGCCGCAGACAATCTCGACCCGATCGACATAGCCCTTGGCCAGCACCTCCCGATGGCCGAAGCGCATCGGGATCGAGTAATCGTTGTTGCGGTAGCGCACCAGCGCCATCGACGACACGCGCGTCGCGACCTTGTGACAGGCGTCATAGGGAGCCGGCGGCGCCGGCAGGAATGCCGCCATATCCGCCTGCATGCGTTCGCCGATCGGCGTCGACTGGCCGCGCAGGATCGCCCGCCGTCGTTTCGTGCAGGCGTCCAGGAACCTCGCGTTCAGCGCCTCGAAACTCTCCGCCACGGGCAGTGGCGTCATGAAGTTGCGCCGGACATAGCCGACAAGCCCCTCGACCTTGCCCTTGTCATTCCCCTTCGCCGGGCCGGCCAAAGACGATCAGCAAAAAGGTAATGGCTCTGGAGTTCCGCAAACATTTGCGAACGCAGACGCTCTCCACCCTTCACGATCCTGGCGACCGCGAGACGCGTATTGTCGTAAAGAATGGACTGGGGACGCCGCCAAAGAAGGCGAAGGCCGCGACATGGCCGTCGCAGAAGGCTTCCGCCGTCTCCGCCGGATAGGCCTTGACGAAGCAGCCGTCCGAATGCGGCAGGTCCATGCAAAAATAATGAAAGCGGACCTTCCTGCCGGCGATATAGGCGTCCGCCTCGCCAAAATCCGCCTGCGCATTCCCCGGTCGATGGCTGAGTGGAATAAACATCTCGCGCGACCGCAACTGCGCCTGCGCGACATATTCCCGGACGATCGTGTAGCCGCCGGAAAACCCTTCTTCGTCCCGCAGCCGTTCGAATATCCGCTGTGCCGTATGACGCTGCTTGGCGTGAACAAGCCGATCATCCGCCAGGACCTTGTCGATCCAGGCCATATACGGCCCCAGCTTCTTCGAGATCGGCCGCTCCCGACGCCGATACCCCGGCGGAACCGAATATTGAAGCATCTTCGTGATCGTATTGCGGTGCACGCCGAAGCGCCTGGCCGCTTCCCGCCGGCTCAGCCCTTCCGCCATCACCGCGCGTCTCACCCGGGCATAGAGTTCCACTGTGAACATCCTTTCGGCCTCTCCATGCCAGTCGATGACATCGAGTTCGGCCTATCAGGACCGGTACACTTTTGCGCCGCCGTCAAAGCAGCCCCCAAAGCCGGTTCAGTGGTACACTTTGCCGCCGCTGTTCATAAATGCGCTTGATCAAGCGACGCATACTGTCGACGGAGGAGTCAACTTCACCGACATAACGCACCTCGCCGCTGCGTCCCTCCGTGGCGACGGCAATCGCATTGCGCGCCTTCGAAACGTCGATCCCAACAAAAATTTCTGTAGACCGCTCCATGGCTCGCTCTCCTGCGCTGAGGCTCGGCTCGGAACACCGAGCAACCCTCGCTCGCACAGCGTAGAGCGAGCTACCTCAGTCGCAGAAGCGGACATACGGCCTTACATCGCAGCTTCCGCCAAGCTATTCGACTCATAAAAACATCCGCTGCGATCTTCATCGGCAACCCAATTCCCAAACCGGATAGGTTTTTGAGCAGGGACAGGGCTCCGCCTTCGCCTTACAATAAAGCTTTCTCTGAAGGATCCTGATCTTGTCGGGCGTTGCAAGGCTCGTCGCCAATCACCCCGTCCTCACCATCTTTGAAAGCGCACCAGAAGTCAGGGCCCTTTCCTCCGCCGGAATTACCCGGCCTCGACGGTACTACGACCCTGTCCGACTCCCGCATGGTCCAACGCCAAAAGCGATGTTGAAGCCGCGACCTTCGACCACAATGGGCCTCCCCCGATTACCCGCGTCACCCTTCCAGCGTGCCGTACCCACTACCCCGATGGATCCAACGGGTGCATGCGTCGATTGCTTCCCCGTCCACGCGGTCTTCCCCATTACTCAGGCGGGCCGACATCCATGCCTTCACTTTCGAGGCCTGCTCGGACTTCACTCACGTTACGGCCCACTGGATCGCTCAACCGCCCAAGGCGGCCTTTGTCACGAGGCTCCGGCCCGGCCAGTTACCCGGCCAAGCCGCTCGTCAGCTACCAGATCAATCGACAACTCTCTGGGTGGAATCTTCCTCCACTGGCGATACGCGCCGTCGGGGCGCACTGAGAAATCCGGGCTAGGTCATAGCACACGTAAGCGTCGGAAAATATGAGACGTTCGACCCCTCACGGAGTTTGCAAGGAGACATCCTTAGCGACCAACTCCGCGAGTTTGATCTGCTTCGGCGCGTAAACAGGGGTATTCGCCTCCCGCAAGGAGACGACGAGATCGAGGAAGCGAGGGATGTCGTCGACCGAGGCACCGCGCAACTGCCAGGGCGCGAAATCCCACCAAGCCGAAGCGAGCAGTCGCTCGATATCCCGTTCCGAAAATCTGTAACGCACGATGCGGGCGGGGGAGCCCGCCACAATCGCGTAAGGCGGGATATCCTTCGTGACGACTGAACATGCGCCGACCACCGCGCCCGTCCCGATCGTGACGCCCGGAAGAATGAAAGCCCCGTGTCCGACGTACACGTCATTTTCGATATGGGTAACCTTGAGCGTCGTCGGCGGGGTCCGACGGGAGAAATCGGTGCGCGGCGATAATTTCACGCCGGAAGGCAAAGGCTGATCGAGGACCAGGTGAAAGTCCTGGTAGAAAAAGGGCGAGGTGCTGAACCAATTCGTCGGATGCGCGTGACGGCCAATCTGGACGTCCTCGCCGAGCGAACAATATCGCCCGATTCGACAAGCGAAATAATAGCCGTTAACCGCATAGCTGAAGGCGCCAACGGCAATCGAATGCTCGACACGCATCCACTTGAAACTACAAGGCGGCTCGAAGATGACATCGTCTGGCAGCCTTACCCCCGGTCGGTGAAAGGTTGTCACGCCGCTCGATTTGAGAGCATCGATCAATTTCTCGGACAGAGTAACCGCCATCTGGATATCGACCCATTCTTTAACAGCGGGCTCAACAAGCCTCGGTCTGTCACAACGCCAATTGCTCTCAGCGGATGCGAACACACAGACGCCGTTGGCTGAAGCTGTCGCCCGACTACTTCAAAGGGCGGAACGCCAAAAGAGCACAGCGCTATTGTCTAGCACTCCATATCTGATTATCAAACAGGCAGTATTGCTCCAGTTTCTCTAGCGTCTTTTCGGCCGCGCCAAGTTTCAACAGTTGCGAGAGGCGATCCCCCGCCTCCACTTCTGCGTTTGCGTTCACACGATAACTGTCAGCGGCAATCTCGACCCCGCTCAGGTCTCTGATCGCCTTGAAAACCTCATCCATCCTGGAAAAAGAAAAGACTCCATCCAGCTCTTTCATATTGGCTTTTGCGAGGTCAACTAGTTCTTCCGGCGCCATCTCGCCGCGAGAGAGAAGCGGCCAGAGCTGATTGCGGGCGAGATAGTGCCGCCCAGCGAAAAAATACGTGTAGAAGTTATCGTAATGTGCATCCAGAAAGCTCCTAACATGCGCAGGGCCGCCACAAAAATAATGGTCTGGCCCACCTTCGATAGCTGCCTTCTTGCCGGCGTTTTGAGGGAGACCGAGGACCTCCGGGGGCAGCTTGGCAGCCTCTTTTCTCATGTAAAAATAAAATGACAGGATACGATCACGCGGCTCGCGCAGGATCGTGAATATATATTTTGGCCCTTTTATGCAGTCCAGAAACGCCCAATCCAAATGCCCCGAGAAGACGCTGTAGCTATTGAGCTCAGCTATACTCATTTTCCGAAGAGAATCATTTACTCGAGCAGGGCAAACTCGATCCTTTCCGAAAGACTCCTCAAGAGCGGCATGAATCGATTGTCCAGCTGTCTTCGGGATATGGAGAAAGACCACCTTCATCTGATTTTCTTCGGCCTCCGCAATAATTACTGACATCCCGATTGACTTCAGAGACTCGGGTGCAGTCTACTTCTATGCCGCTCTATGACCTGCTTGGCAAGCAGGTTTCCGACCAGACGGTTATCCCGACTTCGCCAACTGAGGGGATGTTCGCTGGCTAACCCATTGGTATAGCGCGACTTATGTGAAACGACCCCGCGGGCAAGCGCTTTTTTCAGACATTTTCATCCTGCGCAATCGCGACGACCTTGAACGGTCGACGCGCCAATAGCGTGATTTTAGCCATCGCGGCGCTTTCTCGTTACCCTTCACGCGTCGCAAGACCGACGTCGCGCCACAAACGAGCAGTGAGCGGAGCGTCGGATTGCGCCACCTGTCAGGAAGCTATCTCAAAAAATGCGATCAACGCCAGGCGGCCCACGGCGGAGGGATACTCTGGTGGAGCGGGTCGAGTGAGAATAACGGCAGCCGGAGGTTCGTTGTCTCGTCCGTCGGTAATGCCGCGCTTCCATGA
This sequence comes from Methylocystis sp. ATCC 49242, assembly GCF_000188155.2. Taxonomy (NCBI): domain Bacteria; kingdom Pseudomonadati; phylum Pseudomonadota; class Alphaproteobacteria; order Hyphomicrobiales; family Methylocystaceae; genus Methylocystis; species Methylocystis sp. ATCC 49242. The sequence goes on from NZ_KE124774.1 coordinate 2,078,005, forward strand.
CAGTGGCAACGCAGCAAGCCTAGGAACGGAATAGCGCGGCAGGGATACGTTGGAAACGGATGTATCAGCCCGCATTGTCTAAGGACACTGCAAGTGCTAAATTGAACGATCTGTAAAACTAGAGATGGTGCCCGCTAGCATATGGACGGTGTCAAAGATTTCGCCGACTTCGGAAAAGGCAATGCTGTAAGCATTGGAAGTGGCTGCTTGGTAAGCCGCCTGCGGTTTTATGGGAACAACAACATTGTTACGATAGGGAACAACTGCAAACTGAACGGGCACATTATTTTAAAGTGCCACAACTCAACGCTCCATATTGGCAGTCAGACTACATCCATGAACTTATTTTTGACGATGCACGAGACGTCATCTATTAGTATTGGAGAAGACTGCATGTTTTCCGGAAACGTTTTTGCCGATGTCAGCGATATGCATTCAATCATAAGCCTCGACACGGGTAAACGGATTAATCCGCCAGCTCCGATCGTGATCGAGGATCACGTGTGGATTGCACGAAATGTGACTATCGCGAAAGGGGTCAAAATTGGCGCGAACTGCGTTATAGGCGCTGGCTCCGTTGTTACAAAAGACATCGAAGCCAACTGTGTAGCTGCAGGTGTACCTGCACGTATTTTAAGGAGAGGTATTACATGGGACAGGCGACGGCTCTAACGTGACAAGCAATGCCCTCCAACCCACGCTCCTGCCCCCGATCAACGAGAATAAACAGCTCGTACGAAACTCGGCTCGACGGTGCCATTTTCCACGAGCATGACGTCGAGTTCCCAAAGCATCCGGATCAGCGCGCCATCCTGTTCCAAGTCGTAATTGCGAGCATAGTTGTTGATAATCGGAAACACGATGCCACCGAACAGAAACTCATCGACCACGTTGAATGTGGACCGAAGAGCAGGCAGGATGGCGTCGGAGCGTATCGCCTCGAAGGGTGACAGGAGCCGCTTGTCCGGAATTGGCAGCTTATCCCAAACCCGACCATTGTGATCAGTGCGCAACCGGGCAGGCAGGCAATCCCATAAACGCTGGCAAACTGTCCGTTGCTTTGGCCCGCGTTGCAAGAACGGTTCGCCAACGTAGTCGTTGAGTACAAAAAGGCCGTCCGGCTTTAGCGACTTCTTGATTTCTGCGACAACGTGCTCCACGTCCTCGATATGATGTAGCGACTGCTGCATATATACGAGATCGTATTTCTCTTCGGAAAGCGTGATCTCGTTCACGTCGGCGATGGTGTAGTCGACGGGTATCTGCCCATCATTGACGAGCCTGTTGAACCGTTCCTTTTGGCCCTCGCTGATATCGACGGCATCGATTGCGGTTGCCCCCATCGCCTTGAAGAAGCCGTACTCACCTTTCATGTCGCCACAGGCCATTGTCAGCGCACGGATTTCTGGCCGCCCAGAAAGTCGTGATCTCGTTAGGGCGCCGAGATTGACTCGCTCCTGCAGCTTCTTGCTAAAGTAAGGTATGGAGCTCCAAGCCAACGACCGGGTCTGGTCATTATGTACCCCGGCGAACGCTGCGGCTTCGGCCTGCAACGCGGATGTTCTGTCTTCCATTCTTTCCCCCTCGGCCATTTCCCGACTCCTCGGACGAACCATGTCCCTTTGCGGACGACAACACAAACGGGATCATCGTGTCATTCGTGAGCTCGAAGCTTTTCGGCCTCTGAAAAAAGCCATGCCCGCCACTCGGCAGCCAATGCGTCGTAGCTGCCGCGCCGTAAGCTTCGGCGAACAGCTTGGCATGGCCGATCGGAGTGACCGTGTCGTCCTCAGCATGCATGATCAGGCACGGGATATTCTTCCACGTGTCGTCCAGCAGGGCTGTAGGACAGATGCTGCTGTCACCTTCGGGAGGGATCTGTCGATTCGAGAAGCCGCCGACAGAGGTTCTCACGACAGGGTTGAGCAGGATTATTCCATCGGCAGCGACCTCTTTGGCAGCATGAAAAGCCAGCAGTCCGCCGGCAGATGCGCCGCCCACGAAGACCTTCGTATCGGCGGAGCCGAGTTCGCGTCTAGCCCACTTGCAAGCCGCCACGGCATCCTCGATGGCATCCTGTACTGTGGCTTTGTGTTTATCCTTGAGCCGATACTCCGGAAGCACGGTCGTGATCCCGTGAGATGCCAGGACTTTCGCTTGTGGAAACAACATGGCCGGGCTGCCGCCGACCCAACCGCCCCCATGAAAGAAAACGGCAAGCACGATGGGATTAGACGCGCAAAAGACATGGCAGAGAAGCTCGCCGCGGTAGTTGAGTACCAGTTTGCGAAAGTCGTCCACTTCGTACTTGCCCCGATCCAAAATGGAGAGAGTGGAGCTATAGCCCCAGAGAGCCGGCCTCGCAAATTCGGATAGTCGCTTGAGTGGATTTTCTGCCTGACGGCGGCGACGCTTCTCGCTGCGAATCAGGAGCATTCGATGACGAAGTGGAGTCGCCGGACGCATTCACCGGCCTTCAAGGCTAAAGTTGCCGCGCGACAAACAAGATGAGAGTCCGTCCCTCATATTGTCCCGCGGCAAATTTAAGCGCAAGGCTAAAATATTGAGATATCTGAAACCAGATTCTGCCGATTAAATACAGCGTAGCAACGGGAGTGGCGCTCGATATGGCGGGTGACGTCCTCCTGGCTGATCTTGCCGAGGTCGCCGGTGCCGGCAGGGCGCACCTCGCCCAGGAACCGGCAGATGACCGGCAGGTGGCTGATGATGGACCTCGGCGCCAGTCCGCGTTCGCTTTGCAGATAATCACTGAAATCCCCAAATATCTGGTCCGCGGAGCGATCAGCGGCAGCACCGACAGCAACCGCTTCAGCGCGGCCCGATCGCCCGGCTACATGGACTGTTTCCCCGCTCGGCGCTGGAGGTACTGCTCGACCATGCGTTCATCGTGATCACTCAGCGTCGAGCGGCTTTTCTCGATCCAGATGAGGAGACCGCTGACCAAGTTGAGACAGCGCCAAGTGCCGTGGCGCGCGAGTCCGTCTTTGACAAGACGCGCTGCGTAGAGCTTGACGAGCTGTCCGTGGGGTCCGGTCTTCAGGCCCCGGAACAGCCGGCTCCTGCCCAAGTACTCTTCTGCTACCATCGTCCTGTTCTCAGCTGTTGAGAGCGGAGGCACAGGACAAACTATCCTGAGCCAATTACACGTCAGCTACGGTGAATCTCGGGGAAAACGAACTCGTTCGGCATAGTTCGGCGGGCGGCATAAACCTGCAAACTCAATGGCGTCGATCCGCAGGCCTACATGGCCGACGTCCTCGTGAAAATCGTCGACGGACATCTCGCGAGCAAGCTCGACGAACTCATGCCATGGGTCTACGCGTCGCATCTCGCGCTCAAAGACGTGGCCTGATAACAGCGGGTACCCCGGTTTAGTCTACCCGAAGCGAAAAGCCGTCCCATTGCGCCGATGCCCGGATGTCGCCCATGGCGGCGATGCCGTGGTAGGTGCCGGTCAACATCCAGTCCGATAGATCTTGCGCCATGCCGTACTTCGCACCTTCGGCGATCAATTGGATCAGTCTTGGATAGAGGTCGACGTCGAAGGTGGTCCACTGACCCTGGGGAGCCGGCTCTTGGCCGAAGCTCGCGACATTATCGCCGTAGCCATATTGCCCGTAGCCTTGACGCTGCTGGATGTTTTGACCAGTGAAGAACCAGCCGGGCGGGGGGGCTACTGCGTGCGGTGCGGTTTCATGGGTGACAGTGAGCAGTCGGAGCTGGTAATAGAGGACCTGCTTGGCTTTCGGGTTCATCAGCACCACTGCGGTAATGAACACCGCCTGCGAAACTTGGCACGGCCCGCTATCGAATGCGACCAATTGGGGCCGCACGCGAATGCGATGCAGAATTTTTGAGATCCTGGACAGCGGCTCCTGATCGTTCACAGAGGCTGAGGGGAAGCCTTTTGCGGTGCGGGCATTGTTTGGGCTTGCGAATATGTCGGTTTCTTTGACCAGCCGCCGTCCCGAGGGATACGTCGTCTGGCACGGCTGCGCCATGGTATCGACTTTCAAGTTGTAGGATCCGTCGGGGTTGATCGTCGCAGAGTGATCGCTATCTGCCGTTGCTCCGTTGTTGAACGCAGGCAGGTCGCTTAGGGTGCCCCACTGGGCTATCGCCCAATTCGCAGCGGGCGTGCTCGGACCATAGAGCTTTTTTCTCTTGTCGGTGGGCCTCAGCCAGAAACCCTGCGGCACCTCGTAGACCTTTCGCGCTCCGGTAGCTTCTGCATGCGCGACTGAGTGCGCTGGCATCGCGAGTGCGAACGCCAACACAGCGACGAGCAGGTGGCCGTGCGAAGGGGATCGGAATGCCATGTCGTTACGGGCCTCGTGAAACGTGGATGCGCAACTCGCCACAAGAGCGCGGTGAGGTCAACTTAATCCCCACCCCGTTGATGATGTGGACGGGCTTGAGCTGCTGCCGGTTTCGTGGACACCGAGTTAAGTTACTCCCACCTTCTTTTCGAACTCAACCGGGCTGACGTAGCCGATCGTCGAATGCCTGCGGACGGGGTTGTAGAACCGCTCGACGTAATCGAAGACGTCTGCCCGGGCGTCGTCAGGCGTGCGGTAGAGTTTCTTCCCGATCCGCTCCGTCTTCAGTGAAGAGAAGAAGCTCTCCATCGCCGCATTGTCCCAGACATTGCCGGATCGGCTCATCGAGCAAACGACGCCATTGTCGGCCATGAGGCGCTGGAACTGCTCGCTCGTATATTGGCTGCCCCTGTCGGAGTGATGCAGCAAGGCGTCCGGCTTGCCGCGACGCCAGATCGCCATCATCAATGCATCCGCGACAAGACCAGCGGTCATCTCGGCTTTCATCGACCAGCCGACGACCCTTCGCGAGAACAGGTCGATGACTGCGGCGACGTAGAGCCAGCCTTCCGCCGTCCAAATATAGGTGAAGTCGGCGATCCACTTCTGGTTCGGCGCTTGCGCGGCGAACTGCCGGTCGAGAACATTCGGCGCGACGACCGCCGACCTTTGTCCGTCGTCCTTCGGCTGACCCCGGCGACGCGGTCGCGCCCGCAAGGCGTTTGCCCGCATCAACCGTTCGATCTTGTGCAGGCCGCAGGAGACGCCTTCGGCTAGAACGTCCCGCCAGACGCGGCGGGCGCCGTAGGTTCGGGCGCTGCCCACGAAGCTCGCGCGGATTTTCTTTGTCAGCTCCTCGTCCGCGACCGATCGGGCGCTCGGCCCGCGACGCAGCCAGGCGTGAAAGCCCGATCGGGACACGTCCAGCGCTTCGCAGAGCCACGCCACCGGCCAGACGCTCCGGTGCTTTGCGACGAAAGCGAACCTCATTTCGCTTCCCTCGCAAAGAAGGCTGCGGCCTTTTTTAGAATGTCGCGCTCCGCCCGCAGTTTGGCGACCTCACGGCGCAGCCTTTCGATCTCCAGTTGCTCCGGCTTCCGCTGGCCGTGTCCGGGGAAGGCCTGCACGGGATCCGTCGTCAGATCCCGAACCCAGCGCCGCAACACGTTCTCATGCACATCCAGATCGCGGCAGGCCTGCGCGACGGTGACGCCGCGCTCCTTCACCAACCGAACCGCCTCGACCTTGAACTCCCGACTGAATATCCGTCTCGCCATAACAAACCTCCGGCCTCATGAAACACCGTTTCTCGGTGTCCACGAAACCGGCAGCAGCTCAGCTCTCCTCAACGGCATCATAGTGCCGGGGCGTGGCCGCAGGGGCGCTACAACGAGGGAGATCGCCCGTGAAAAAATTCATGAGGGTTGGCGTCGATTTGGTCAAGAACCATTTTCAGGGGTAAATCGGCATCCAATCGTGACCCCGGGGATGAAGATATTCATCCGTTTGAAATAACAAAGGATTCCAATGATCTGCGGGGTCACTCTTGAACGTCGATCATTTCTCGTCATTACCCACAAAATATACATTGAATCAATGCTTTGTCCGAGGTTGCGCGCGGGGGCATAAGACGATATGACCGTTTGGAGGCGGACGGGGTGGCCCGTCTCCACGATGTGCAAGCAGCGAGGGCTGCGGAGCCATGCGCGATTTTGGGTGACGGGGTGAATCAATCGGCGAATTTTTGATCGCGCGCGATTTCGACTCCGTCACGGAACCATACACCGCTGACGATCTTGGGCAACAGCTTTTGTCCTTAAAGTCGTCGCCAGCTTTTCGACGCCTCCATCACCAGCTTGAACACCATCCGTCCCGCCAAGTCCTGCGAGAGCGCGCCTTTCGTGCGAACGGTTCTGTGTCGCACCATCTCAAAGACGCTCTCGATCGGGTTCGAGGTTCGCAAAGGTGTCCAATGCTCCGCCGGAAAATCGAAAAAAGTCAGCAGCGCATCGCGGTCCTTTATCAGGCAATCGACGGCCTTCGGATATTTCGCCGCGAATTTCTCTGCGAAAATGTCGATTGCCGTCTGCGCCGCAGCACGGCTCTCCGACAACCAGATCTCGCGCAAATCCTTGTGCGCGGCGCTCTGCAAGGACTTCGGCAGTTTGTCGAGAACGTTCAGCGTTTTATGCACCCAGCAACGCTGATGGCGGGTCGATGGAAACGCCTCGTCGAGCGCTTTCCAGAAGCCGAGCGCCCCGTCGCCGACAGCGACCTCGGGCGCGATCGAAAGACCGCGGGCCTTCAAATCGACGAGCAATTCCTTCCAGCTTTGCGCGCTCTCGCGCATGCCCGCCACCAAGCCAAGCAGCTCCGTCTTGCCCTCCGACGTAGCGCCGATGATCACCAATATGCATTCAGCCTGTGGCTCCATCCGCGCTTGCAGATAAACGCCATCAGCCCAGACATACACATAGCGCCGCGCCGAAAGGTCGCGCTTTTGCCAGCGACGGTAATCGCCTTCCCACTCGCCTTTCAGCCGCGCGATCACGCCGGGCAAAAGATTGGGAGCGTCCTTGCCGAGCAAGGCCGTCAATACGCCCTCGAAATCGCCCGTCGAAACGCCGCGCAGATAAAGCGCCGGCAGGAGAACGTCGAGGCTCTTCGTGCGCCGCGCCCATTTCGGCAGGATCGAGGAAGCATAGTGAATGCGGTCTTCGCCGCTCGCCCCCCCGGTCGCGCGCCTTGGGCTTTTCCACCTCTACAGGTCCGACGCCCGTCTGGATTGCGCGGACCGGATCATGGCCGTGGCGAACGACCCGCTGCCGCCCATCCGGCAGTTTCAGTCCGGCGTGCTCCGCCAAAAACGCGGCAAATTCGGCTTCCACCGCCTGCTCGATCAGCCGATTCGGCCCGAGCGCAGGATTTCCGTCAGTGGATCGGCAATTTCGTCTTTCGGTCGAAAGGCGACAACATTATTCTCGGTCATGGCGTAACGCTCCTCCAGGAGGTTCGGGTCGGCTGCACACCAACCCCGTTACGCCGCCTGCTTCACTCCATCATCACCCAGTTTCGGCCATATCTCCGAATCGTCATCGCCTGAAAACAGGGCGTCTCCATATGGAGTGAACAGACCCGGCTCTTGATCCTCGCCGCCTAGATTGCGATCATTATAGGTGGAGTCTTTCTCGTGATCGTTGAAGGGCACAATCGCAAGAACAAATAGAGCTGTATCACAATGTCCGACAAAATCATCGAGGGCGATAAGGCAATTGTCGCAGGATTCGGGCGGCGGCGCGGGAGCTGGCGAACACTGATTTTGCAAATCCACCGTACGATTGGCTTGTTCGCGGGCGCAGTCTTCGTTTTGATCGGGCTCAGCGGAGCGCTCCTCGCCTATCGCGAGGACATCGACGAACAACTGAACGCGTCGATCATGCGCATTGAGAAGCCGCAAAAAAACTCCGTCTATCGCCCGATCGACGAGATCATCGCCGCTGCGGTCGCCCTGATGCCGCCGGACGGCAAACTGGAAAGGCTCACAATGCCTCGCGGACCTGAATCGGCCGCGGCGCTAACCTACATCGTCGAGACGGATGATCTCGACACCTACGCCTATGAAATATTTGTCGATCCCTACAATGCGAAAGTCAAAGGGCAGCGGCTTTTCCTGCATGGCGACGATCCGCTCTCGCAGCCGCTCGTTGCGAGCCTCATGACCTTTCACTGGACGTTATTGCTTGGCGTCAACAACGCTTACATCGTCGGGGCGTTGGGAATAGCGCTTTTCTTCTCGTTGATGCTCGGACTGTATCTCTGGTGGCCGCACAACGGCAACTGGCTGTTGGGTTTGAAGGTCAAATGGGGCGCCAGCCCCGAGAGAGTTGTGTATGATCTGCACAAGAGCATCGGCGCCTATTGTGCGGCTATTTTATTGATCACGCTGTTTACGGGAGTCGCCATGATCTTCAAACCGGCGACGCGATCCGTCGTCAATCTGTTTTCGCCTGTGCGAGCGGATCCGGATTTTGGAAAATCGACGCCGGGCGCTGGACGCCAGCCGATCGGCGCAGGCGAGGCGGCGGCGGTCGCGAATAAGGTGTTCCCTGACGGCAGGCTTCACTGGATTCTCTTCCCGAACAGCCCCACGGCTGTTTATGTCGTCGGCAAGCAATCGGATTGGGAGCCGAACCAGACAAAAACCTATCGAAACGTCGGCGTGGACCAATACACGGGCCAGGTCCTGGGCGTGCAAGATCGTAGTCGTTTCACAGGGAGCGAGACCTTCCTCGAATGGCTGTTTCCGATACACAGCGGCGAGGCGTTCGGAGGCCTCGGGCGTCCGATCGCTCTGCTGATCGGTTTGTCGCCCCTCTTCCTCTTCCTGACCGGCGTTACGCGATGGCTACAAAAACGCCGCGCGCTGTCGCGCCCGACGTTGTTTTAGCTTTTCCATCGTCCGCGGCCATGAAACGCGTGGCGGAGAGAGCCATTTACTGCCCGACGCGGATTGGCATTTCGATCGTGTCTTCCTTGTTCTTGGCTTCCCCGAACGCAACCTTGAGAACATATTTCCCTTTATGGGGGACCGTCGCGTCCAGTGTTGCAAATCCGCTCGGATAGGGCTTCGAGGGCAGAGAATTTATCGGCCTGAGAGCGCCGTCGGATTCCTCCTGAAAGAATGAAAGCGCGACAGTTTCGCCCCTGGCTTCCTTTTCCATGAGAGTGATGGAGAAAATGACCTTGCCTGTTCCCGGCACCCGGTCGCAATATTCGTCATATTTGGTCAAATCGTCTGTTGCGCCTCCCGCGCTTTCGGATGAGTCCGCCAGAAAATAAGTGGTGAGGTGCACTGAGTAAAAATCGCTCACGCCGAGACATTCGGATATCGTTCGGTCGCCTGCCTTGACGGCGGGTTTCAGCGTATGCGCTTTCCAGAAGTCGCTCACATATTGGTTGAAGGCGGGTCCCCACCATCCATAGGAAAAAACGGCTCCATTGACGCCCCCGAGTAGAACAATGCCCAGAAACAGGATCAAGTTTAACCGACCGGTCGGAGTCATCGCTTTGGCTTCCTTTCCCTCTCGACATTGAGCGCCTTCGACGCTTTTCTTGTTCGAATATGTCGCAGCGCGTCGCTCTCTCGAATTCAATTCAGGGGCGCACCTCGAATTCCCAGGCGCCGCTCACGAGATGGCCGTCGGCGGACAATGCGCGGTAGCGCACCGTATATTTCCCGGCAGTCAACGGATTGACGCTCACCGAAACATGGGCCGGATCGGCGCCGTCGATAGCTGCGTCGCGCTTGTCCACCCGTTCGCCGGATGCGCTGACGACCGCCAGGGCGGTGAACGCGTCACGGATACCGGCGTCGTACCAAACATCGACCTTACCAATATTGGCGTCGGCGACGCCGCCCTGCGCTGGAGAAGTGCGGACGACAATCGCGTGCGCCAGAATGATCGGCCGCTGTGCCGGGGTCGGCGGCCGTGACGGGAAACTGAGTTCGATTTTTCGCGCCGGGGTGGACTGCCTGCGCTCCGGTTCGCCGGGCGCGAGGCCGTTCCCATAGGCCGTTGCGCGGTCGGGCGTCGTTGCGGCCGCCAGAATGGCCCCGGCGAAAAACGCGATCCGTTTGCCCGCAAAGGCGTTCTTGTACCTATGCTGAAATTTCGTCATGACGTCCGACCTTCGACACGAAGAGTCCTCAGTTTGCCGCTTCCGGCGCTTTCCGCCAATGCCCAAGGACCCAACCCATCCGCGTCGCCCGACCCGGACGCCCCGCCCAACGACGCCGCCGGACTTGAGCTTGTTATTCCTCGCACAATATGCACAATCCGCCAACAATGCATACGCAGCGTCTTTCCGTCACGTCAAGGGAGCCATCGGCAATGGCGCGGTCTATGGGAATTGCAGTCACCGCCCTATGGATGATGATTTTTCTCGCGACGGCCGCTGCCGCCCATACCGCCGATATTTCCAGCAGCCGGATCGTGCCGGAAGGGAATGGCCATTATCGCGTCGATGTCGGCTTCCTGGGCACGGATATCGAGCGGATGTTCGCTGAAAACAAGAAGGAATTAAAGGACATCGACCTCACCGAGCCGGGCGTCATCGAAGCGATGATCGGCAAATTCATCCAGAAACGCGTCGCATTGCAAAATGAGGAAGGCCAAACCTGCCCAAGCACGGTCGTCTCCGTTGGCGAAGACCCCACCAATCCTTACGATTCCAAGGCTATTCTGAGGATGGATTGCACCGCCGTCCCCGGGCAGATCTTCTACAACCCGTTCGAGCTCCTGAAAGCGCAGGGGCCACGCGCGAAGCATCTCGTCAGCATCGGCGAGAAGGACGACGCGTCGGCCTTGACCGAAGCGCAACGAATGGGCCGGGAGCCGGCGCCGGGTCAGGTCATGATCTATCCGGGCGACTCGCTGATCGATCTCTCGAAGCCCCTGCTCTCTCCCTGGCAACTCGCGCCAAAATTCTTTGCGGCCGGCATCGAGCATATTATGACGGGATACGATCATTTGTGCTTTTTGCTCGCGGTTGTGCTGTGGGCGTCCCGCGCCTGGCCGGTCGTCAAGATCGTGACCGCCTTCACCATCTCACATTCGATTACCCTGTCGCTGGCGGCCCTTCAGGTGGTCAATATCCCTAGCGCATGGACCGAAACAGCGATCGCGCTTTCTATTATTTATGTCGCCATCGAAAATTTCTTTACGCGCAAGGTCGAGGGGCGGTGGCGCGACACTTTCCTCTTCGGCTTCGTCCACGGCTTCGGCTTTGCCAGCGGCTTGATTGAAATGGGCGTGCCGCAACGTGCGATTGTGCCGGCGCTCGCAAGTTTCAACCTCGGCGTCGAAGTTGGTCAGATTGGCGTCGTGATGGTGGTCGTCCCGCTCCTTGTGCTCATCGACAGACTGTTTTTCAACGGACAGCGCAATCTGCGCCTGGTGCAGATTTGCTCCGGGGTCATCGCCTGTTTCGGGGCATACTGGTTGTTCGCGCCGCCCGCATAGGCGACGGTCCGCGCGCGTGGAGGGGCGATGACATCCCCTCGGACAAGTCCCGAACCCTCCAGCGACGATTACCCGAGGACCGGGCTAGCCGGACGATTTGCCAAGCGCAACCGGCGGACTGCTGGCGTTGATCATGATCTGGCTGGCGGCTTTGTCGCCGATGATCGTTACAACCTGCCAGGCCCTGGGGCCGAGCGAAGCGAGAAGCTCTCTCGCGTCGTAAACGACATCCCGCGTCGCACATTCGAAGGTCAGCACGACGAGAACGCCCTCTTCATTTGACGGGTCCTCCCCAGCTTTCTCGACTTTGCTCTGACAGGCTGCTCCTTCCACACTCTGCATCTTTATTTTTCTCGCGACGAATCTCCCTATCTCGAGTTCGAGGAGTCCCGGGCCCGAAAGGTCGATTCTGCCCAAGCCAGATAATTGCCTTCGGAACATCTCTTCGAAATCAGTCGCCAGGATACTGACTTCCACAGTATAGTTTCTATTGTTTTCGAAAATTTTGGCTGCGGATATATCCGGCTGGATGTATGTGTTCGGCACGGCAGCGCCGGCTATGCCGACGTTGACAGCGCTAATTGCGACAGCGCATTTCAGACCCAAAGACCAAGAACGTAAAGACATTCGATTGCTTTTCATCTGTGCGCAGGATCGCAAGCGACCGAATGCGGAGGCGCGCAAGAAAGCCCCGTTTTCCTTTGTTGCGGCCGTCTCCATTCTATCCATTAGATTCGCCCTTCGTTACATCCTCAGTTCATGAAGGCCGAGCTAGAATAAGATAATTTTTTAGCTTCTGCATACCCCGTCTGTTCACATTCGCAGCAGGCGCAGACCAAGGCCGGAATGACTATGGACGCAAAACTGATCTGCAAGGAGAATCAGCGCATCACGGCCCGCCGCCTTCAGCGCTAAACTTTCATCTGGATTTTCAACGCTCGACAGCCACCAAATCAGCGCTGCGCCACAAGGGGGTATGACAGGCTGCGAAGTCGTCGAAATATGAACGTTTTCCTATTACAAAGTTCCTGCCCGCGCCATTTTCAACATCGTAGGCCATTGTTTTTTCTCAACCCGACGCTCCACCATTATTCGCGCTAAACCGTTTCGGCGTGAACACGCAAGATATAGGAAATTTTAAAAATCCGACGTCAGCATTTCATATGTTGGCCCCTTCTCTTCTCCGCGCGGTCTACCCGGAACAAGGCGTCGCCAAAATGAGTGGATTGCAGTTTCCACTTTGAAACGGCGGCAAATTTCCAGAGGCGCCGTACAGATTGTCGGGCGCCGCTGGCAAGAAGTATGTCGGAAAAGATGACCAGTCGATTCATGGATGAAAGTCGACCGCTCCCTTACCAGGAGCCTAAATCTTGTCGTGACATGGTCTTTTTTGCCAACACCGCCCGACGTCACGTTCAGCTATTGTATTTCCTTTCGCCCGCAACCCAGGTTTCGCTGATTTTAATTTCACCAAGCTTTTCGGGCTGCGTCTTGTAAGGATCGCTCTCCAGAATGACGAGGTCCGCTTCCTTGCCCTTTTCAAGTGAGCCTATCCGGTCGCCAAGGCCTATTTGATGCGCGGCGTTTATAGTGACCGCCCGAAGCGCCTGATCTAGCGAGACGGCCTGATCCGGACCGATAGTCGAACCGTCTATCGCACAGCGGCGCGTGATCGCGGTGCTTACAAGCGCGAGCGATCCCGGCGGCGAACATGGCGAGTCCGTGTGCAAGGTGAACGGAAGGTCGGCTTTGACGCATTCACCAGCCGGATCTGTAAACGCAGTCCGCTCCGGGCCAAAGATTTGGTCCCGATATGCAGCGCCGTAAAGTCGGACATGATTCATGAGGAAGCTCGGTTGTACATTGAGCTTCTTCATGCGCTGGATCTGGTCGGGTCGCGCCATCGTCGAATGTTCGATACGGTTGACGCCGTCCGACATTGACGCGCCATAAGCAGCCTCAATGGCGTCAAGAGCAATGTCGATTGCATAGTCGCCATTGCAGTGAATCAGCACCGGCAATCCGGCCGCCTTGACCTCGGCCACCATTTGCTTCAGCGTTCTGGCGTCGAAGTTCGGCGCGCCTTTCTCTTGCGTTCCCAAATAGGGCAACGTCTGTGCGCCGGTCTCTGTCTGGTTCGACCCATCGCCGACAATCTTTATGCCGTACAGGGAGAACAGCGAGTTTGGCAGTTGCGTGGCTTTGGGCCCAAACCCAAGATCGCGATACGGTTCAATCCCCTTCATATCTTCATACATCAGGCTCGCACTGGTGCGGCAAGCGGCGCGCGAGGAAAATTTTGCAAAGGGAGCAATCCATTCAGAGCGAAGGGTGCCGGGTTCGTGCACCGTTGTATTGCCGACGGCCGCAACGGAGCGCAGATAATCCCCCATTGCTTTCGCAGCGAGTTGGGGAGTGATCTTCGGAAAAGCAAGTAGCGCAAATTTTTTCAGCGCGCTCTCTTCGTACACAAGCCCGTTCAGTTGTCC